>DGNT01000010.1:0-41618 GCA_002389055.1 Alcanivorax sp. UBA4485
AGTCCTGCTGGGCCCACCATTCTTCCACGCTTTTCAATCCGCCTCTCTCCTCTCTGGAAGCCCCGACACGACCCCAGTATGTCCCGACGACCCTGAACGCTCGTACTTTTTACCTACGAACCGCTGTTCATACTGACATTTTCAGGCTACCTTCACGTTATATTCACGAAACCGCCGACTCAGCACGGCCGGTGATCGTAAGTGCCCAACTCCGACGCCGGCGAAAAGAACGGGTACGTAGTCATGTCAAACGCCATTGGCAACCACACCGCGAACGTGATCCAGCTTCTGATAAGTCATGACCACGACATAACCCTTTTTTCCAAACACTTTGCCTATGCCTTGAGGGCGGAGGCCACAGCGCTTGATACAAAGAGCGGACTGCTGGCCCTGGAGGTCAGCCCTAACGGAAAGGACTTACAGCACTACATACGAAACGGCTATTTCTCGTTCGACATCGAAGCAAAGGGCGGCCCGGAGAATCATGAAAAGGAGGTGCACAGCTTTGATAAGATTCCGGCGGAGATCCACAAGAAGGACACCGGCGCCTATCTGATTCGGTGTCAGCTTCCGGAATCCGTCTTCGTGACCGAAAGCCGAGGCGCGGTAAGGATACCGTTCATACTCGGCATGAACGCCGGCGTGTCGATCTCGGCCTACGAGGCAGAGCTGAACATAGAAGCCCGGGTTCGTAACCTCTCCGCCGGCGGCTGCCTGGCCGACATGTCGATCGAAGACAGCCTTTCCTTATATGTGGGCCAGATCGTTCCGGAGCTGGCCATTAATTTCCCCAATGGCGAGTACTACTTCTCGAAAGGACGCATCCGGCACATACGCCCCTTCGGTAGCCTGGGGCGCGCGGCCGTCGGCATTCAGTTCACCGACGTCTCAAGCGCCATGACCAGGGATATTTTCCAGTACGTTTCCGAGTGCGAACGGGAAGCCGCCAGCCGGTCCGGCCTCAAAGAGAACATCACGCCGTCGGAGCTCTTTATCCCGAGAAAAACAAAATTCATAACCACTGAAGCCAGTAAAAGCGAGAAATCAAAGATGTCCCGGCAGCCCGCCATGGTCCCAGAGGTATTGAAGGTCGCTCAGCAACTCAAAGTCGTCATGATGTTCATCAAGAACCGTGACATCTTCAGCGAGGAAGCGCTGTATGATTGCAGCGACACCCTGATTGACTGCGTAAAGGACGATCGCACTCAGCTGCTTTACGCCCTGTCCTTTTTACGGGGTCAGCCCGATTGGGTACGCCACGCGGTACAAACGGCCGGCGTTCTGGCCGACATGCTGATTGCACGCGACCCTCACTCGGGGCTGATTCGCGAATCGGTCGTCGGCGCGTTGATACACAATATGGGCAAGCCGCTGTTGATCGGCAAGCAGATGCCCTCCCTGAAGATAAACATGAACCCCAAGCAGAGGTTCATTCTCAAGCAGCACCCTCTGACACTTCTTAAAAAAATTGACGCGCTTGGATGGCGGCCCACCAACGCCTGCCGGGACATCATCGAGAACGCCAATGAGCGCCTGGATGGAAGCGGCTATCCCGCCGCCAAAGGCGCCGCCGACCTTTCCGATCGGATCAAATTGTTATCCGTCATCAAGACCGTGAATAAACTGACTCACGGGCGGAACGGGGCCGCGCCCAGCCCCCCCTTGGAAGCCTACCGATGGATTCACGGCCAAGCCGAAGTCTACGACTCCGCGATAGTGGTCGAGTACATTAAACACTACGGCCTTTATCCGATTGGCAGTTTAGCCAGGTTCCCCGGCGGCTTTTTGGCGTGGATCATGAACGTGGACGCCAAAGGAATGCCGAACCAGGTTCAACTGACGAAAAATCTGGCGTTCAAGGACACGTCGATTGATACCGTGCTGACCGCCACCGACTTTCACCAGATAGGAGCGCTGGAAGGTATCGTTAACCCTGAGGACTTTGATATTAAGCCCCCACATTGAAGGCCCTTGAGCGCATATCCTGTTCCTCAAGACGGCGCTGGTGAGCCTTAAGAATGTCGCTCCGGGTGACGATGCCGAGCAATGACCCGACGTCGGAGACATCGACCACCGCCAAGCGCCCCACACCATGGCGGACCATATGGTCGGCGGCGTCACGCAGGCTGTACGACGGCGCGGTAACCACCGGCGCTCTTTTTATTAACGCCTCCACCGGAGCAGCGGCGTCGGCATCCAGCGCCATCAGATCGCGGCGGGTAACAACACCGCGTAACCGCCCTTGAGCGTCCAACACCGGGAAACCCTGGTGATAGCTATGCTTACCGCCCTGAAGTAACCATTCGCGAACCGATTCCAGGCTGTCCGCTGCTTGAAGCGTCACGGCCCGCCGGCTGTACACGGCTTCCACGGTGATCTGCGCCAAAGGATCCGCATCGTACTCGGTGGGTACCCGCACACCGCGCCGGCTGATTTTCTCGGTCATGATGGTGTGACGCATAAACAGCGTGGAGCACAGATAAGCGGTGGCGCAGCCAGCAAGCAGCGGCAATAACGCGTTCGGTTGGTGGGTCACCTCAACCGCAAACACCACGGAGGTGAGAAAAGCGCGGGATGCACCGGCGAACATAGCGGCCATGCCCACGAGGGCGGCAAGCGCGGGATCAATGCCCCACACCGGCAGGGCCTGTGCCGCCAGCAAGCCCGCGCAGCCGCCCAGGGCGCCGCCAATAATAAACAGGGGCGCCAGCGTACCGCCCGAAGTGCCACTGCCCAAGGCAATGGACCAGGCGATGAATTTCATCAGGCACAGAAAGCCGAGAACGCTGATGCTCAGCTCCGCGTTGAGAATCGCATGAATCAGTTCATAGCCGACACCCAACGTGGCCGGCGCCACATAACCGACCAGACCCACCGCCAGCCCCCCGATCGCAGGCCACCACATCCAATGTACCGGCAACCGCTCGAAGCCGTCCTCGATCCAGTACAGCACCCGTGTCACGCCCACGCTAAGCGAACCAATGAGTGCGCCCAGCAGCGCATAGCCGGCCACCGCCTGGATGTCGGCCGGCGCGACGACACCCATCGGAAACACTGCTTCCGTCCCCAACAGCAGATAACGAACCCCGGTAGCCGCTGTGGCCGCCAACGCCACTGGAATCATGGAGCGCCCTCTGAATTCGAACAGAAGCAACTCCACCGCCAGCAATACCGCCGACACCGGCGCCGAGAACACCGCCGCCATGCCCGCCGCCGCGCCGGCGGCGAGTAGCGTTTTTCGCTCCAGGGCGGTTACATGCAGCAACTGCCCTACCAGCGAACCCAGCGCGCCACCGGTTGCGATGATCGGTCCCTCCGCCCCGAACGGTCCGCCGGTGCCGATGGATACCGCCGACGACAACGGCTTCCAGAAGGTGATACGAGCCGGAATACGGCTCTGGTTCGTCAACACCTGCTCCATCGCCTCGGGGATGCCGTGACCGCGAATCGCAGGGGCGCCCCAGCGCGCCATCAGACCAATGATCAAACCACCCGCTACCGGCACCAGGATCACCCAGGCGCCCAGCGCATGCCCCACGGGCGTGGCGGGCTCAAAGGACAGCCGACCGTAGAAGAACAGCTGAGTGAACAGATCAATGAGCATCAGCAGCAGCTTTGCGATCAGGCCCGCCGACAGCCCCATCACCACCGCCAACACGCTGACCCAAAGCAAACGCCCGCGATCTTCACCGGTTGCAAGCGGCAAACCGGGACGAGGCAGATCAGCCGCAAGGGTGGGGGAAACAGGAATCGAATCGCGTTGATTGCCGGAGCCGGTGGGCCGGATATGCGCCATGAGCCTCTCCTTGTCGGTGGGCGCGAAAGGATAAAGCACTGCAGTGGTGCATTCCAGAGCCTCTGTCTGGCCTTTATCCCGGAGCGGCATCCTGCTCCAACGAGCCGCGCAACGCTTCGAAGGCCGAAGCGGTAAGCTCGGAGTTCTGCTCCCGGGCATAGACCAGATAGACCGGATAGCTGAATTCCGGCGCGGCGGGGACCCGCTCCAGTTCACCGCTCTCCAGATACGGTTGAACCACCCTGGTGCGAAAGTAGCCGCTGCCGCCGTGCCGCAATAAATAGCGCAGCGCCAGCGGTCCCAGATCCACATTGATCGTGGCTCGGGTTCTTTCCGGCCAGGCGCTGTCATGCTGCCGGCGAAAATCCGCGCCCCAGTCCACATAGACATAAGGCGCTTCCTCGGCACCGCGACGCACCAGAATCAGCTTCTCCTCCATCAACTGTTCCACTTGCATGCCGGGCCAGTAATCAGGCTGATGAACCAGGGCGGCGTCCAGCACGCTCTGCTCCAGTTTTTCATGCAAGGTGGTGCGCTCGCCGACTTCGGCGCGCACCGCAACGTTCGGACAGGCTTCGCGCAGAGCGGATAACCAGTTCAACAGCCACGGATTCCAGAGGCTGACTTCGCCCCCCAGGGTGAGTACCTGGCCGGCGCCCTCCGGCAACGGCAATGCACGCCGGGCCGCGTCCCAGGTACGAACCAGCTGGCTGGCATGGGTGGCGAACTGCTCCCCATTGGTGGTCAGGCGGGCACCACTGCGGTTTCGCACGAACAGCCGGCAGCCGAGCTGCCCCTCCAGGTTGTGAACGCGCGCGGTCACGGTGGTCTGGGTAACGTGCAGACGTTCGGCGGCGGCCATGAAGCTGCCGGAGCGGACGATCTCCAGAAAGGTGCGAGCCAGTTCGATATCCATGCTTAATATCAATACTTTGAATGTTAAGCCCCATTGTATTTCATTATTCGTCGATCATGCAGCCGTTCATACTGCCGGCTTCAGGTATTGAATGGAGTCCGCGATGACCGCGCACGCGCTGGCGCCGCCTTTTTCGGAAACGCAATGGCGACGAATCCACACGCTGCTGGAGGAGCTGGATGACCAGCAGGCGCTCTGGCTGAGCGGTTACCTGGCCGGCCAGAACACTGACACCGCCCGCTTGGGCCAGAAGCCGGAGGACGCTCCGGCGCTGCTGATCGCCTACGGCACGGAAACCGACAACAGCCGGGAACTGGCCGAGCGATTCAGCGAACAATGCCGTGAAGCCGGTGTGGCGGCGGAAGTCCAGGATCTGGCCCGGGTGCGCCCCCGGCAGCTGGTTAAGCGCAAGCATCTGGTGGTGATCACCGCCACCCATGGCGACGGCGACCCGCCGGAACCGGCATTGCCGTTCTTCGAGGGACTGGCGGACGACGCCACCGCGCCCCGGCTGAAGGGGCTTCACTTCGCGGTGCTTGCCTTGGGCGACAGCACCTACGAGCACTTCTGCACCGCCGGCCGGCAGCTCGATGCGCGTCTGGAGGCGCTGGGCGGCCAGCGCTTACTGGAACGCCAGGAATGCGATGTGGATTTCGAAGCCCCGGCGAAGGCATGGCTGGCGCGGCTAGTGGAGAAGCTGCCCAAGCGCGAATCCACCACCGCCCCGGCCGCTTCAACCAGCGCCACGAAGCGCGGGCCGGTCTATGACAAGCGGCACCCGCTGGAAGCGGAAGTCCTGGTCAACCAGTGTCTCACCGCACCCGACAGGACCAGCCCCATCCACCATCTGGAATTGGCTCTGGAAGCGCCGGATTTCGCGGTGGCGCCGGGCGACGCCGTGGGCGTGCTCGCCGACAATCCACCAGAGCTGATCGCCGCCGTGCTGGACGCCACCGGCTTGAGCGGCGAACAACCGGTGACCGTGGACGGCGCCCCCCAGCCACTGGTGCAGGCCCTGCGCCAACACCGTGACCTGACCATACCCGGCGGACGTTTCCTGGAGTACTGGGCGGAGCTGGCGGAAAGCACCGCGCTCAGCGAGGCCGTGGCCGGCGGCACCCGGACACAGCGGGCCGTGCTCAAACAGCATCAGCTCCTGGACCTGCTGCGCGATTACCCGGCGCGGCCCGACGCCGAGGCTCTGGTGGCGTCGCTGCGTCCACTGCAGCCCCGCCTCTATGATCTGGCCAATGCCCTGAGCGCCTTCGACGATGAACTGCATCTCACCGTTAAGCGCTTCCGCTATCCGTTCGCCGGACGCTGGGAAACCGGGGTCGCTTCCGCTTACCTGCTGGATCTGCAAGCCGGCGATTCGGTGCGTCTCTACCCGCATCGAAATGCGCGCTTCCATCTGCCGGACGATCCCGACACACCGCTGGTGCTGATCGCCGAGGGGACGGGTATCGCGCCCTACCGCGCTTTCCTGCAACACCTGGCGGCGGCGGGCCGGCATACACCGTGCTGGCTGGTGTTCGCGGAACAACGCTTTGAAGAAGATTTTCTTTACCAACTGGACTTTCAGGAGGCGCGCGATAACGGCCTGCTCAAGCGGGTGGATACTGTTTTTCAAGTCGAACAGCCCGGTCGGGAGCTGGCCGACCCGCTGCTGGAACAGGTCGACCGGCTCAGCGAGTGGCTCGAGCGCGGCGCCCATCTTTACTTCTGTGGCGACAAGGACCGCCTTGCCGAAGCCGAAGCCCGGGTACGCGACGCCGTCGACCGGCGCCTGGGCGCCGGCCACTGGAAACAACTTTCGAAGGCGAAACGTCTTCACCGGAACCTGTATTAGGAGGGCCATATGATCGACCGCAGTTCCGATCTCAGCCAGCCCGTGGACGCCCTGAACGAGAGCGAGCAACTCAAGGCCCGCAGCCGCTATCTGCGTGGCGGCATCGCCGAAGGTCTGCAAGACCCGCTCACCGGCGCGGTTCCCGGTGATGACCCGCTGCTGATGAAATTCCACGGCATCTATCAGCAGGATGACCGCGACCGGCGCGCGGACCGCCGACGGCGGCACCTCGAGCCGATCTATCAGTTCATGGTGCGAATGCGCATCCCCGGCGGTGTGCTCGACAAACACCAATGGTGGGGAATCGCGGAGCTTTCCCGGCGTTACGCGGAACGGGGCATCCGCATCACCACCCGGCAAACCGTACAGTTGCACGGTGTACGCAAACCCCACCTGCGTGCGCTGATGCAGGGTCTGCGGGACATCGGCCTGGACACCATCGCCGCCTGCGGTGACGACAGCCGGGGCGTGGTGTGCGGCACCAATCCGTTTTTGTCCCGGGCACACCAGCGCGTCGCGGAACTGGCCCGCGTCACCAGCGACAGGCTGATTCCCAAAACCGGCGCTTACCCCGAAATCTGGTATCGCGAGTCCGCTCCCGCCACGCACAGCGAAGAGCCGGTCTACGGCGAACTCTACCTGCCGCGCAAGTTCAAGGTCGGCTATGCCATACCGCCGGTCAACGATATCGACGTCTACGGTCAGGACCTGGGGCTGATCGCGGTGATCGACAACGGTGAGCTGCAGGGCTTCAACGTTTGTGTGGGCGGCGGCATGGGTCAGCTGGACAGCCGCGAGGACAGCTACCCCCGGCTTGCGGAGGAAATCGGTTTCATCGATGCCGAAGACGCCCCCGCTTTCAGCGAAACGGTGATGACCATCCAGCGCGACTTCGGTGATCGCAAGGACCGCCACCGGGCCCGTTTCAAATACACCCTGGATCGTCTCGGCCTGGACTGGTTCCTCGACGAACTGGCGCACCGCCGGGGACGCGACCTTGAGCCGGCGCGGCCACGGCGCTTTGAGCACAACGGAGACCGGCTGGGCTGGCAGCAGGGCGACGATGGCCTCTGGCACGCCACTCTCTATATTGAAAGCGGGCGTCTGGACGATGCTCTGCGGGGGCAGATCAGCGGCTTGCTGGAACAGTACGGCGGCCGTTTGCGCATGACCACCAACCAGAATCTGCAACTGACCCACATCGAAACGCACGAACTCGAACAACTGCAGTGGCGCCTGGAGGACCTGGGCCTGGCATGGCGTCTGACACCGGACTCTCAGGCGGCGCACACCCTGAGCTGCGTGGCGCTGCCCACCTGCGGTCTGGCCATGGCCGAAGCGGAACGCTACACACCCCGCTTGCTGGATGTGTTTCAGCGCCTCAAAGGCCAGTACGGACTCGCCGACGTGCCCATCACCCTGCGTTTAACCGGCTGCCCCAATGGCTGCGCGCGTCCCTATCTCGGCGAGATCGCCCTGACCGGGCGGGCGCCGGGTCTCTACAACCTCTACCTGGGCGGCAGTTTCCACGGCGACCGGCTGGCCCGTCTGTACGCGGGCAACGTCAATGAAGAGCGCTTTCTTGAGTTGCTCGCCCCACTGCTGGAGCGCTTCGCCGAAGGGCGGGACAACGGCGAACACTTCGGCGATTTTCTGGTGCGTCGTGGTCTGCTCGACGACACGCCCGTCGCCCTCACCTCTTTCTGAAAACGGAGCTTGCCATGTCTCACTATCTTTTTATTCAAAGCCAGGACCCGTTCACGGAGACCCGCACCCACCATCAGTTTGACCTGATCGGCCAACTGTACGACGCCGGCCATAAGGTGGCGGTTCTGCTGGTACAGAACGGCGTGACGCCGGCCCGGCGCGGCGCCAAAAGCGATCTGTTCGACGACCTCTTGCGGTGGGGCGTCACGGTCCGGGCTGATCAATTCGCGCTGGCGCAACGGGAAATCGACCACGCCGATCTCAAGGACCAGGTCGGCGTCGCCGACATGGACCTGGTGATCGACGCCATGCTCGCCGGCCACAAAGTGATCTGGCACTAACCGCCCCAACCGGAGCCTGTGATGAGTGATACCAAGACATTGACCTTCGCCTTCATGGAGCCGCCCTTTGAAAGCGAGCGGACCGTGACCTTTTTTCGGCTACTCGACGCCGCCCTCGACCGGGGCGCGGGCGTGCGTGTCTTCGCCTACGAAGGCGCCGTGGCGCTGGCCTTCGCCAGACAGCAGCCGCACGGCAACGCCGTCCATCACCGCGACAGCGAGGAGGAGGATCACCCGCTGACCAAGGACTGGATCGCCGCGCTACAAGAGAAGGCGCGCAGCAAAGGGATCGGGTTCGAGTGGATCAACTGCGGCCTGTGCGTGGACGAACGCGGCGTCAACGACGTCATCGAAGGCTGTGGCCGGGGCGGTCCGCCGGACCTGTGGCGTTACGCCAGCGAGGCCCACAACACTCTGACCATCGGTACGAGGTAATCATGAAAGTACTGCAAGTGATCGACCAGGCCTACCGGACCACCACCGAGGAGCAGGACGACACCATTCTCTGGCTGACGCAGTCAATGCGTGGCGCCGGTGGTGACCTGATGGTGCTGCTCAGCGGCCATGGTGTGCACTACGCGATATCGCGCGAACGGCAGCCGGCGTTGACGCTGGGCACATGGCGGCAAACCCAGCCGGCGGAACTGCCCCGTGATATCGCCAACCTGGTGGAAAGCGGCGTGCCGGTGTACGCCATCCAGGGCGATCTGGAAGAGCGCGGCCTGGGTGGGCTCGCGCTACAAAACGGCGTTCGCCCGGTCGCGCGCCGCGCGGTGGCGGACCTCTATGAGCAAGCGGACCAGGTATGGCACTGGTAACGCCGACCCTGCACACGCCGCTTTGCGACCTGCTGGGTTGCCGGTGGCCGATTTTGCTGGCCGGCATGGGCGGCGTGGCCCGTCACCGCCTGGCCGGCGCCGTGGCCCACGCCGGCGGCTTCGGCGTGCTGGGCATGGTGCGCGAGCCGCCCCATCGCCTACGCGCCGAAGTGGACGCGCTGCGGGCCGTCGGTATTGAACACTTCGCCGTCAATCTGATTCCCGCCGCCACGGCGCCGGCGCTACTTGAGCAGCAGATCAGTACCTGCCTGGACCTTTCGGTGCCCTGGATGGTGCTGTTTTGGGACGTGGATCAGCGGCTGATCCGGCGCCTCAAGGACGCCGGCGTTGGCGTTATCCACCAAATCGGCGCAAGCGCGGACGCGCAGGCCGCCGTGGACGCCGGCGCGGATGTCCTGATCGCCCAGGGCGTCGAGGCCGGAGGCCATGTGCGGGGCCGCATGACCACCTTCAGCCTGCTGACCGAGCTGATTCCCTGGAGCCCGGTGCCCGTCGTCGCCTCCGGCGGTATCGCGGAGGGCAGAGGTCTCGCCGCGGCCCTGACGCTGGGGGCTCAAGGTGTCAGCCTGGGCAGCACTTTCCTGGCCACCGATGAGGCCAACGCCCACGATCATCACAAGCGGCGACTGATACAGGCCCGGGGCGAACACACGGTTTACACCACGACCTTCGACCGCAACTGGCACGAACCGGCACCGGTGCGGGTGCTGGCTAACCGGGTTACCCGAGGGGATTACGACGACTTGAAATCCC
Source organism: Alcanivorax sp. UBA4485 (assembly GCA_002389055.1). Lineage (GTDB taxonomy): Bacteria > Pseudomonadota > Gammaproteobacteria > Pseudomonadales > Alcanivoracaceae > Alloalcanivorax. The sequence continues at coordinate 10,202 of DGNT01000010.1, forward strand.
AGGGCCGCGACCAAATCATCGGGGAACAGGACGGTCAGCCGGTCTACCTGTTCTCCACCGATTCCCCATTACAGGGCGCCAGCGGCGACCTGGACGACATGGCGCTTTACGCTGGCCAGTCCTGCGGCGCCATCAACGCCATCGAGCCGGCGGGCGACAAGATCCAGCAACTGGTGGCCGACGCTGAAAAAGCGCTGCGCCAGGCCCGAGGCCAGGACCGGAAACCGCAAGGAGCGCATGTATGAAGCAACCCCAACGGATTCAATGCAAGCGTGTCTACGACGACGCAGACAAAGCTGATGGCTATCGCGTACTGGTGGACCGGGTCTGGCCACGCGGTATCAAAAAGGAAGACCTGCGGGCCGACGAATGGCGCAAGGAGTTGGCCCCGTCCAGCGAGCTGAGAAAATGGTTCAACCACGACCCCGAGCGCTGGGCGGCGTTCTACCAGAAATTCCACGCCGAACTGGCGCACCAGCACGAAGCCGTCGAGTCTGTTCTGAAAGGCGTTGGTGGCGGCACATTGACGCTGCTCTACGCCGCCAAGGACGAAGCGCACAACAACGCGGTGGCGCTGAAGATGTATATCCAGAATACGTCGTAGGCAGTGGCAAACGAGGGGCGCCCAGCGCCCCTCTTTCCGGTTATGATTTTCCCTGCTTTTTATCTCGGCGCTTCTCTTTCAAGGACCTTTTGGCTTTTTTCTTTTCTTTTTCTTTACTCATGATTCCTCCTCCCCGGGACAGGATTCAATTTTGGTAATCAAAACGCTGTATTCATGACCCAGAAATCGGGGGTGTACGACATCACCGACTCTGGCGCCGAACAGCGCCTCACCGAACGGCGAGAGAATGGAAATGATACGTCGCTCGGGGCAGGCTCTCCCAGGCTCCACAAGCACGAAATCCACCTCGCCCCTATAATCAAGATCCAATAGCCATACCCGACTATCAATACCCGCGGACGCTGGCTTGTTATCGCCCAACTTACGCCGCTCCATACGCTCAAAAAGGGTGGCTAGAGTGTGCGGGCGTAAAGGATGACACCAGGAACGGATCGAAAGATATTTTCGCGCGGCCTCTGAAAGACCACGCCAACGCCGGTGCGAATGCCCGAGCGCCATGGCTGCATCTCCTAAACAGAACTCAGAAAAGGGTTACATGAAGTAGCCGGACGGACAGACGTCCGCCCGGCTTAAACCGGAAAGGTGGGGAAGAGGAGTACTAAAAACCGACGGGGGAACACGATGCACCTTCAGGAACATGAGCCAATAGAGACCAGACCATAGCTCACCTATAAAATAAAGCAAGCCATGGCCTGTAAATAGACGTCAGAACACCCCTTGTTCGATCATTGCGTCCGCCACTCGCCGGAATCCAGCGATATTCGCACCAAGTACCAAGTTACCTTGTACTCCGAACTCCCTGGCTGTGTGACTCGCACGTTGATGAATATCGTACATGATGGTTCTGAGCGCTGTATCCACTCGTTCCGCCGACCAACTCGCCATGGCCGCGTTTTGTTGCATCTCTAGCTGGCTGACGGCGACGCCCCCTGCGTTGGCGGCTTTTCCGGGGCCGTAGCTGATGCCTGATTTCAAAAATACGGATACGGCGTCGCGCGTACAAGGCATGTTAGCGCCTTCGGAGACACAGATTACGCCATTGGCGACTAATGCTTCAGCGTCGGATCCGGACAGCTCGTTCTGGGTGGCGCAAGGGAAAGCAAGATCGGCACTCTCGCACCACACTGCGGATCGTCCCTGTGGGTAGTCGCTTGCAGGGATGAAATGCGCATCCCGGTGCGTTTCCAGATAAGCAGACAAAGCGCCACGATCACGCTCTTTGATGGATTTCAAAAGAGGGACGTCCAACCCCGCATGGTGCACCAGCGTACCCGTGGAGTCCGAGCACGTAACGGGCCGGGCACCCAGTTCGGTAAGCTTCTCCATGGTATATATCGCGACATTGCCGGCGCCGGAGACCAAGCAGGTTTTACCGGCTATCGACTCTCCGCGTTCAGCGAGCATATTCTCGGCAAAGTAAACACAACCGTACCCGGTGGCCTCCTTGCGGCCCAACGATCCGCCCCAGCCCGCTGATTTACCCGTCAATACCCCCTCAAAGCGGCCACTTAAGCGCCGATACTGGCCGTAAAGGTAGCCAATCTCTCGATGACCGACACCAATGTCTCCGGCAGGCACATCAACAGTGGCACCTATGTGACGGTAAAGCGCTGTCATGAACGCCTGGCAAAAACGCATTACTTCGCCCTGCGAACGGCCTTTGGGATCGAAATCAGAGCCTCCCTTGCCGCCGCCTAACGGCAAACCGGTCAGAGCATTTTTGAAAATCTGCTCAAAACCCAGGAACTTGATAATGCCGCCGTTTACGCTCGGGTGGAATCTTAAGCCACCCTTATACGGACCCAGCGCGGAATTGAATTGTACGCGATAGCCTTTGTTGACGCGTACACGGCCGTTGTCATCTACCCAGGCGACACGGAAGAAAATCTGTCGCTCGGGCTCCAATAGCCGTTCCAGCACACCTTCGTCACAATAACGAGGCTCGGCCTCCAGCACCGGTGTCAGTGCTTCCAGCACTTCTTCCACCGCCTGATAGAACTCCGTTTGACCAGGACTGCTCTGCTGCAAACCCACCAAAATATCTGAAAAATTACCCATATTGAATTCCTAGAAGTCTCACCCCGCGGGAAGGCCCGCTCCCTCCTCAATACCGAGATGAATATTCATATTTTCGACCGCCGCGCCGGCCGCGCCTTTTCCGAGATTATCGAGACGCGCGATCAAACAGCACCGCTCCTCATTGACAAAGACGAATAGATCCATTCGGTTGTTCCGATTGCTACCTCGTGGATCAAAAAACCGGCTTCAAGGTTGATGACACTGTCCTGCGACATCACACGGACGACCGGCTCGTCTTGATACCGCGCGGTTAATACTTCGTGCAACCGCTTCGGAGTGGCTCCGGGTGGCAAACAGGCAAATTGCAGGGCACCATTGTACCCGGTCTGGGAAAACGCAGAGACCACCGGATAGCTACTCGGCAAGACGCCGGCGTCCTCCAAAGTCGTCCCCCTGGCCCATCGACAAAAGCACTATACCGCGTGGTTCCCCTTTGGAGACCGGGAGCTAGCCTCCCCGGGCCGAAAATAACCCCTGGCAAAAATTGGCAGGAGTGCTAGGGTATCGGAATGAACAGCTCTCTTGAACCTGCGCGCCGGACGGCGCCACCAGAAAGTCTCTCACTGAAACCGGCTGTCGGCGCTGTCCGACGGTCGGCAGCTGCGCTCGCCTTCCATTTCTGACGCCGCACCCCAATGGAACGTCCCCGGGGGTTCGGCGCCGCCGGGGACACACAATCTTCTGCACTTCCATTGGAGAAACTGGCATGGCCGACTTGCCCCCTATTGTTATTTCCACCCTCGATCGGGATAGGCTTTACGCCCTTCTTGAACGCCATCACGAAGACCCTGAAGTGGTCGCTCGGCTTTACGAAGAATTGGATCGAGCCGAGTGCCGCCCTCAAGAGGCGATGCCCGACAATGTAGTAGCCCTGCACCGCTGGGCTTACTTCAAAAACCAAGACAACGGACGCGAACATCGCCTGATGCTCGTGTTTCCCCAGGAGGTGAATGAGGGCGCTGATCGCCTCTCCATCCTGAGTCCAGTCGGGGCGGCGTTGCTGGGACTGTCCGTCGGCGCCAGCATCGATTGGCCAAGCAACGGCAAAACACTGCGTCTGACCCTGATCAGCGTGGACTGACACCCTCTTGCATTTCCAATAAATTCATAGGATGATCCTATCATTATTCATGGGACCAATTCTATGAACACAAACACCCTGCCCCGTCGCTCCTTGGTGGACGGCGCCATTGATCGTCTGCGCCAGGCGGTGGAATCCGGCGAATGGCCGGTGGGCCGCCGATTACCGGTGGAATCGGCGTTGGCCGAGGAGCTGGGCGTGGGCAGGAACACCGTGCGCGAAGCAGTGCGGGTGCTGGTGCACGTGGGCCTGCTGGAAACCCGCCAGGGCGACGGCACCTATGTGCTGCGCCGCCTGGATCCGGCGGAATCGCTACGGCGGCTGCGCCGCACCACTCTGCGCGATCAACTGGAAATGCGGATCGCCCTGGAAAGCGAGGCGGCACGCCTGGCCGCCGAGCGCCGGGACGAAGCCGACCTCCAGGCCATGCGCGAGGCCCTTGAGGCGCGCCAACAGGTGGGCGACGACCTTGAAGCCCGCATTCATCATGACCGGCGGTTCCACAACGCCATCGTCAGCGCCGCCCACAACCCCGCCCTGAGCGCCTTGTATGAGTATTTCAGCGAGGCGGTAACCGAAACCATCGAACGCACCGAGCGCGATGCGGCACTACCCGAACCCGACCATGCCGACCACGCCGTACTGCTGGGCACGCTTGAACTGGGCGACGCCGAGGCCGCCGCCAAAGCGACCCGCACCATGCTGACACCGGCGTTGCGCGCACTGGACGCGCCCTGATGCGCCTGCGTCCCGACCCGTTCACCCTGGTGCTTCTGGCGGCCATCGCGGCCGCGTCGCTACGCCCCGCGCAAGGCACGGCGGCGGAGTGGCTGGGGCTGCTCGGCACCCTCGCGGTGGCGGTGCTGTTCTTTATCCACGGCGCAGCCCTGTCGCGGGACCAGATCCGCGCCGGCGCCACGCATTGGCGCCTGCATCTGTTTATCGCCGCGCTGACGTTTCTGCTGTTTCCGCTCCTGGTCCTGCCGATCGACGGGCTGGCGCCGCGCTGGATCCCCGAGGACCTGGCCCTGGGGTTTCTTTACCTGGGCGTACTGCCGTCGGCGGTGTCGTCGTCGATCGCCTTTACCGCCATGGCCCGCGGCAACGTGCCCGCCGCCGTCTGCAGCGCCGCGGCCTCCAACGTGTTCGGGATGATGCTCACGCCCTTCTTGCTGATGTTACTGGTGAGCACCACCGGTGACGGCGGCTTCGATACCCTACAAGCGCTCAGGGATATCGTGCTTCAATTGCTGCTGCCTTTTGCCCTCGGCCATGGGCTGCGACACTGGCTCGGCCCCTGGCTGGACCGGCACCCCGGCTTTTCCGCCCGCTACGACCAGGGCGTTATTCTGCTGATCGTCTATGCGGCGTTCTCCCAATCGGTGGCAAGCGGTCTGTGGCAGCAACTGCCGGTGACGGCCATCGTGCTGGCCGTGGCGCTGTGTCTGCTGTTGCTGGTGATACTGCTGGCGCTCACCACCTGGCTGTCGCGGCGCGCCGGCTTTAACCGGGCCGATGAAATCGCCGCGGTCTTTTGTGGCTCGAAAAAGAGCCTGGCGTCGGGACTGCCGATGGCCAAGGTCCTATTCGCCGGCCATCCCGGGTTCGGCATGATCATTCTGCCGATCATCTGCTACAACCAGATCCAGATTCTGGTGGGCGCCGCCCTGGCCCGGCGCTATGTTCAATCCTCTCCGCACTAACCTCTTCCGGGTCGTCGGCCAAAGGCAAAAGACCCGGGCTCTCCATATCCTCGAATTGATCGTGATTCACTGCCCAGAAAAACATCGCCACAGCACCTGCCAGAATCAGCAGGGACAGAGGAATCATGACGAGGATAATATTCATAACCGAGCGCCTTCCTGCACTTCCTGAATGGAGCCCGCGTGACTCCGCTTACGGTCAATACGCAGCGCATTGAGAACCACCACCAGGGAACTGGTGGACATGCCGATGGCCGCCAGCCAGGGCGGCACCCAGCCCATCGCCGCCAGTGGCATGGCACAAAGGTTATAGCTAAGCGCCCACCGTTGATTCTGGGCCAGCACTCGCAGCGTGGTGCGGGCCACTGTGCGACACTCGGCAATGGCGCTCAAGCGACCGGAACACAGGACGATGTCCGCCTGCGCCTGGGCCAGGTCACTGCCGGAGGAGAGCGCGACGGAAACATCAGCGCCCGCCAGTACCGGGGCATCGTTGCTACCGTCCCCGACCACCAGCACGCGATGACCGGCCTGGCGCAGTTCGCCGATGCGAGCCAGCTTGTCGGTGGGCATGCAGCGCCCCCGCCAGGCGGCCACCCCCAGCTGCGATGCGACCTCGGCGACCCGCGCCCGGGCGTCGCCGCTCAGTATCTCACTCTCAATGCCCCATGCCGTCAGCTGATCTATCAAATCACCGGCGTCAGCACGGATCCTTTCATGAACCTGGAAGCGCGCAAGCACACCTTCGTTGTCGGCGAGGAGAAGGTCGTCCTCGCCTTCGCCACCGCCAGTGGCGAAGTCTCCCCGTCCAAGGCGTAATGCCCTGCCCGCGACGGTACCGGTGATACCCAAACCAGGTAGCACCCGAGCATGATGCGCGGGCAACAGCGCCCGGTCGTTGCTGTTGGCCAATGCCCGTGACAGCGGGTGCTCACTGGTATCGGAAAGACTGGCCGCCCATTGGAGGGCGGTATCCATATCAATCGAATCATCGAGGGCGGTCACGGCGATAGATGGCTCGGTAAGCGTGCCGGTTTTATCAAAAACAACCCGATCGACCCCCGCCAGTATTTCCAACCCGTCGGGGCGCAGCACTAATACGCCCTGACGCGCCAAGACTGAGAGGCTGCGCGTGATAGCAGCGGGAACGGCGAGCGCGAAGGCGCAGGGGCAGGAAACCACCAGCACCGCCAGACAGGCGTCCAGTAGGCGGCTAGGATCCACAATCGCCCACACCAGCGCCGTCAGGGCCGTCAGCCCCAATACGCGCAGCACGAATCGGGATGCGGTCTTTTCGCCGGCACGGGCCAGCCGGGGGCGCTCGGTTTGAGCGCGGGTGGCAAGCCCAGCCAGGTTGGCCAAGAAGGTGTCCTCGCCGCAGTGTGTTACCTGAAGGGTGATCGCTTGGCCTTGAACCACGCTGCCGGCAATCACCCGGTCACCGGCACACTTCTCCACCGGCCTGGATTCGCCTGAAAGCAACGACTCATCGACCCTTGCACGGCTGTCCAGCAGCAGGCCGTCAGCCGGTATCGATCCACCGTCGCGCACCCGGACCCGGTCTCCGGAGACCAGTTCGCTCAGTGCTACGCGGTGAGGTTGGTCGTCACTATCAAGCTTTTCGGCCCAACTCGGAGTTAACCGCGCCAACGCATCGGTGTGGTCTAGAGCGCGGTGCCGTGCGCGCATTTCCAAGTAGCGCCCAGTGAGCAAGAAGAAAACGAGCATGGCCACGGAGTCAAAGTAAACCTCCGTGCCACCGGTCAGACATTGAAAAAAGCTAGCGCCGTAGATCACCGCGATCGCCAGTGCGATCGGTACGTCCATGTTGAGGTGGCGGGCGCGCCAGGCTTGCAAGGCGCCGGCGAAAAAGGGGCGTGCCGAATACAGCACCACCGGCGACGCTACCAGGAAACCCAGCCAGCGGAACAGTTCCAGTGTCGCCCCCTGGATCTCATTGTCGGGCCCAAGATAGAGGACCAGGGCGAACATCATCGCCTGCATCATGCCAAACCCAGCTACCAACAAACGTTTTAGCAATTGTTTGGATTCGTCGCGGCGCGCATCGTCGAGGGCCCGCGCGTCCAACGGGCGAGGTTGATAGCCGGCACCAGTGAGGGCTTCCAGCAGACTCGACAGTGGCGTCTGATGCGGATCGAAGATAATGCGAGTGCGCCGGGTCATCGCGTTGACCTGTACCCTGTGCACGCCCGGAAGCCCCATTAAGGTCCGCTCAATCAGCCAAGCGCACCCACCACAACGAACCCCATCGACTAACAGGCACACTTCGCTGCGTTTGCCCGAAAGCGGACGCAACACATGGCGCGCCAAGCGCGGATCCCGCCAAACCTGGGCGCCGGCATCGGATTCCGCGTCGGGCTTATGGGAGGGACCACGACGCAGCCGGTAATAATCGCTCAGGCCTTGTGCATCGATCCACTCCGCCGTGCCCTGACAGGCGCTCGAGCATACCGGCCGCGGTGCGCCTTCCAGCGTGGCGGTCAAAGGTACATCAGCCGTTGGTGCGCCACAGTGGTGGCAGGGCGCGGTCATCGTGGCCTCTCCTCGGTGCTCTCTTCGGACCTCTGCTGTTCGCGGGTTAACGGCACCCCCCGAAACGATTGGCTTTCGCCAGTGACGTCCCCAGGAGTTTGATAGGCCTGGCTCACCACGATCAGATGCACGCTTCCCGCCAGGCTGGCCAATAAGATAATGAGACCAAGCCACAACAGAGGCACCCGGTACCAGGGCGTTTCAGCGCCGGAGCTATTTTCCATTTGCCAGCATCCAGGCGGCAACTAGTCGTATTTCCGCCTCATCCAGGCGACCTTTCCATGCCGGCATTTGTCCATGCCGCCCCTGACTAATCGATGTCATGATCTGGTCAAGTTCGCCCCCATAAAGCCAGGCATCATCACTAAGATCCGGTGCGCCGATGGCCGGGTTGCCGGAACCATCAGGCCCATGACAGCCGGCACAGGCGTCGAACCGCTTTTTTCCAACTTCAGCGGCTGTCGGACGGTGGGGCGCCCCCGACAAGCTGCTCACATAGTGGGCCAGATTTTTCACGCGTCCGTAGCCGAGAAACTCCCAGCCCGGCATCACCCCTTCTCGACCCGTCCGAATACTAGCCAGAATGGCTTTCTCGTCGCCGCCATAAACCCAGGCGTCGTCAAGCAAATCGGGGGCGCCGATAGTGGTATTGCCGCGTGCATCCCTACCATGGCAAGCCGCGCAGTTGTCCTGGAAAAGGCGCCCGCCCAAGCGAACCGCCTCGGCGTCGGCCGCCAGGTCTGACGGGGCGCCGTTCCGGGCTTTCTCCAGTAACGGGGCCAACAGCGCCTGGTTGCGCTCCTCCGCTCGTTCCAGCTGACCCCGAGAGCTCCAGTCCAGCAGACCATCATAGGCACCAAACCCGGGATAGAGCACCAGGTAGCCAATACCGACGATAAAAGTGCCTGCCGACATCAGGTACCACCAGCGAGGCAATTGACGCACCCCCTCGCGAAGAGTGCCATGGGCCCATACGTGCCCGGTGGTGCCATCCTCACGAGTGGGGATAGACACCCGGGTACCCCAGAGAAACAGAAACAGCGTTATACCCAGATTCAGCACCACCAGGAACATGATCCAAAGCGACCAGTGAAGACTCATGATGATTAATCCCCCTTGTCGGTTTTCGGGAATGTTCCTGAACGTGCCGGGTCGGCGTCCACCGGATCTTCCATGGGTAAGTCAGCCATGCGACGAAAGACGGGCTTGTGCCGGTCGCGCCAGACCCATATCCAGATACCGATAAACACCGACATCAACACAACAATCATGACGCCGATGGCGTGTCCCCATATTGGATTCATGGCACGGCATCCCCTTTCAAGGCGTCGGGTGACGGACGGTTACGTCCCAGGCCTTGCAGGTAGGCCACCAGGGCATCCAATTCCGTCTTGTTTTTGAGAGCCTCCGGGGCCTCGGCGATCGACTCACTGCTATACGGATCACCAAGAGCCCGTAGGGCCCTCATACGCGCCTGTATATCCGCCGGATCGATAGTAGCCTCGGCTAGCCAGGGATAGGCGGGCATATTGGATTCCGGTACCAAGGAGCGTGGTGCAATGAGATGTTCGCGCTGCCAAGCGTCGGTGTACTTACCACCAACCCTCGCCAAGTCAGGCCCGGTACGCTTGGAACCCCATTGGAACGGCCGGTCGTATACCGACTCCGACGCCACGGAATAAGGCCCATACCGTTGAGTCTCGAACTGCAGTTTGCGGATCATCTGTGAATGGCAGACATGACAACCCTCGCGTACATAGATGTCACGGCCAGCCAAGCGCAACGGTCCGTAGGGCTTAATGTTGTCGGCGGGCTGGACCCTGTGCGCCTCCATGAACAGAGGGGTAATCTCCGCCAACCCGCCGAGCGAGACCATGAAGGCGGTTAGAATGCCCAACAACCAAGCATGCTTTTCAATCTTCTCAAAATGACGATAGCGAATCGGAAATTTCATGACGCACCCCCACTGGCAGCGGTCAAGGGTTGGGGGGTCTGATCATGCGTAGGTTCCGGGATTGGAACGGGTATCGGTTTAATTAAGTGCGCCCTGGCATCATCAGCGGTGTGCCAAAGATTCCACAACATCAGCCCCATGCCAGCGAGAGTGAACAGGCCACCGAGCCAGCGCACCACGTAAAGAGGCTTGATCGCCATCAGGCTTTCCATGAAGGAGTAGGCCAGAGAACCGTTCGCCAGTGTCTCGCGCCACATCACGCCTTCCATCACGCCAGCGGCCCACATGCCGCCGATATAGATAAGCGTTCCCGCCACATGCAGCCAGAAGTGTACCTCCATCGCAGTCCTGGAATACATTGGCTTGCCCAGCGCTCGCGGCGCCATCGCGTATAAGGAACCAATGGTGATCATCGCCACCCAGCCCAGGGAACCGGAATGGACGTGCGCCACGGTCCAGTCCGTGTAGTGGGACAGGCTGTTCACGGACTTGAGCGCCATCATCGAGCCCTCAAATGTGGCGGCGGCGTAGAAAACCAGCGAAAGCACCATGAATTTGGCGGCCGGATCCGTTTTCAGACGGTGCCAGGAACCATTGAATGTCAGCAGTCCGTTGGCGGCCGAACCCCAACTGGGCATCAGTAGCACCAGAGAAAACGCCACCCCTACGGACTGCACCCAATCCGGCAGCGCGGTATAAATCAGGTGATGCGAGCCGGCCCACATGTAAACCGAAATCAGGGCCCAGAAATTGACGATCGAAAACCGATAGCTCCAAAGCGGCTGGCGGGCCTGACGCGGCACGAAATAATACATCATGCCAAGGAACCCGGCGGTCAGGAAGAACGCTACAGCGTTGTGGCCGTACCACCATTGCACCATGGCATCGACCGCTCCCGAATAGATCGGATAGGACTTGGTCAGTGAAACCGGAATCACCATGTTATTGACGATATGCAGCAGACCCACGGCGATGATAAAAGCACCGTAGTACCAGTTCGCTACATAAATGTGCTGAACGCGGCGGCGGGCCAACGTGGCAAAGAAAACGACCCCGAACGACACCCAAGTTACCGCGATTAAAATATCAATCCACCACTCCGGCTCAGCGTACTCCTTACTCTGTGTCAATCCTAACGGCATCGTGACCATCGCCAGCACACAGGCTGTCTGCCACCCCCAAAAGGTAAATCGGGCCAGTCGCCCGAGGGCCAGACGTGTATGGCCGGTCCGTTGCACAATGTAATAGCAGGTACCAATGAGCGCGGAGCCGCCGAACGCGAAAATAACGCCAAAGGTGTGGTCAGGCCGGATACGGCTGAACGTCAACCAAGGCACGCCGAAGTTCAATGACGGCCAGTACAGCTGTGCCGCGGCGAACACCCCGACGGACATCCCTATGGCGCCCCAAACAACGGCCGCCAGCAGGAAAAGACGTACAATCTGATCGTCATAGGTTTCGGTGGTTTGTGACATGGGCATTCCGGTGGCTTCCCTTTGTTGATTCGAGCGGTTTACTCATGGGGCTCAAAGATGTCGTGATCCGGTTCGCCACTAACATCAAGGAAGCCTACCAGACCGCGCTCCATCCGTGACAGCGCATGATCGACAAGCAAGTAACGGCCGGGATAGTCCACTTGGAACTCCACCATAGTGGTGCCACCTGGCGCGACGGAGGTGGTCTGCACATCCTTCAAGGGCTCACCACTCAAGCTTCCCTCATGATAAACGCGGTCGAATATTTCACCGATAACATGGAAAGAAGAGGTGGCATTGGGGCCACCCACACCGAAGAAAATACGCACCGTCTCTCCGACCTTCGCCTCCATGCGATGGGTCTTGGTAAGGGCGTCGGTCGCGCCGTTAAAAACGTAGTATTCAGGCTGTTCGTCGAGCATCTTATCCAGGGAAAATGACAATTCCCCCCGCTGACCGTGTGGTTCCGTGGTATAGAGTTCTCCCTGCATCACGTAGAATTCTTTATCCACCTTTGGCAACCCGCCGGGCGGCTCCACCAGGATCAGCCCATACATACCATTGGTGATATGGTGCGCAACCATGGGCGTGGCGCAGTGGTAAACATAGAGGCCCGGTTTCAGCGCCAGGAAAGCAAAGCTTTCAGTTTTGCCCGGGGCCACCTGAGTCACCTCGGCGCCACCTCCCGGACCAGTGACGGCATGGAAATCCACGGAGTGAATCATGGTGGATGCCTTGTCATTATGAAGCTCGACAGTGACCCGGTCGCCCTGCCGAACCCTCACGAAGGGTCCTGGTATCTGATCATTGAACGTCCAGAACTTGTAGCGCGTCCCATCCGCCAAATGACCCACCTTTTCCGTGGTTTTAAGACTTACACTAACGTTCTGGGCGGAACGGGACCCTATGGCCGGCGGCAGGTCCATGGGCGAATGGCTCAAATCATCGCTTTCTATGCTGGCACGCGCCTCCGCCCCCGGTTCGCCGACCAGAATGCGGCCTTCCATGCCTGCTGCACGATGCCCCGGTACCGAGCACCAGTAGAAAAACTCGCCGGCCTTACCGGTACGAAAGATCAGCACGGAACTTGAACCCTCGCCGCTGACACGATCGGAGCGCGCCTCGAAGGCTTCCGCGACGACATCGTGAAGCGCCCCGTCGCCGTTAATCATGTTGATCTGAACAAGGGTGTCTTCCGGCACCCTTAAGGTCGGATTAACCTGGCCATCGATTTCGCCGCCCTGGCCGATATAGACCAATTTACCCTCAGCTACCGCAGTACGCAGGGTGAAGGTCATGTCCGCCATGTATTCGGAATCCGTGCTCGCCGCGAGCAAGGGAGCCGACAGGACAGCAAACAGCGCGGTGAATAGGAGTAAGGGGGCAAACTTCATAATTATCACTCTCTGTGGCGTTTTGGCCGCGCGTACCCAACAGCTTCAGGGCAGCGCTTTTTTATTTCCTGGTAGTACCCTCTATAATAGGTATATCGTATACCTATTATTTGGCATGCCGCAAACCCCCTTTTCCCTTTAATCCGCTGGAGTCTTGCCATGGATCAAGATCACGCCGGAAACCGGCCTCTTCCAGATTTTCCTTTGCTGCGATTCCCGTTTCGGCTTTTCTTTATTTCTTCCGCCCTGGTGGGTGCCATCCTGATTCCATCGTGGCTGTGGGTCTGGACCCACGGATGGCTGGGCCTGGCGCTCGAACCGGTGTCCTGGCATCAGCATGAAATGCTGGCCGGCTTTGCAAACGCTGCGGTAGCTGGTTTCTTACTCACCGCGATATGCAACTGGACCGGGACGCCGCCCCTGTCGGGCCGGCGTCTGTTAGGCCTGTGGTTGTTGTGGCTCGCAGGACGGCTGGGCATGGCGCTCGGCGCCGACTTCCCCCTGCTCGCCGCACTATTGGATCTCGCCTTCTTGCCTGTGGTGGCGCTGAGCTTGGGGTTACGTGCCTGGCACGCACGCCAGCGCCGCCAGGTGGTGTTGCTGCTGGTATTGATGATGCTCTGGGGGTTGGATCTGCTGTTTCACTGGACCGGAGACGCACGCTTCCTGCACGCGCTGGTTCTACTGACCGCATTATTGATCCTGGTGATTGGCGGCCGGATTACACCGACGTTCACCGCGAACTGGCTACGGATGCAAGGCCTCGATCCTGAGAGCGTTGTGAGCCGCCCGTGGCTGGATCGCGCTGGCCTGGTGGCCACCTTGGTGCTGGTTGTGCTGGAGGCAGGGGCCTGGAAGGTTCCGGCGCTGACCGGCACGGTGGCCCTATTGGCGGCGTTGCTGGTGCTAGCCCGGCTGGTGAGCTGGTCCGGCTGGCGAACCGCCCGCGAGCCGCTGTTGTGGCTCCTCCATGCTGGCCACCTTTGGGTGGCGATTGGCTTTTTGCTGCGAAGCCTGGCGGCGTTCTCGCTGGTGCCCGATAGCGCCTGGCTTCATGCGCTCGGCGCCGGCGCCATGGGCACCATGATTCTGGCGGTAATGACCCGGGTGGCCGTCGGGCACACCGGCCGGCCACTTCGCCTGCGTCCCGGCGGCCTGTGCGCTTACGGTTTCATTCTGGCCGCCGGTGTGGCGCGCGTTCTGGTGGCGCTGGGCTGGCTGCCGCTAATGCCCGGTTTATGGCTGGCATCGCTTGCCTGGAGTGCCGCCTGGTTGATATTCCTGGTGTTCTATGGGCCTATACTGATGGCTCCCCGCGCCGACGGGAAACCGGGTTGATGCGTGGACCGCTCACGACAGGCAGGCGCCGTGTCCGACGACGGTATATCCCGAATCAATAGCGAGAAGCAGGTACCAACGCGACTCGGAGACCAGAATTGGAGGGCGTCTCATGATCCAGGTTCATCTTTATCGTTATCACCCTGACCAGGACACGCATCCGCGCATGGACCACGTTGATCTTCCCGACCGGTTTCATGGCCGTATGGTTTTGGACGCACTTGAGTATTTGCATGAGCAAGACCCCACTCTGGTCTACAGGCGCTCTTGCCGAGAGGGTGTGTGCGGCTCCGACGGCATGAATATCAATGGCAAAAATCGCTTAGCCTGTGTGACGCCGGTGAAGGAGGTGCTGGGGAAAGGCGGCGACCTGACTATTCGCCCGTTGCCGGGAATGCCGGTGATTCGGGACCTGGTCGTGGACCAGAGTTTGTTCTTTGAGCAATACGAGAGAACGAAACCGTGGTTAATCAATCGAGAACCGGCGCCGGGTAAAGAGCGACTGCAAAGCCCTAGTGAGAGGGCCAGACTTGACGGGCTTTATGAATGCATTCTGTGCGCCTGTTGCACCTCTCAGTGCCCGTCCTGGTGGTGGAACCCGGTTGAGTACCTGGGCCCGGCCGCTCTGCTCCAAGCATACCGGTTTATCGCCGACTCGCGCGACGATGGCTCGCCCGAACGTCTGGCCTTGTTGAAAGATCCTTACAGCCTCTTTCGTTGTCGTAGTATTGGGAACTGCACTTGGGTGTGCCCCAAGGGTCTGAATCCGATGCAAGCCATCGGCCGGATACGTCAGGAAATGGTTAAGGACGCACTTCGCAAGGAGCCGGACCCCAGCTAAGCCCCGCCCGATCCCCGGCGCGGCGAGGCTTATAACCATGGACTTCGCCTCGTCCGGCCTTAATTCAACTCAACTGTCTCCCAGGCACGCTGCGCGCGCAGGGCGCGCGGCTTGCCGGCGACCTGGAACAGCGGCCGGTCGCGCCGCCAGCGTTCGGCGGCGGCGTCCTGCTCGCCGGCCCAGAGCGCGTCCGCTTGCTGGTAAAAATCGTTGGTGCGCGCCAGTGCGCCGGCCAGCGCGATATGGGTGGCCGGCGCGTCGGCGGGTTGCGCCGCTACGGCGGCGAGCCCGGTCAGGCTGGCGGTGAGACCTTCCAGAAAAGACCGGGGCCAGCCCCGGGCGCGCCCTTCGCGCACCAGCCAGGCCTGCACCGCCAGGGCGATAAAGGTGTCCTCCACGGTGCGGAACGGCTTCACGAAGTCGCTGTAACCGTCACCGGGCAGCAACGCCTCGGCCTTGGCGCCGTCGAACACGGCGGCCACGTGGGGCACCTCGGGAACAAAATCCAGCGGCGGCTTTTCCACCAGGCTGACGCCCTGGCCGTGGGTGTCCACCTTGGCGATCTTGAGCGCCGGGCGGTCGTTCTCGCCGCCGCCGTCCACGCGCCCCACCACCAGCAGGCCGGTACAGGCGGAACCCAGCGTGGTCCAGGTTTTCCGACCGCTGACGGTAACGCCGCCCGGGCCGCCGTCGAGGAAGCGCGTCTCGATGTCGCGGGGGCGGTTACCGCCGGCTTCGGTGGCGCACATGGCGAGCAGCTCGTGGTCGTCCACGGTGCCGCCGTTCACTTGAATCAGTTGTCGCAGCGCCGACTGATAGCCGGCGGCGAACGCCCAGCCCACCCGGTCGGCGGCGAAGCCGCCGCGCAGGGCCAGCCCCACCGGGTCATGATGTTCGGCGGCCAGCCGCCGCCATTGCTCGCACCAGGCTTGCAGGCCCTCCGGCACGGGTATTTCAGTGGGCTGGGTGAGACAGAATTTCAGATCGTCTTGCATCATTAAAACGCCGCCCGCCCCACCGACGCACCGCCGTCGATAAACAGGGTCTGTCCGGTGATGTAACCACTGTGCTCACCGAGCAGGAATTCCATGGCGGCGGCGATTTCGTCCGGTTTGCCGAAACGGTCCATGGGCACGGACGCCAGGTAGCGGGCCTCGCCGTCGCTGCCCGGCGGGTTGTTCTCACGGAACAGCTCGGTCTCGGTGGGGCCCGGCGCCACCGCGTTGACGGTGATGCCGGTGCGGGCCAGCTCCAGCGCCCAGGTGCGGGTGAAGTTGACCAGCGCCGCCTTGGCGGAGGCGTAGGCGGTGCGCCCGGGCATGCCCAGCACGGTCAGGCTGGACACATTGAGCACCCGGCCCCAGCCCTGTTCGCGCATGTTCGGCAGCACCGCCTGGGTGGCCTGGATGGCGGAGTGCAGGTTGACGCCCATGACCGCGTCGAAGCTGTCCAGATCGATCTCGCCGAGCGGCTGCGGGCGCACCAGACCCACGTTATTAACCACGCCGTCGAACCGGAAGCGGCCGGCCAGATCGGCGAACACGGCTTCCGCCTGCTGGCGGTCGGACAAATCCGCCGGGACCAGGGTACCGGGGAAGTCGGCGTCGTCCGCGCGGCGGGCAATGCCCACCACCCCGTGGCCGGCGGCCGCCAGCCGCTGGGACAGGGCCCGGCCGATGCCCTTGCTGGCCCCGGTGATCAAATAGGTTCTTGTCGTGGTCATTCAACGCTCCAATTGAAAAAGCCCGTTCAGCGGGCCGGCACGCCTTTAACGGTGGCGCCGTGGCGGACATCGTGCAACACCACGGCGCTCCGGCCCAGGGTTGATTATCACGGACCGGCACAGTCCGTCATATCGGCGACCGGATCGGCGTACAAGCCGATATTGAAGAACCACTGCTGACCGGCCGAGCGGCGCCGGCAAACCACCTCTTCGTGCAACTCGAACATTCCCGGTTGAAGGTTGGTGTCGGCCTCCGGCTGATCGGCGAACCGCATATAGTTCTGGTCGGTGCCGTAGGGCTGCCATACGGCCTCACCGCTGCTGGCCGGCACCCCGGTCGCGGCAAAGGACAGCCAGTAGTCCATCATCGCCTGCGACAGTTGTTGTTGCGTGTCCCCCTCCGGGCGGGGCCAGTTATCCGACAACGGCGCCTGCGCGCCGACATGGCCGAACACGAAGGGCACGTCGCTGGCGTGGAAGGCACACAAATCCAGCGCCCGGGCCTGCGGATAACAGTGATCGAAACGATACAGGTAGGCGGGGATACCATTCTCGGTCTGTTTGCGGACCATGCGCTCGGCGGCCCAGCCGTAAAGGCCGTCGCGGGCCGTGGCCATCAGGCTGTAATCCATCTCGGCGGCGGGGTAGAGCGCCAGGAAGTCATCGGCAAGGTTGCCATACAGCGTCTGGATACGGCTTTCATAGGTGGCGGCGTCGCCCGGGGCCGGAGCGACCAACGCCCGCTGGGAACGGACTTCCCCTTCGGTGAAACCGGCCAGCAACGGCACTCTGGCCTGCTCCCCGGCGTCAAAGGTGGCCACCAACTGGTCAGGCAGCGCCCAACCGTCCACCGTGCCCTCGGCGCGGAAGCCCACCGCCAGCCCGATGGTGACCAGCTGTTGCGCCTCCATGGCGCGGAGTTGACCAAGATCACTTACCCCCGCCTCATTCATAACGTTGGCGCCCACTTGTTCCGCCGACGGCAAGCCGTTGGCGGCGGTTTCCAACATCGGCAGGGAGCGTGTATTAGCGCTTTGCGCGATCGCTTTATCGAACAGGTCGCGGGCCAACGGGCTGGTCAGCAGGTAACTGACGCTGAACGCCCCCGCCGACTCCCCCATGATGGTGACATTGCCCGGGTCGCCACCGAACTGACCAATGTTGTCGCGCACCCACCGCAACGCCTGAATCTGGTCGAGCAGGCCGTAGTTCCCCGATACACCCTGCTCGGATTCGTCACTGAGCGACGACAACGCCATCCAGCCAAGCACACCCAGACGATAATTGATGGACACGATCACCGCGCCGCCACGGGCCAGCCCGGCGCCGTCGAACACCGGCTGGGCGCTGCCGCCGATGGCCAGGGAGCCGCCATGGATCCAGACGATCACCGGCAGGTCGTCGGCATCGCTCGGCGCCCACACGTTGAGCGTCAGACAGTCCTCGCTGGTCTCCGGAAGCGGATCGTAATAAAGACTGGTTGCAGCCAGATCCGGTTGCATGCAACTGGCCCCGAACGCCTTGGCGTCGCGAACCCCGGCCCAAGGCGCCGGGGGAACCGGTGGACGCCAGCGCAAATCACCCACCGGAGGCGCTGCATAGGGGATGCCCTTGAAGACCGATAACCCGCCGGCATAGGTACCGGCCAAACGGCCCTGGGCCACCGTAACCCGTGGCCGCTCATCGGGCTCCGGTGGATCGGAGGAGTCGGAACCGGAACAGGACGCCAGCAGGCACACCAGCACAAACAAAAAAGGACGCAGCCCCAACAACCCTTTGTTGAAACACATAAGCTCTCCCGTGCATTGTTATTATGATCGGATAACTAATTCACTCACACGATAAATAATAGAAATCAATGCACGGATTTGTCCATTGGCCAAATCGGGGGCTCTCAAAAGCAGTCAAAACAATACGTTAGGCCTGACCTTCCCCTGGATCAGGGCGAGCGGCGCCACGGACGGAAGAGATTCGAGGCTCGCGGGGTTACCTCGGGTAACAACGCTCGGGTAACAACGGGGCACGAAAAGGCCCGCTCAGCGGGCCGGCACGCCTTTCACGGTGGCGCCATCGGGGACATCGTGCAGCACCACGGCGCCGGCGCCGACCACCACCTTGTTGCCAATGGTGACGCCTTCGCGCACCACCGCGCCGATGCCGATAAAGCTGCCCTCGCCCACGCTGACGTTGCTGGCCAGATGGGAACCGGGGCAAAGATGGGCGCCGTCGCCGATGACGCAGTCCCGGTCCACGGTAGCGCCGGTGTTGACGATCACGCCCAGGCCGATGCGGCTGTCCACACTGACCACGCCGCCGGCCAGCACCACCGCCCCCGGGGTGATCTCGGCGAAACGGCTCACCGACGCCTGGGGATGGATAATGGTGGCCAGGCTCACGTTCTTCGACACCAGCTCGCGAAGACGGTCCAGGCGGGCGTCGTTCCGGCCGATGCCCACCGCCACCGAGTCGATATGCACCAGGGCGTCGAGCAGCGCGCCGCTGCAACCGACGATCTGCCAGCGCTCGTTGGCCTGCTTGTCCGGCCAGGCGTCGTCGTAGAACTCGATCTTCCGCCACCCGGACGCCATCGCCGTGTCGGCGAGCACCTTGCCGTGCCCGCTGGCACCCAGAATCGCTAACGACCGTGTCATACCCACCTCCTCACGCCGATGCTGGTCTCTTCGTTGTACCACAAAACCAGCGGCGGGGAGCGTGGCGACATGCGACGTCCGCGGCGGCGAAAAAGACAGCGGTCCGTCCCGGTGCGTACAATGACGGCTCCTCCGCGCCACGACCGAGTCCATGAGCCACCACCGCCCGTTACCGCCCTGCCTGCACGATCTGGACGTTAGCGCCTGGGACGCCGGGCTGTATCTGGCGCGCTGCCGGTTCCGCCCGGAGCAGCTGCTCGACGACGCCTTCCCTCTGGCCCGCGTACCCGAACCCGACACCCTGCGCGGCGCCATCGCCAAGCGCCGCTGCGAATACCTGGCCGGCCGGGTGTGCGCCGCCACCGCCGGCGAAGCCCTCACCGGTGAGGGCCTGATTCCGGCGCTGGGCGAAGACCGCGCGCCGCTGTGGCCGGCGCCGCTGGTGGGCGCCATCACCCACAGCCACGGGCGCGCCGCGGCCCTGGTGGGCCACCGCGACCATTGGCGGGGTGTGGGGCTGGATTACGAGGCCTGGCTGGCGCCGCGCCGGGCGCTACGCCTGGCCGAGGAGATACTGACCGAAGAGGAACGCCAGGCCCTGCAGGGCCTGGATGAGGCCGAGCAGGCACGCCGGATCACGCTGACGTTCTCGGTGAAAGAGACGCTGTTCAAGGCGCTCTACCCGCTTACCGGGCGGCGCTTTTATTTCCAGGACGCGGCCCTGGACGGAGAAGGCCGGATCCGGCTGCTGACCACGCTGTCCGCCGACTGGCGACAGGGTATGGTCCTGCCCTACCAGTGGCGGGAAGACGACGGTGTGCTCAGTTGGATCCGGGTGCCGGCCTGACCTTAGTCGGCGTTCATTCCTCGCAGAACAAATTTCCCTCGTATTGGCGACTCAAGCGCACCAGGTCCACCGCGCCAGTGAAATAAGCGTCGCCATCTCCCCCGACAGTGGCGCCCAGAGCGTCGGTGCTCAACACCGGCACGCCGGGTTCGGCGTCGAAGGTGGCCACGACGTCACAATCCACCGCGAGGGTGACACGCTCACCGTCCGAGGCGAGCTGTATTTCCCGCCAGCCATCACCGCTTTCCAGACTGGTCAGCATGCGCTGGCTTTGCGCGGGCAAATCCACCAACAAGCGATCGTTGCTGAGAGCCACCGTCAGCGCGGCGCCGCTGGTGGACGCCAGCGACAACACCGGCCCGGTGTCCGCCTGGTCGCTACGCGCCCTCAGGTGCAGCGAGAAGCGCTCCCCGATCACAGTATTGTTCAACGCGCTGGTGGTGCGGGTGGCAAACCGGGAATCGCCGTTGAAAACCGCGACCCGGCCGACGGCGCCGCCGCCTTCAAGTGCCGGCGCCACCGGCTCACCGGCGCTGTCGAGGACGTAGAGCGCATCGCCATAGGGGGAGGCATCGTCAATGCAGGGGCTGTCGCAGTTTTCCTGTTCTTCCATGACCCAGAAGCCCAGCACGAAGCCGTCCACCGGCATGTACTCCACCGGCGCCGGTACGTCGCGCTCCACGTAGCGGGTATCGTCGCCGCCGCAGGCGGCCAAAGCGGCGGCGAGCAGCACTACAGGCAAGATGTTCTTCAATCTCATTACGGCTCTCCTCAGCGATCAGTGCGCGGCTGCAGGGTGACGTCATCCACCACGGTGCCGTCCAGGGTACGGGTCAGCACATGCAGGTCGTCGCCCTGGATGTCCAGAGTGGTGTAGGTGTTCACGTTGTCGTCGAACAGCACTTCCGCCACCAGGGCGATCCCGCCGCCGTTGTTGTCGTAGTATTTGGCGGAATCGGAGCCGGCGATCAAGTAGGTGGCCCCACCCGGCGTCGGCTTGCCGCCGTTCAGCGGCAGGCTGCGCGAGTACATGTGATCGTGACCGGAAAGCACCAGATCGATGCCGGTTTCATCCACCACAGGCGGGATGTAAGCCAGTGAGCGGCCGTTGCCGGAGGCGGCGTTACCGTTGTACGGCGGGCGGTGCACCATTAGCATCTTCCAGGTGGCGTCACTGGCGTTCATATCCCGGCGCAGCCAGTCCATCATTACCGGCCAGTCTTCTTCGGCCTGCAGCTCGGAAGTGACCACGGCGATGTGGGCCGGGCCGTAATCGAAGCTGTACACCGCCCGGTCGTAGGGCGCTGGCAGGCCGTTATCGCTTTCCGGCAGCGGGAACAGGTCGGCGAATTTCTGCGCGCCTTCGTTGTAAACCTCATGGTTGCCCTGAGTGGGCACGAACGGATGCGAGGCCAGCATGTCGTCGCCTTCCAGAGCTTCCAGGAACAACCGCACCAGACGGTAATCGGTGAGGTCCTCGGTGACGTCGCCGACGTGCAGGATCAGATCACCGTCCGGCAGTTGCGCCTGCATCTTGCGGTACAGCTCGGTGACCAGGCCGCTGCCATTGAAGATGTTTTCGTCGGACAAGGTCTGGGTGTCGCCGAACAGATGGATGCGTACGCGGTCGTCGCCGTCGTCGGTGGTGAAACCAAAGGTCTCGCTCATGGCCCCGGTGGCGCCCACCTGATACTGGTAGCCGCCCCCCGGCAGCAACCCCTCCAGAGTGGCTTGGTGTACGCGCACTACGCCGGCCTCGCTGCCGTAGAAGAACGGCACCACCGCGGACTGCCCGGCCACTTCCTGGTTCAGGCCATCCGTGCCGAAGCGTACCCGCGACTCGGCCACCGAGGTGTCGGTGAACCAGGCCACATTCATGGACGTGGCGTCGTGGCCGGGGGTCAGGAAGACATGACGCGGCGCCTTGCCCAGGCGCTCGACCAGGGCGCGTACGTCGGTCATCAGCGAGGAGCCCTGAGCGTCGTAAGCGCGGAACAACAATGACTGCGTGTCGGCGGACGCCGGCAGAGTGACCTGGAGCATACCGTCGGCGTCGGTGTCGCCCAGCACATTGACATTGCTGATCTGGTCGGTGCCGCTGTTGTACTCGAAGGTCTCCAGGGTGACACCCTGGGCCAGTTCGCCAGCCTGGTTCACCACCAACATGTTGGCGCTTTCGCCTTCGACGCCCCAGTCGGTCAGCAAGCGATAGCGGCTGCCTACTTCCTTGCGCACCACCGGATGATGGAAGGTGTCGCCGTCCAGTTCGCCATCGACCACCACCGAGACGAAGGTATTCTGAATGTAATCGCGCACACGCAGGTTCAGATAAGCGACCACGCCGGTGGCATCGCTGAAACCGCTGAAGTTGCCCTGCCAGCGCCCGTTGGTTTCGCCAACCCCGGAAGCGGTGAGGTCGGCATCTTCCACCGTCATGCTGGTCTTGGTGCTGTCGTAATCCAGGGTCAGAGACAGGTCGTTGAAGGCACCGCCGCCGGTAACACGGATGGGAATACTGAAGGTGCCGCCCGGGTACAGACTCAGATTCTCGCTGTCCAGATAAACGCGCGGCGCGCCGGTAACCACATTAAAAAGATAGTTGCCGGCGGTGACGTTGCCGTTGACGTCGAACAGACGGTAATCCAGGCGATGCCAGCCGTCATCCAAGCCCTGCGCCTGGTAGCGGATGCGATCGCTGCCGTTGTGGGTCAGGGACGAGGAAACGTCCTGGCCGTCCAGGGTCAACTGGCTGGCGGCGAAGTCCACGCCGGAGGCATCGTTGACCTGCAGGGTAATCAGCGGATCGGCGCTGTCCACCGTCTCGCCGGAGGCGGGACTGGCGGTGACGCCAGGGCCGGCCAGATCGGTGTCGTCGCTATAGATCGCGGTGAAATCATCCAGCACCACATGGGAGTCGATACGCTCGGCGGTCTTCAATACCAGGAAGCGGAACGGCTGGTAGAACGTCAGCGGTTCCTTGTAGCCGCTGCCGATGCTCGCCTTCATGAAATGCCAGCCGCGTTCCGGCAGCGCTTCGCCTTCGTTGTTGTAGTTGATGGTCACGGTCTTGCCGTCGGCGTCCTTGAGGCTGCCGCGCACCCACCAGACCTTGCCGGCCAGCTCATCGGGGATGTACACGTTGACGCCCAGATACTTGGGATAGCCTGGCAGCGCGGTGACGCCACCGGGGTCGGTGAGATAGGCACCGAAGGTGCCGGGCTGGTCCGGGTTGGCTTCCCAGTTCAGTTCCATGGAGTAGTTACCGTCGAAGACCTGATCCTCGACACGCTCGATGTTGACCTGATTGTGTCGCGCACCGGCGGCCCGGAAGGCGCTGACGTCGCCTTCGAAGTCGGCGACGATTGCCGGCGCCACACCGATATTGATGGTCAGTTCGGCGCGGCGGTCGGCGGCGGAAACGGTGACGGTGCAGCTTTCGCCCTGCACGCGGGCGGTGGTGACGCTGCCGTTCTCCGGGTTCACCTGGCACAGAGCGGTGTTGTCCACCTGATACTCCAGCGCTTCGGCGGAGAAGGTCACCGACTCACCGTCACTGATCAGCTCCGGCTGCAGGGTTACGGTGGCGCCGCTGTCCACGGCGATGGCTTCGCTGGGGAAGCGAATCCCGTCCAGCTCGTCGGTGACGCGAACCCGGGCCACGCCCTTGCGGTCACCGACCTGAACCACCACGTACCCTTCGCTGGCGCCGTCGCCGGCGCGGAAGGCGCCGGTGCGCGCGTCGATCAGACCCAGGGACGTATCACTGATGCCGTACTCGGGAATCTCACCGCCCTGCTCCCAAGAACTGGCGTCATAGCCCACACCTTTGAAACGACGATAGGTGGAGCCGGCCATCAGCGTGATGGTGCGCGGGTAAACGGCCACCGCGTTGCTGGCCGCGCGCGCCCGTTCGCTGTTCAACGCCAGCCCCCATTTGGTGGCGGTAACACGCTCGCCGCCGTCGGACGGCGTGTTAAGCAGATGGGTGTACCGTTCACCGGGCAGGCGCGCCGCCAGGGTCGTGGAGCCGCCGCCATCCAGGTTGATGGCACGGTCGGCGCCGTAGGCGATCATTAACTGGCCCAGTTTGGTCTGGGTGATGCCGTCGGTGAGCGAGCCCACCGGTTTGTCCACCACCAGGAAGAAGTAGCTGCCGTCATTGCGCACGCCGAAAGCGGTACGGCCACTGATGGCGTTCTCGTCCTGGTTGGCGCCGAGCCGACCGTCTTCCACCAGCAGGCCGCGACCGAAACCGCCGCCCAGGGCGCTTTTCACCTGGGCCCAGCCCGGGGCATCGGTTTCGTAACGGATGTCCACCCGGGAGCCGGTGGTGAGGGTGCCGCCGTCAACCAACAGAGCGTGGCCGGCCGGCAGTACATAACCGTTGCGGTCCTCGATGCGATCCACCACGGTGCCACTGAGCGGCGGCAATTGGGCGCTGATACCGCCGTGTTCCAGGGTCACCACGCTGATGCCGTTGGGTTCTGCCTCAATCAGCGCGGCGGAACGGCCGGCCAGATCCACGGTGCCTCGGTAGCTTTCCGCCAGATACAGTTCCGCGTCGCCGGTGCCGCGGGTAAAGCTGGTGTTCACCTGGCTGGCATTGTCGAAGTAATGAACCGCGCCCAATTCACCCAGGGCGTTGCCGTCCTGGTACAGATTCAGAGTAAAGGTGGGCACGTCCTGAAGAATGTCGGCGCCGCCGTCTTCATAAACCACGATCACGTCTTCATTGCGGTCGGAAAAACCGGTGTAGGTGATACCGTCTTTCTTGATCAGACCGCTGTTCCAGCCCTGGGTCATGCTGTAAGGATCCGCGTTGACCGCCAGGATCAGGTTTTCGCCGTTATCGATGGCATGGTTGGCCGAGACCGTGGTTCGCTCGAAGGAGAACTGCCCGCGCGAGCGGGTCAGCGGCACCAGCGACAAGCTGTCACCGAGAGTGAACTCGGCGCTGATGATGGCTTCGTCGCGGGTATGGTTCAGGCGGCCTTCGGTGAGCGTCAAATCCTGGTTCACCGCGTAGCGATGGAAGTCGGTGATTTCCGTGCTCTCCGGCTCGCGCGCGGTGGTGCCGGAAACCGTCGGCGGCGTTGCCGTCTCGAATTGCTGATCCGCGTCCTCTGGGGGCGCGATCACGTTGGCGGAGAACGACTCGGCGCCGGACAGATCATCGACATAAGGGACGTCCGTGGTGGTATCGAGATACTCCGTATCCGTATCGCCTCCGCAACCGCTCAATGCAACAGCGGTCAACAGAGTCAGCGAAGCGGCGCGCATCCAACGCCGCCAATGATGGCAACTCACGATTTTCTCTCCCGGTGTAGAAAGGACTGACTGACAGGCCAGCGGCCAAAACGGTAAGTTAGTTGCCATTGATTGCAGGGGCGTGAAGAGAACGTGACAGCATTTATGTCAGCGCAAAAAAAAAGCGGCCCGAAGGCCGCTTTTTAGGTTTCCGAATCAGAACCGAGTGATCAGAACAGGTCCTGATCCAGACTCATCATGGTGCCGGCACCGGCCTTGATCTGCTCGGCCAGGGCGCCGGCGCGGGGCAGCAGGCGCTCGTAGTAGAAGCGGCCCACGGTGACCTTGGCGCGGCCGAAGTCGTCGTCCCGTTGCGCGGCGGTGACCATCATGCGCGCCCACAGCCAGGCGTAGGTGACGTAGCCGAACAGGTCCAGATACTCCACCGCGTTGGCATTGACCGCGTCCGGGTTGTCGCCGGCCTGGCGCAGCATCTCGGTGGTGGTGCTTTCCAGCAGGTCCGCGGCACTCACCAGACGTTCCTTGATGCCGTCCATGCCCGGCTCGTTGCCGTTGTCGTCGATCCAGCGGCGGATGTCGGCGAGGTACGCTTCCACGTATTGGCCGCCGTTGCGGGTCACTTTACGGCCGGCCAGGTCGAGCGCCTGAATGCCGTTGGTGCCTTCGTAAATCTGTGAGATACGGCAGTCGCGCACGAACTGCTCCATGCCCCATTCGCGCACGTAGCCGTGGCCGCCGAACACCTGCTGGCCGATCACCGTGGTGTCGAAGCCGCGGTCGGTGAAGAACGCTTTGGCGATCGGGGTCATCAGGGCGACCCGGTCCTGGGCGGCTTTTTGCTCGGCGTCGTCCTCGGAGAACTTGGCCTTGTCCAGCTCCATGCCCACATAGGTGGACAGCGCCCGGCCGCCCTCGTTGAGGGCGCGCATGGTCAGCAGCATACGGCGCACGTCACCGTGCACGATGATCGGGTCGGCGTTGCCGCCTTCGTTCTGGACGCCGGTGGCGGCGCGGCCCTGCAGGCGCTCGCAGGCGTAGTCGGCGGCGCTCTGGTAGCTCACTTCGCCCAGGCCCAGGCCCTGGATGCCGATGGACAGGCGCTCATAGTTCATCATCGTGAACATGGCCGCCAGACCCTGGTTGGGCTCGCCGATGATCCAGCCCTTGGCGTCGTCGAAGTTCATCACGCAGGTGGCGGAGCCCTTGATGCCCATCTTGTGCTCGATGGACCCGGCGGCCACGCCGTTACGCTCACCGGCATCGCCGTTGGCGTCGGGCACGAACTTGGGCACCAGGAACAGGGAAATGCCCTTGGAGCCGGCGGGGGCGTCCGGCAGCTTGGCCAGTACCAGGTGGATGATGTTGTCCACCAGGTCGTGCTCACCGCCGGTGATGAAGATTTTGGTGCCGGAGATATTGTAGGAGCCGTCGTCGTTGGGCACCGCTTTGCTGCGCATGATGCCCAGATCGGTGCCGCAGTGCGGCTCGGTGAGGCACATGGTGCCGCTCCACTCGCCGCTGTACAGCTTGGGCAGGTAGGCCTGCTTGAGCTCCTCGGAGGCGTGGGCGTCCAGGCACAGGGTGGCGCCGTTGGTGAGCGCCGGGTACAGCGCGAACGAGGAATTGGCGCTGTGCATCATTTCCTCGAACAATACCGCCAGGGATTTAGGCATGCCCTGGCCACCGAATTCCGGGTTACCGGAAAACGCGCTCCAGCCGTTCTCGGCATAGGTCTTGAAGGCTTCCTTGAAGCCTTCCGGGGTGGTCACTGCGCCGTTGTCGAAGTGGCAACCCTGCTCGTCACCTTCCCGGTTGAGGGGGAACAGCAGGTTTTCCACCATCTTGCCCGCTTCATCGAGGATCGCGTCGGACAGATCGCGGGTCACCTCGGCGGTGGCGGACATGGAAGCCCAGAGCTTATCGGCCTCGAACACATCATTAAGGACGAAGCGCATGTCTTCCAGGGGCGCTTTATAGGTGGCCATTGGCATATCTCCCGAAACTGGCTACTCACTTAACCTAAGACGGCGGGACGATAGTTTAGTCCCGGCGAACAGGGCGTAAATGTTTATTTGTGACCCGCCGTTCATCCTCTTCCGGGGGCTCCGGGCGGCGCCACAACCACAGCATCAGGGCGCACAGAAACAGCGGGACGCCGATCTTGACCGGGTTCGGCACGGGGGACAAGGCGATGATACCGATGCTGATCAGCATCATGGTGGAGGCGGCGCATTTACCGCGCCGGGACAGGGCGCCGTGCTCGCGCCAGTGGTGGATCGGCGGCCCATAACGGGGATGGCCCAGCAACCAGGCTTCCAGGCGCGGCCAGCCCCTGGCCCCGGCCCAGGCGGCCACCAGCATGAACACCACGGTGGGCATGCCCGGCAGAACCACGCCGATCAAACCCAGGGCCACGCACACCAGCGCCAGGGCACGCCACAGGAATACCTTGATCATGGAACGATTACAGCACGGCGGGGGCCCGCCGGGCCAGCGGCGGGCTACTGTTCCTCGAAGGAGGCGTAATAGTCGGCCAGGCTGTCGATCAGAGTGCGCACCGCCGGCAACATGCCGCGGCGGGACGGAAAGACCGCATGAATGATGTCCCGGCGTGGGGCCCAATCCGGCAGTAGATGAACCAACTCGCCGCTCGCCAAAGCGTCACGGACGGTCAGCAACGGCAGTTGCACCGCGCCGACGCCGCCCAGCGCCGCCCGGCGCAGGGCCACCATGTCGGTGGTCACGAAGCGCGGTGTGTGACGCACCGACAACTGCCGGTCGCCGGGCCCGTGCAACGCCCATTCATAGCGCGGCGCCGGGGCACCCAGCCAAAGGCTGGGCCAACCGGCCAGCGCTTCCGGCCCGGCCGGCGGGCCCTGGCGCTCAATCAGATCCGGGCTGGCGAGCAGCCCCAGGTGGCGCTCGGACAGCACTTTCATCACCAGGTCGCTGTCCTCCAGCGGCGGCTGGCGGACGCGGATCGCCACGTCCACCGCTTCGTGGACCAGATCGACACGGCGGTTGGTGGCCTCCAGATGCACGGTGATACCGGGATAATCGCGCATGAACCCGGCCAGGAACGGGCCCACATGCACATGCAACAGCGTCACCGGACAAGCCAGCCGGATCACCCCGCGGGGTTCCGCCCGCACGCTGTCGATGGCCTCCTGGGCGGCTTCCGCCTCCACCAGCATGGCCTTGCAGTGCTCGTAGTAGGTGTGCCCGGTGTCGGTGGTCGAGAAGTGGCGGGTGGAACGGTGAATCAGGCGCACGCCGAGCCGTTCTTCCAGGGCCGCCACCCGGCGGCTCAGCTTGGATTTGGGCACGCCGATGGCGCGCCCGGCCGGCGCGAAGCCGCCGTGCTCCACGGTCTGCGCGAAGTAATAAAGGTCGTTCAGGTTTTCCATCGCCGCCATCACCGTCCCATTAATAGAACGAAGCGTAGCATTTTAGCCATCTACCGCTCCAGACGTCTCATTTATAGCCTTTACCCATGGAGAGGCCGTCGGCTTCTCCGGCAACCAAGGAGCTATATCATGAGTACTTACAATCGCTTGAATAAGGACGACGCGGCGGTATTGCTGGTGGACCATCAGGCCGGCCTGTTGTCACTGGTCCGCGACATCGACCCGGACCGCTTCAAGAACAACGTGCTGGCCCTGGCGGATATGGCCGAGTACTTCGAACTGCCCACCATCCTCACCACCAGTTTCGAGGACGGCCCCAACGGCCCGCTGGTGCCGGAACTCAAGGCGCAGTTTCCGCACGCGCCCTACATCGCGCGGCCCGGCCAGATCAACGCCTGGGACAACGAGGATTTCGTGCAGGCGGTGAAGGCCACCGGCAAGAAGCAGCTGATCATCGCCGGCGTGGTCACCGAGGTGTGCGTGGCGTTTCCCGCTCTGTCCGCTCTGGAGGAAGGCTACGAGGTGTTCGTAATCACGGATGCGTCGGGCACCTTCAACGCCATGACCCGCGACGCGGCCTGGCAGCGGATGGTCGCCGGCGGCGCGCAGTTGATGACCTGGTTTGGCGCCGCCTGTGAGCTGCACCGCGACTGGCGCAACGACGTCGAAGGTCTGGGCGCGCTGTTCTCCAACCACATTCCGGATTACCGCAATCTGATCACCAGCTACACCACCCTGACCTCGAAAGCCTGACCCGGTGGGCGCTCGCCGAAACGGCGGGCGCCCCGGCAGCGGGGTTAATAGCCGCCGCTGTCCAATGTCTCCGGCAAGTCAGCACTCACGCCACCGCGGGCGGCCGCCTGGCCCTTGCTCATCAGTTCCTCGACCGTCATCGACTCCCCATTGAGAGTGACCTTGCCCTGCTCCAGCGTCAGGCGGGTACGCAACCGGCCATTCTGCTGGCGCAGCCAGCCACTGCTTTGGTAATCCACCAGGCCGGCGCGCAGACCGGGCGGCAGCAGCGCGGCGGCGGCGTCGAAATCAACACTCAGGTCCGCCAGCCGGGCCAATGCCACGGGCGGCAGCATCTGCAGTTCCGCGAAACTCGGGTTGAGCCCGTCCAGGCCGTTGTAGTCGAGGGCGCTGTCCAGGGTGAGCTGACGCTCGCCGGCGCCGTCCACCACCACCTTCAAGGTCATGCCGGTGCGTTCGGGGTGCAGCAGCTGGGTGCTCATCACGGTGATCATTTCTTCCCCCAGCACGGCCATACGCTCCGCCTTCTCCTGCATCGCGGCGGAGTCACCGTCGCCGCTCATCGCCTGCATCATCATTTCCATCTGCAGCTTGTCCAACTCCTGGGAGATGCGCTGCACGCGGATGGTGGCGGCACGGTCGAAGCCGTGCCAGTCGACGCCCAGCCAGGCGCTGTCGACGCGCTCCGGCACCTGATCACCGCTCAGTGCGTCCAGCCACAGGCCGCTATCGCCGCTCAGGGTGTCGCCGTCTTCCCGGGTGCGGGTCCGCAGGGTCACGTTGCCCGCCACCTGTTCGCGACCACCGGCGCTGACACTGAGGCCGTTGGCCGCCATGGTCATGTCGATCAGCGGCAGCACGTCGCCGAGCATGGCCTTGAGGCGGACTTCCGCCTCCAGCTCGGGCAGCACCAGGGCGCCCTGCGGGCCAGCCACGCGCAGATCACGGGCACGCATAAAGAAATCGCCGAGCTTGGCGGCGGGGTCGTCGATACGACCGTCCATGCGCAACTCCGCCAGCGAAGCACTCAAGGCCGGGCTTTCGAACTGGAACGGCGACACCTGCACACGCAAATCCACGCCGCCGTCAAAGGTATACCAGCTGTGACCGATCACCGGCGGCTGGCCGGCGAACAGGCCGTCGACCATCTGTTTTATTTCCGGCGGCAGCGCGCTCAGGTCCAGTTCGCTGCGCGCGTAGGCGAGCCCCAACGACGGGCCGTCCGGGCCAAACAACAGCGGCCCGTAACGAACCTCGGCGCGATCACAAAGCTTGCCTGAATAGGCCTGCAGCATGGCCATATCCGGCGGCAACCGGTCGAACACCAGGCAAATACGCGAGTTAGCACCCAAAAGCCCCTTGTCGTACTCGGCGATTTCCAGCCGCACCATGTCGGAGCCGGGTATGATCTCCTGGGCGGCCACCTGGGCCCGCACCGTGTCTTCCACCTTATTGCCGATCAGATAGCCGGCGGCCAACCAAAGCCCGCCCAGAACCAGGACGGCGAGAAGCAGTTTTTTCATTTTTCCCCCACAATATTATTGTTCCGGCCGGCAGCCGGTACCCCCAGCCGCTAACTATAGCGGTATCGCCGGGAAATTTTTACCGTCGGGTTGGCCCATAAAAAAGGTTTCTCACGCTTTAGCGGGAACGCTCTCTCCAGCCGGGGCGCATGTCTGTGTTCTGCAAAGGTCCGGACGGTGTTATGACCCGTGGCGGTTCCGC
>DGNT01000010.1:41709-72973 GCA_002389055.1 Alcanivorax sp. UBA4485
CGTCTCCGATACGGAGCACCAAAACAACGAAACAAAAAGGTCTCTGGAATCCTGCCGGGTGGCTAACGCCACCCTTTCGCTTGCAAGGCAAGCTCCCACAAACAAAAAAAGCCCGGCGCGAAGGCCGGGCTTTTCGGTCGGACCAGTGACGGCCGGAATCAGAACGCGAAGTGCTCCGCGTCCAGCTCCATCAGGCTGTCGATACCACCCTCGATGGCGCCTTTGTGGCCGGCGACACGGGGCAGGATACGCTTGAAGTAAAAACGCGCGGTGCTGATCTTGGCCTTGTAGAAGTCCTCGTCGCCGGCGCCGGCGTCGAGCTGCGCCTGGGCCTTGCTGGCCATCAGCGCCCACAGATACGCCAGAGTTACGTAACCGGAGTACATCAGGTAATCCACGGACGCGCCGCCGGCGTAGTCCGGGTTCTGCATCGCCTGCATACCGATGGCCTGGGTCAGATCGCCCCACTCTTTGTTGCTGGCCGCCAGCGGTTCGATCAGCTCTTTGAGCTGTTCGTTGTCGGCGTTGGCTTCACAGAACTTGTGGATAATCTTGGTGAAGTTGCGCAGCGCCTGGCCCTGGGTCATCAACACCTTGCGGCCCAGCAGGTCCAGCGCCTGAATGCCGGTGGTGCCTTCGTACAGGGTGGAGATGCGCGCGTCACGCAGGTTCTGCTCCATGCCCCACTCACGGATGAAACCGTGGCCGCCATAGATCTGCACGCCGTGATTGGCCGCTTCCAGGCCCACTTCGGTGACGAACGCCTTGGCGATCGGGGTCAGCAGCGCCATCAGGGCATCGGCCTCTTTGCGCTCTTCCTCGTCCTTGGCCAGCTTCACGGTGTCACCCAGCTGGGCACAGAAATACACCAGCGCGCGGCCGCCTTCGGCGAACGCCTTGCTGGTCAGCAGCATGCGGCGCACGTCCGGGTGCACGATGATCGGGTCCGCCGGGCCGTCGGCGTTCTTGGCGCCGGACAGGCTGCGCATGGCGAGGCGGTCCTTGGCGTAGGTCAGACCGCCCTGGAAACCCAGCTCGGCGTGGGCCACGCCCTGGATCGCGGTACCCAGACGGGCGAAGTTCATAAAGGTGAACATGCAGTTCAGGCCTTTGTTCTCCGGGCCGATCAGGTAGCCGGTGGCGCCGTCGAAGTTCATCACGCAGGTGGCGGACGCCTTGATCCCCATCTTGTGTTCGATGGAGCCGCAGGCCACGCCGTTTCGCTCGCCCACGCCGCCGTCACCGCCGGTGAGGAACTTGGGCACGATGAACAGGGAGATACCCTTGGTGCCCTTGGGCGCGTCCGGCAGGCGGGCCAGCACGATGTGGACGATGTTATCGGCCATGTCGTGTTCGCCGGCGGAGATGAAGATCTTGGTGCCGGTGATCTTGTAGGAGCCGTCCGCCTGGGGCTCGGCCTTGGTCTTGAGCAGACCCAGGTCGGAACCACAGTGAGCTTCGGTCAGGCACATGGTGCCGGTCCATTCGCCGCTGGTGAGCTTGGGCAGGTAGGCCTGCTTCTGCTCGTCGGTGCCGTGGGCTTCGATGGTGGCCACCGCGCCGTGGGACAGGCCCGGGTACATGCTCCAGGACCAGTTGGCGGTGCCGGTCATTTCGGAGATGGCGATGCTGGAGGAGCCGGGCAGGCCCTGGCCGCCGAATTCCGGGTCGCCGCCCATGGCCGGCCAGCCGCCTTCCACGTACTTGCCGTAGGCTTCCTTGAAGCCTTTGGGGGTGGTGACCACGCCGTTCTCGAAACCACAGCCTTCCTCGTCACCGGAACGGTTCAGGGGGGACAGCTCGTTTTCGGCGAATTTGGCGCCTTCCTCAAGAAAGGCGTTCAGCAGTTCACTGTTCACTTCTTCCAGACCCAGCTTGGCGTAGTGGCCGTCCAGGTCCAGGACTTCGTTCAGCACAAAGCGCATGTCGCGCAGGGGAGCCTTATAGTCAGGCATGTCGGATCTCCCGGAGTGGTTTGCAATGCAGGGAAACCGGCCCCGGAGGTCTGTGAAAAGAGCAGCGAAACGGGGCGGGTCCATCGTCAGGACGGCAATGGTAGCGCCGCCCCAAAGCCGGTGCCCACAACTATTTGTGACCCACAAGTCAAACAAGCGTTTGAAACCACTTTTCGCCCGGCAAGGCTGGTATAGTTCCGCTCAGTATCAGGGCACAAAAACAGGAGCGACCCGCCATGATCGACCCCAACCTGCTGGACATTCTGGTCTGTCCGGTGAGCAAGGCACCGCTGATTTTCGACGAGCGGAAGAACGAACTGATGTGCAAGGCGAGCGGCCTCGCCTACCCGGTGCGCGACGGCATTCCTGTCATGTTGGAAGAAGAAGCTCGCACCATGGAAGACGACGAACTTCGCTCTCTGTAAGCCCGAGAATCACCGCTAAGGACCCCCGATGAAACGGCTGCTCTCCTCATCGCTGTTACTTTTCTTCTTTGTTTTCACCGCCGGCCAGGCCGCCTTCGCCCAGCAGGCGGCGACCGATAACGTCGGCGCGACCGAAGACGCCCCCGGCAACGAGAACGCCGCGGCGGCCGCTCAGGAAAAAGCCCTCCAGCAGCGCGAAGCCTGCCTGCTGCGCGCGGCGCAGACCGCCGGCGACGACGTCACCCTGGAACAGCTGCGGGGCTGGTGCGACAACGGCCTCAAGCGTCGGCTGCCCCACGAGGACGCCTTGCGCGCCCGCCTGGCGCTGGAGCAGACCAGCCAGGAAAACCCGTTCGTCATCACGCCACACCGGCGCAACTATCTGATGCCCTACAGCCACTGGAGCAACCCTCAGTGGAACGACCCGGATCGCGAGGACCAGAACCTGGATTCCGGCGAGGTGAAGTTTCAGTTCTCCCTGAAAGCCCCGGTGTATGACGACTTCTGGGACGGCAGCACCGTGTACATAGCGTTTACCTCGGTGTTTTTCTGGCAAGGCTACAACAGCGAGGAGTCGCGCCCGTTCAGGGAGATCAATTTCACCCCGGAGGTGTTCCTCGCCAAACCCGTCGACTGGCAGCTCGGCCCGGTGCAGTCCGAATTGCTGGCGTTCGGCTTCCGCCACGACTCCAACGGCGAGGACGAGCCTACCTCGCGCAGCTGGAACCGCCTGTATCTGCGCCACGTGTCACAGATCGGCTCCTACTATGTGTCGGTGATGCCCTGGTACCGCATCCCCGAGGAAGAAAAGGATTTCCCACTCGACCCGCGCGGCGACAACAACCCGGACATCGAAAAATACATGGGTAATTTCCAGCTGGAAGTGGCCCGGGTGTTCGGCAACCACGTGCTGGAATTGATGGTGCGCAACAACCTGCGCTCCGATAACAAAGGCGCCGGCCAGATTAACTATTCGTTTCCCATCAACGACCGCTTCAAAGGCCTGGTGCAGGTATTCACCGGCTACGGCGACTCGCTGATCAATTACGACGATTACGAAACCCGCTTCAGCCTCGGCATCCTGCTCACCGACACCCTGTAACCCCCCTGGCAACCCCACGGCCTGACTAAAAAAACCGGGGTGGTTACAGAGCGGCCATAAACAGCGTGTCCGGCCCGCGCTACAGTGGTGCCAACTCAATGGCGGGGTCTGTTATGCAACCGG
Organism: Alcanivorax sp. UBA4485; assembly: GCA_002389055.1. Classification (GTDB taxonomy): domain Bacteria; phylum Pseudomonadota; class Gammaproteobacteria; order Pseudomonadales; family Alcanivoracaceae; genus Alloalcanivorax. Next base: position 45,315 of record DGNT01000010.1, read on the forward strand.
ATTATCAAGTCGCCATCATCGGCGCCGGCTTCGGCGGCCTGGGCATGGCCATCGCGCTCAAGGACCGGGGCCAGCACGCCTTCGTGGTGCTCGAAAAAGAAAACGACGTGGGCGGCTGCTGGCGCGACAACACCTACCCCGGCGCCGCCTGCGACGTGCCATCCCACCTGTACTCGTTTTCCTTCGAGAAGAAATTCGACTGGTCGCGGCGGTTCGCGCCACAGGCGGAAATTCTCGCCTACCTGCGCCATTGCGCGGACAAGTACCGGCTGCACCCGCACATCCGCTTCGGCACCAGCGTCAACGGCGCCCGCTTCGACGAGGCGACCGGGCTCTGGCATCTGGACACCAGCAACGGCCCGATCACCGCGCGGGCACTGATCACCGCCACCGGCCAGCTCAACCGGCCGGCCTGGCCGAATCTGCCGGGGCGCGACAGCTTCACCGGCGAGACTTTTCACAGCGCCCGCTGGAACCACGATGTGGACCTCACCGGCAAGACCGTGGCAGTGATCGGCACCGGCGCCAGTGCGATTCAGTTCGTACCGGAAATCGCCAAACAGGCGAAACAGGTCCTGCTGTTCCAACGGTCGGCGCCCTATGTGATCCCCAAACCGGACCGGCCTTACTCGGCCACCGAGCAACGCCTGATGGCGCGCTTTCCGCTGCTTCAAAAACTGGACCGGGCGCGGGTGTACGCGCAGAACGAGGCGCGGGTGCTGGGCTTCACCAGCCTGCAGGGCGCCATGCGTTTTCACGAATACCTGTTCAAGAAGCACCTGAACCAGTGCGTGCCGGACCCGGACACCCGGGCCAAACTGACGCCGGACTATCCGATGGGCTGCAAGCGCATCCTGATTTCCAATGACTACTACCAGGCGTTGACCAAATACCGGATTCCGGTGATCACCGGCGGCGTGCGCGCAATCACCACTGACGGCGTGGAAGACGTCGATGGTGAACACCACCCGGCGGACGTGATCATTTACGGTACCGGCTTCCAGGCCACCGACTTTCTCGCGCCGATGGCGATCACCGGCCGGCGCGGCCAGGACCTCAACCAGGCCTGGCGCGACGGCGCCGAAGCCTACCTGGGCATCACCGTGCACGGCTTCCCCAACCTGTTCATGCTGTACGGGCCCAACACCAACCTGGGCCACAACTCGATCATCTACATGATCGAATCGCAGATCGCCTATGTGATCAGCGCCCTGGAAACCCTGGAGCGGGACGGCCACCGCTTCGTGGACGTGCGCCCCGGCGTGCAGGACGATTTCAACCGCCAGCTGCAGGCCCGCATGCGCGACACCGTCTGGGACCAGGGCTGCGAGAGCTGGTACAAAACCGCCAGCGGCAAGAACACCAACAACTGGCCGGGCTTTACCTTCAGCTACCGGCAACGCACCCGACACCTGGACCCGGAAGACTATGAGTTGCACCCGTGAAACCGGCGGCGCCGCGCCCACGCGCGGCCAGAAACTACTGGCTGCCACGCTGCGCGGCAGCCTCAGCGTTCTGCTGAAACCCGCGTTCCTGTCCCGCAGCCCGGTGGCCCTGCAACGGCGCTGGCTGGCGGCGCTGTCACGCACCACCCTGCCCGCCCGCGGCGTGCCCAGACGGCGCACGGTGCTGGGCCCGGTGCCGGTGGAACTGACCGGCAACGGCCACAGCGGTACGGTGCTCTATTTGCACGGCGGCGGCTATGTGAGCGGCGCGCCGGTCACCCACCGGGCGCTGACCAGTCATCTGGCAAGGCTGGCGGACGCCAGCGTGGCGGTGGCCGATTACCGGCTGGCGCCGGAGCACCCGTTCCCGGCGGCCCTGGACGACGCCCACCGCGCCTACCTGGCGCTGCTGGAGAAAGGCCACCCGCCGGAGCGCCTGGCGGTGGCCGGCGACTCCGCCGGCGGCGGCCTGACCCTGGCGTTATTGCAGCGGCTGCGCGACGAAGGCCAGCCGCTGCCCGCCTGCGCGTTGATGTTCTCGCCCTGGGTGGATCTGACGCTGACGGAAACACCGCTCACCGTGCCCGGCGAAGCCATGCTCAACCGGCATTGGCTGGCGTTCGCCGCCAACGCCTACGCCGGCGAGCAGCGCGACGGCGCCGGCGCGTCCCCCTTGCTGGGCAATCTGGACGGGCTGCCGCCCCTGCTGATCCAGACCGGCAGCGACGAGATTCTCGCCAACGACAGCGAGCGCCTGGCCGAAGCGCTGGACGGCGCCGACTGCGACGCCCGCTACCAGTGCTACCCGGGCCGCTGGCACGTGTTCCAACTGCACGCCGGCATGCTGCACGACGCCGACCTGGCGCTGACGGAGTGCCGCGACTTCCTGCACCGGCACTGGCGCTGATCAGTCCAGCGCCGACACCGTGTCGCGGCGCAGAGTTTCCAGCGCCTCGCTGAGGCGCACCGGATAAACGCCGCCGGCCTCCTCCAACGGGGCCAGTGAACGCACCGCCTCCGGCAGGCTGGTCAGCTGATCCCGCAGCCGCTGGCGGGCCTGATCCGGGTCCGGTGGCGGCGCCACCGCCTCGCCGTTTTCCACCACCGGCCGCAACAGCGGTACCCCGTCACGGGCCTCGTCGCGGCCGGTGATCTCGTCGTATTGGCAAGCGCCGTCGCCGTCACTGAAGCGCCACACCTGGCGCCCGGGTAGAGCGGCTTGCCCGGCGACGTCTTGAGGCGCGGGCGGCCCTGGTACTCGGTGAGCTTGTAGGCGAAATCCAGCGACGGGGCGTCCGCCACCGAGCCCATTTCCGTACCCACGCCGAAACCGTCGATGGGCGCCCCGGCTCGCACCAGCGCCTGGATTTTTTCCTCGTCCAGACCGCCGCTGACCACAATGCGGACACGGTCGAGCCCGGCGGCATCAAGCTTGCGCCGCGCCTGACCGGCCAGCTCGCCGAGGTCACCGGAGTCGATCCGCACGGCGCCCACGTCCAGCCCTTCATCGCGTACCAGAGCGATCACCCGGTCGACGCCACGAAGAGTGTCGTAGGTGTCCACCAGCAGAGTGGTGCCGGGGTAGTCCCGGGCGTAACGGCGCAGTGCGTCGGTTTCGTCATCGTGGGACTGGACATAGGAATGCGCCATGGTGCCGCGCACCGGCACATCGAAACTCAAGCCGCCCAGCACGTTGCTGGTGCCGGCGATGCCCGCCACCCGGTAGGCGCGCACGCCGCGCCAGGCCGCTTCCAGCCCGTGCATGCGGCGCATGCCGAAGTCCACCACCGGCACGCCGTCGGCGGCCAGCACCATGCGCGCCGCTTTGGAAGCGAGCAGCGTTTCCAGGTTGACGTAGTTCATCAACAAGCTTTCCAGCAGCTGCCCCTGGATCACCGGCGCCCGCACCTCCAGCAGCGGCTCATTGGGGAACACCACCGAGCCCTCCGGCAACGCCCGGATCTCGCCCTCGAAGCGGAAATCCGCCAGCCAGCGCAGGAAGGCGTCCTCGAACAGATCCAGTTGCCGCAGCCGCTCGATCTGCTCGGGATGGAAACGCAGCCCGCGAATCAGGTGGGCGGCGTACTCCTGCCCGCAGGCCACCGCGAAGCGACGCCCCGCCGGCAGCTTGCGGAAAAACAGGCTGAACACCGCCTCGCCGCGGTGATCGTCCCGCCAGTAGGCCTGCGCCATGGTCAGTTCGTACAGGTCCGTAAGCAGGGCCAGTTCCCGCTCCGAGGGCCAGAGAGCGTCCATTGAGACTCCAGTCGGCGTGGGTAATCCTTCACTCCCCCTATGTCTGACCTCACCGGGGCGGCTTTTCAAGTACCGTTGGGGTCAAGAGTGCACCGGTCGCGGGGCGGGCGGGGCCGGCGCGACTGCGGTATCATTGCCGCCGGGGGTCGCCGAAGATCTGATGGAGTCGTTATGTCAATGCTGGCCCGTTTAAGCCTGCCCGTTCTGTTGCTGCTCACCACCGCCTGCCAGAGTTTTTCCGGCCTGGAGGCGCCGGAAGTGAGCCTGTCGTCATTGCGCCTGGAAAGCGTCGGCGTATTCGAACAACGGTGGCAAGCGGTGCTGCGCGCACGCAACCCCAATGACCGGGCGGTGACCATCAAGGCCCTGGATTACGAGATTCTGGTCAATGGCGAACGCCTGGCGCGGGGCAACAATAACGAAGCGATCACGCTGCCGGCACTGGACGATGTGCTGATCACCACCAGCGTGTCCACCAGCCTGCTGGGCACCCTGCAGCAACTGCAACGCCTGCAGCAAAACGCCGGCGAGCCGCTGAACTATCAGCTCAAGGGCAGCGCGCGGGTGGCCGGGCTGGCGTTTCCGATCCACTTCGACCGGGAAGGGGAATTCACGCTGCCGATGGGCACCCCGCCGGCACAATAATCCTGGGGGAACAAGATGGACAGCATTCTGATCACCGGTGCCGCCAGCGGCATCGGCCTGGCCACCGCGCGCCGCTTTCATACCGACGGCTGGCGGGTGGGCCTGCTGGACGTCAATGAAGGCGCCCTGCAGGCGGTGCACGCCGAGCTGGGGGAGCGTTGCTGGTACCAGCGCCTGGACGTCACCGACATGGCCCAGTGCGAGGCGGCGGTGGCGGCCTTCGCGGAGAGCACCGGCGGCCGTCTGGATGTGCTTTTCAACAGCGCCGGCGTGTTGCGCATGGGGCATTTCGAGGACCTGAGCGCCGAGCAGCACCGTTTCACCCTGGACGTGAACGTGGCCGGCACCCTGCAGATGTGCCTGGCCGCCCTGCCCTACCTGAAACAATCCCGCTCCCCCCGAGTGCTCAATATGAGCTCCGCGTCGGCGCTGTACGGTGTGCCGCACCTGGCCAGCTACTCGGCGTCGAAATTCGCGGTGCGCGGCCTCACCGAGGCGCTGGATCTGGAATGGCGGCACCACGGCATCCGCGTGCAGGACCTGATGCCGCCGTTCGTGAACACCGGCATGGTCAACAAGCAGGCGTTCGAGGCGCCGGTGGTGCGCCGCATGGGCGTGAAACTGAGCGCCGACGATGTGGCCCGGGCCGCCTTCGACACCCTGCAAGGCGACCCCCGGGTGCATGTGCCGGTGGGGCTGCCGTTCCGCTTCACCGTGCTGTTGGAGAAAGTCGTGCCGCAGCGGGCCACCCGCGCCCTGATGGCGTGGTTGAGCCGCGATTAGTAGCGGATCTCGACGCGCCGGCGGCCCCATTCCAGGGCCGCCTCCCGGTCCTCCCCCAGGTAGATATCGATCTTGTTACGCCAGCGGGCGTGCATCTTGTCGCGTACGTACCAGGTGCCGTCCAGCCCTTCAATTTTCACCGCGGTGCCGTAATCCAGACCGGCGGCGAGCAGGTCCCGGGACACGGCGATGGCTTTCATGCCCGGTACCAGGGTGTCGCCCCAGGCCGCCAGACTGTGGTCTTCGCCATGCCCCTGGCCCGGCAACGAATTAAAGGCGGTGGCGGTGACCGTACGCCGCTGGGAAAAGTCCTCGGCGGGCGCCGGGCCCGCCAACAACAGAGCGAATAGTACCCACCCGGCATTCACGAGGCCTTGCCCATACTGGGTCGATGTCCGCATTGAAACCCCTTGTTCTCCTGTTACTGATCAGCAGCCTGTCGGCCTGCGCCGGGCGCGCGCCGGTGCCGCCGCCCTTGGAGCTGCGCGCCTGGGACACACCGGGCGAGCCCAAAGCCGTGATTCTGGCGCTGCACAGCTTCGGCGACTACAGCGCCGCGTTCGACCTGGCGGCGCCGGATCTGGCCGCCGCCGGCTACCAGGTGTACAGCTTTGATCAGGCCGGCTTCGGCACCCGCATGCTCGCCGACGGCCGCTGGGCCGGGGAAACGCGTCTGGTGGCCGAGGCCGCCGGAGCCGCGCGCCGGCTTGCCGATCAGCACCCCGGCACGCCCCTGTTCCTGCTCGGCGAAAGCCTGGGCGGCGCGGTGGCCATGCTGGTGGCCAGCCGCCACCCGGAAATACCGCTGAACGGCCTGATTCTGGCGGCGCCGGCGGTCCGCGAAGGCATTCGACTGCGCTACGGCTGGAACGTTCTGATCGCCTCGGCGGCCACCCTGGCGCCGGGCTACCCTCTGGATGTGGCCCGGTCCCCGCATGACCCGGACCTGCAACCGGCGGCCGCCCGGCGGCGCGCCAGCGACCCGCTGGTGATGCACCAGGTGCGCATGGACGCCTACTGGGGCCTGATTCAGCTGGCCGACAGCGCCAGCGACGAGGCCGGCCTGATCCGCGTGCCCACGCTGTTGCTGTACGGCGACCTCGACACCTCGGTGCCGGCCGTGGGCATTCAGCGGCTGCGCGAACGGCTCGGCCCGCGCGGCGATTATCAGACTTTTCCGCAGGGGCCGCATCTGCTGCTGCAAGGGCGACACTGGCCCAGGGTCACCGCCGCCATCAAGCGCTGGACCGGTGCTCGGGCAGCGCCCCGGTAACAGGCCGCAGCGCCCGTGCAACGGCGCTTTCCGGGTACCGCTTTCGGCATTTTTTCTATGCTAGTCTGGCCGCTTCACAAAGGAGGGAACGCAGATGAATAAAAGGGTTCTGATCACCGGCGGCAACTCCGGCATCGGGTTTTGCACCGCGCAGCAACTGGCCGGGCGCGGCGCGGAAGTGGTGCTTGCCTGCCGCGACCAGACCAAGGGACAGGCGGCGCTGGCGCGCATCAAGGGCGGCCATCCCCAGGCACGGGTGCGGCTGTTCCCGCTCGACCTGTCCGACCTGGCCCAGGTGCGCGGCTGTGCCCGCCGCCTCAACGACGAGCTAGACGGCATTGACGTGCTGATCAATAACGCCGGGGTGGTGCCGACCCGCCAGCAGTTCACCCAGGACGGCTTCGAAATGCAGATCGGCGTGAACTATCTGGCCCCGGTGCTGCTTACCCACCTGCTGCTGCCGTTGCTGCACCAGCGCGAGGACGCCCGGGTGATCCATGTGGCGTCGGTGGCCCACTGGCTCGGCCGCATTAACAGCAACACCTGGCGCGGCCGCCGGCCGTATCTGGTGATGGACGCCTACGGTCAGTCCAAGCTCGCCAATATTCTGTTCAGCGACGTGCTGGCCCAGCGGCTCGCCGCCCAGGGGATCACCAGCAACGCCCTGCACCCTGGCGGCGTGGACACGCCGATTTTCCGCCATGTGCCGAACCTGGCGATGAAGCTGATCCGCCCCACCCTGACCACCCCGGAAAAAGCGGCGCGGCTGCCGGTGCGCATGGCCCTGGACGAGGAGTTCTACGGCGTCACCGGCGGCTATTTCGACGCCAAGGGCCCGGCCGCCCGCTCACCGCTGGCGCGCAATAAGAAGCGGGCGGAAAGTCTCTACCAGGAGACCATGGCGGCGCTCGACATCAACCCGCTGTAACGCCCCCGTCGTCGGCGGGCGGGGCTTCCAGGGCGTGCTCGTCGACGTGTTCCCGCAACGCCGGGTAAAGCGCCAAAAAGACCGCTTCCAGCCGGCCGTGGTGGCGCTCGATATCCTCGATCGCCCCGTCAAAACGATTGGCGAAACGCACCCGGGCGGCGATGCGGTCCAGCGCCCGGCCCACGTTCTGCAGATCCGCGTAATGCCCGAACCAGTCGTGCTCGACGATGCGCCCGGTGGTGGCGCGCATCGTCGCCGGCATCAAGGCGGCGCCGTCACGCAGCAAGCGGTAGTCCTTGTCGATGGCCTGCACCAGCGGCGTGTCATGGAAGCGGGACCAGTGGCGGATCAGGAAGTGATCGAACAACACATCCAGCGCCACCCCGGCGAAACGGCGCCGCTGCGGGGAGAACAATGCGCGGCTCTCGATCACCAGCGGATGATGATCGGTGAAACGGTCCACCAGACGGTGATTGTGCAGCCCCAGGCGCACCGCCTCCGGCAGGTCCGGCTCGCGGACACCGCGCATGAAATCCCCCAGCAGGTTCCCCACCTTGGACGGCACCGTGGGCCGCGCCAAGGTGAGATGCGCGAAGTAATTCATACTAGCGGCCCAGCCGCAGGTTGAGATTCTGGCGCACCGCCGGCCATTCCTGACTGAGAATGGAGAACACCACCGTGTCCCGGTAGATGCCGTCGGCACTCAGCGTGTGGTGTCGCAACACGCCGTCCTGCTTGGCGCCGAGGCGGGCAATGGCGTTGCGCGAGGCGTGGTTGTGCCAGTGGGTGCGCAGCTCCACGGCGATTGCCTCCAGGCGTTCGAAGGCGTGGCCCAGCAACAGCAGTTTGCATTCACTGTTCACGGCGCTGCGTTGGAAACGCCGGGCGTACCAGGTGTGCCCCAGTTCCAGGCGGCGGTTATCCGGGTCGGCGCGGAAAAAGCGGGTGCTGCCGATCACCCGCCCGCTTTGCCGGTGGCGGACCGCGAACGGCAGGTCACCATGCCGGTCGCGGCCTTCCAGGGCGGTATCGATGTAGTTGGCCACCTGGTCCGGCGCCGGCACGAAGGTGTACCACAATTTCCAGAGTTCACCGTCGGCGGTGGCGTCGGCCAGCGCGCCGGCGTGGTCGAGCGCCAGGGGTTCCAGCACCACGTGCTCGCCTTCCAGCGTGACCGGTTCTATCCATGCCGCCATTGGGGGTCATCCTGTCGGTTCGGGGCCTTCAGAATAACGGATATCGGCGTCAGTCGCCGCCGGCGGCGTCGGTGCCGGCTTTCATTTGCCGGTCGACCCGTTTGAGGGCGGCGGGAATGGCGTCGCAATCGCTGCCGTCGCTGGTGCAGGACACACAGCCCACGGCGTCATTGGCGGCCATGGTGAGGTTCACCCGGTAGGCCAGTTCCGGCAGCTTGGCGGCGCGGTTACGCAGTTCCGTGGCCTGGGCGCCCAGCCCGGTGTGTTCGGCCTGGCAGGCCTTGAGCTGCGCCTTATCGTTGGCGTCGTAGTCACGGTGCAGCTCAACGCCCTGTTGATGCAGGGTTTTCAGCTCCGCGATCATGGCGTTGACCTGCTCGGGGTTTTGCGGCGGGACCGCCCGGGCCAGGCCGGTGACGGTCAACAACAGGGTAATAACAACCAAGGACTTGTTCATAGTGTGCTCCTTTTTATTTTGCGTTTTTATTGTGCCCGCCTGATTCATTCAAACGGGTGGCCGGGCATCAGCCCGGCGGCCAGCTGAACGGGCGTCCGCCCAGCACATGCACGTGCAAATGGAACACGGTCTGGCTGGCGCCGGCGCCGTTGTTCACATTCAGACGGAAATCCTCAAGCCCTTGTTCCCCGGCCACCTGGCCGGCGACCAATAAAAGGTGCCCGAGCAGCTCTTTGTCGCCCGGTTGGGCGTCGGAAAGTTTGGGAATCGGCTTCTTGGGAATCACCAGGAAGTGGGTCGGCGCCTGCGGATTGACGTCCTTGAACGCCAGGCACAGGTCGTCCTCGTAGAGGATATCCGCCGGAATTTCCCGGTCGATGATCTTGGAGAAAATCGTTTCGCTCATGGTCTTTTCCTTTCACCGCGCGGACTGGCGCGCGGACGTCCGGTTTTCGGGCAGGCAGAGGCGCGTTCAGAGGCTCCCAACCATAGAACAAGCCGGAGCCGGTTGCCAGACAGGTGGACCGCGGGCCGGGCCGCGTGTTCCTGTTCACAACACCGGGAAGAACGGGGGCTTATTTATCGAACTTGGGGTGAGTCCTGGCGCCCCGACTGACTATAATGGCGGCAATAACCGCTCACCCTCCAACCGACGGGGCTCTATGGCCACGCTTTTCGTTGAAAATCTGACCGTGGTGGATTTTTCCTACCTGCACGCCAAACGCGGCATGGTGGGCGAATCCTGGATCGTGGACCTGGAGCTGTCCGGCGACCTGGACGCCCAGGGCATGGTGTTCGATTTCGGTCACATCAAGAAAGCCCTGAAGCACGCCGTGGACGAACGGGTGGACCACCGCCTGCTGCTACCCGGCGAGAGCGATCTGCTCGGCCTGCACCGCCGCGATGACGGCCACATCAGCCTGGAGTGGCGCTACCTGGCCGGCGAGATCCGCATGGTGGCGCCGGCCGACAGCATTCTGGAGTTGTCCGGCACCGCCATCACCAAGGCCGGTGTCACCCTCTATCTGATGGATCTGATCCAGGACGCGGTGCCCGATAACGTCACCGAGGTGCGGGTGGTGCTGCGCGAGCAGGACACCGGCACGGCGCCGTTCTACCACTACTCCCACGGCCTCAAGAAGCACGCTGGCAATTGCCAGCGCATTGCCCACGGCCACCGCTCCGGCATCGAGATCTTCGAAAACGGGCGCCGCAGCCGTTACTGGGAAAAGCTCTGGGCCGACCGCTGGGAAGACATCTACATCGGCACCCGCGCGGATCTGGAAGGCACCTACTACGTGGAAGAGGTGCCCCACCATCGTTTCCGCTACGACGCCGAGCAGGGCCATTTCGAGCTGGTGATCCCCGAGGACCACTGCTACCTGGTGGACACCGACTCCACGGTGGAAAATCTCGCCGAACATATCGCCGAAGAACTGGCCCGCGAAGCCCCCGGCAAGCGCTTCCGGGTGCGCGCCTTCGAAGGCGTCGGCAAAGGCGCCATCGCCGAGGCCGGCGAAGACAACCCCGGCCGCGCCAAAGCGGGCTGGCTGCAGGGCTCTTCAGTGCTGTGACCACAGCACTGAAGAGCCAGTTGATAGTTGATAGTGGACAGTTGATAGCGAAACAAGGCGTTGCGGATTCGCAGCGCCGCCTTTGCATATCGGCAAGCCCACCCTCCGCCCTAAACGCGGCCCCTCCCACGTCAGCCCGCAACACGCCCTCCCGCGCAGCTATCAACTGTCAACTATCAACTGTTAACTGCTTTCATGGGTCTTCAGCGAGAATCTGCTCGGCTTCTTCCTGGATCAGGCGGCGCAGCCAGCGGTGGGCGGTGTTGTGGTGGAGCAGCGGCGACCAGGCCATTTTCAGTTCGAACTCGGGAATTTCGAACGGCGGCGATTTAATCACCAGCCGCGCGTTCTGCGCCTGCATGCGCGCCACCCGGCTGGGCAGGGTGGCGACCAGGTCGTTGTTCATCGCCAGCAGGGCGGGCATCTGATAGTGGCGGGTGAAGATGCTGATCTTGCGGGCACGCCCGATGCGCTGCAGGGCGTGGTCGATCCAGCCCAGGCCGCCGAGCTTTTCCGGGTTCATGCCGAACCCCACCCCGAAGCCGGTCTTCGACACCCAGATATGCTGGGCGGACAGGTAGCTGTTGAGATCGAAACGGCGGGCGATGGGGTTGTCCCGGTTGAGCAGACAGGAAAACGAATCCCGCCACAGGGTCACCTGATGAAACGAACCGGGGATCTCGTTGAACCGGTTCACGGCCATGTCTACCCGCCCCTGCTCCATATCCGGGTAGCTCACGTCCGAGGGCGTCAGGAAATCCAGAACCACGTTGGGGGCTTCTTCACGCAATCGGCGCACGATATGCGGTACCAAGGTAGCCTCGGCGTAATCACTGGTCATGATGCGGAATACGCGGCGGCTCTCGGCGGGCCGGAAGACATCTTCCGGCGTAAACAGCGACTCGGCCTGACTGATCAATTGCCGCACCAGGGGTTGTAGTTCCAACGCCCGGTCGGTGGCGGTCATGCCTTCGCTGGTGCGGATCAGCAGGGGGTCGCCGAACATGTGCCGCAGGCGCTTAAGGCAGTTGCTCATCGCCGGCTGGGTGATGCCCAATTGTTCGGCGGCGCGGGTCACGTTCTTCTCGCGCAGCAGCACGTCCAGGTACTTGAGCAGGTTGAGGTCGGCGCTGGCAAGATTCATGGCGTGAATGCCCGGAGCAGGATATAAGAGCGAAGGGTATACCAAACCGCGACAAGATGTTAACCGTGTCGCTTTCTGGGCGTCCCCTGGGACAGACGTATCGATTTAAAGCAAAAAAATGCGTATCGTGATGTTTTTCTCAGGGTGTTGTGCGCACTATGAAACAGGCGGAACGTACCCGGTCCGAGAAGTTCGTGGTTCGCTTTCCTCTCGGCATGCGGGACTGGGTCGCCCAGGCGGCCGGCATGAGTCACCGCAGCATGAACGCGGAGATCGTCGCGCGACTCAGGCACAGTATGAACAATTGGCCGGTCCAGCTGCCCGGCGACGAGCCCGCGGTGCCGGCGGGAGACGAGGAGCGTTTCCTGCTTGATCATTTCCGCCGCCTGCCCGCCGCCAAACGGCGCGCGCTGATCGCGCTGCTGGATGGCTCCCGGCCGACCGCCTGAAAACTGGCCATAGCGACGGCGCGTTCGGCGCGCGATGGTTTAGGGCAACCAACGTCGTTACTCTAAACTTGTCATGCGAAGACCCGATGGTTGCGATGCCGACCGGCTGGCGAAGTAATCACACCGGCGGTATCGGGGGGATAAAAGCAGTTGAAAAACGAACCTCAACGGACGAGCAGTTTACCCAACGGCAACGATATACGACTGCCCTGGCACCTGCGTTTGCCCGCCCCGCTGGAGCGCGATTTCGCGGACTATTTCCGTGGTAGCGTGGCCAGCGTGACACCCTGGGCGGCGGCCAGCCTGGTGGCGCTGCTGATCCTTGCATTGATCGTGGAATACACCATTTCCCCGGAGGCCGCGGCGACGACCTGGCGGCCGCGCTTATTGTGCGTGATGCTGGTCGTGGCCAACGCCCTGATCGCGCGCCGGGCGGATTGGCGCCGCTGGCTGCATGTGTCCAGTCTCGCCGTGGCGTTCGCGGTGGCGCTGACCGGCAACTGGATGGGCCTGCACGTGGATCACACCATGGCGTTCGGGCTGTTCCTGCAGACCCCGCTGGCGATCCTGATGGCCTGTGTGGTGTTGCGCGTGCCCTTCCATCTGGCCGCCGCCAGCAGCCTGGTGATGCTTGGCATTCTGTTCCTGACGCTGTTCGGCAGCGACCGCGTGGACCGGGATCTGTCCCTGGTTTTGCTGCTGTTGTCGGTGGCCAGTGCCAGCATGAGCCTGTTCGGCCAATACATCTACGAACGGCTGCTGCGCCAGCATTTCCTTTCCGAAAACGTGCTCTTCCAGCACCGTGACGAGCTGCACTCCGCCAATCGCATCCTGGAAAACCAGGCCACCGTGGACGGCCTCACCGGCTGCCTGAACCGCCGCGGCATGGAAAACCGCCTCGACGAGGTGCTGCACGGTTTCGGCCGGGGCGGCGTGTCCGAACGCATCACCCTGGTGCTGTTCGATATTGATTTTTTCAAGCAGTACAACGACACCTACGGGCACCTGGCCGGGGACGACTGCCTGAAAACCGTGGCGTCCATCCCCCGCTCCATGGCCCAGGGCAGCAAGGATTTCGTCGCCCGTTACGGCGGTGAGGAATTCGTGGTGGTGCTGGTGGATACCAGCCTCAAGGACGCCCTGGTGTTCGCGGAGCGCATGCGCACACGCATTGAACAGCTTGGCCTGCCCCACACCGGTTCCCGCATCAGCCAGGTCGTGACCATCAGTGTCGGCGTCGCCAGTGCCGGCAACTGCGACAATGACGCTACCAACCTGATCAAATGCGCCGACGAAGCGCTCTATCAGGCCAAGGGCGCGGGCCGGAACCGGGTCGCCTATATGAGCGACCAGGGCCGCGTGGTCACTCTCTGAGGGCGACGCCCGGGCCTAGTAATAGGGCGAAGCGTCCTCCACATCCAGCTGCGCCGGATCCAGGGCGGTCAACGCATAGTCGCGCCAGACACCGGCGTCCAGAAACAAGCGGTACAGGTCCGGGTCCAGGTGCTGGTTGTCGCGCATGCGCTGCATGATGCCGAGCGCTTCGGACAGCTTGAGCGGTTCTTTATAAGGCCGCTCTCGGGAGGTCAGCGCCTCGAACACATCGGCGATCGCCATGATCCGTGCCGGCACCGACATCTGCTCGCGGGTCAGCCCGCGCGGAAAGCCGCGCCCGTCCATGCGTTCATGATGACCGCCGGCGTATTCCGGCACCCGACGCAGCTTGCGCGGGAACGGCAGGGATTCGAGCATCTCCAGGGTGATGTCCATATGCCCGTTGATAATGCGGCGCTCTTCTTCGGTGAGCGTGCCCCTGGGAATGCAGAGGTTTTTGACCTCGTCCTCGGATAACAGCGGGCGCCGCTGTCCGTGCGCGTCGATCCAAACGGTTTCCGCGATACGCCGCACTCTCGCCTGGTCCTCCGGCGCCATGGATTCACCGCCTTTATTAATGCGCTCGAGAAAGGCGAGATCGTCGCTGAGGGTCTGCACGGTCTCTTCCATGCGCTCGCGGAACAACGGCTCGCGGGCCGGTTCCGTCAGCGCCTCCCTTTCATAGCGGCGTTCCGCCTCGCTGCGCAGTACCGCGAAGCGGGCCGCCACCATTTCGATGCGGTCGTGCAGGCTGTGCAGTTTGGTGGACTTATCCAGCACCGAGTCCGGGGTCGCCAGCTTGCCGCAGTCGTGCAGCCAGGCGGCCACCGTCAATTCGTACCAGCCGTCTTCGTCGAGCTGAAAATCAGCGAACCGGGTCTGGTCGTCACAGGCGGCCCGGGCCAGCAACTCGGTGAGCAGGGGCACCCGCTCGCAGTGCGCGCTGGTGTGCGAGCTCTTGGCGTCGATGGCGCGGGCGATCACCTTGACGAAAGCGTCGAGCAGATCCTTGAGTTCCTGAACCAGCAGCAGGTTGTTGAGGGCGATGCCGGCGTACCCGGCCAACGCCTCAAGCAACGCCAGCACCGATGCGGGCACGGCGTCGTCGTGCCGCGTGCGGTCCGAATGGGGGTTCACGAGCTGCAGCACGCCCACCACCACGCCTTCGTGGTTGCGCATCGGCACCAGCAGCAGGGCGTCCACCTGGCGAACCAGCAGCGGCACCAGCAGGGCCAGGTCCTGCGCGTCAAGGCGGTCGGCGGCGGTCAGATGCAGGGGTTGCCCGGAGCGCGCCACCCGCACCGCGGGACGCTCGGCGTGGTCATCATCCAGGGGCAGGCGCGGTCCCTCCAGGGCGCACACCGGCGCCCCTTCCGGGCCGTTGCTGCAGTGCCGGGCGCAGTCCAGCCATTCGCTGCCGCCCTCTTCACGGTACAGCCAGAGCACGCCGGCTTCGGCGCTGGCGAGCGCCTGCGCCTCTTCCAGCACGGCCTCGATCAGCGGCGCCAGATCGCGCTGCTCATTGATCTGCCGGGCCACCCGCAACAGAGGGGGAAGGTGGGGGTCCGGCACCCGCTGCAACTTATTCATTCGGTTGTCCTGTGGGTCCGAAGGGATAAGCATAGGCACAGGCTGTCACCAGCGTAAAGGAACCTTGCTTGAACGTGAGAGGGCGATTGCCTACCATTCCCCGGTTCTGATGGGGATTTTTCCCCAGCCAACCCATTACTCGGATTCCGTGTCACCCATGAGCGTGAGCTATCGACTGCCCGACGGGGCAACTATGGAGTTTGATCAGCCGGCCTCCGCCCTGGAGATCGCCGGACGGATCAGCAAAAAACTCGCCAAACAGGCCCTGGCGGCGAAAGCCGACGGTCGTCTCACGGACGTGTACCTGCCGCTCACCGACGGCAGCGAAGTGGAGATCATCACCCGCGAACACGACGACGCGCTGGAACTGATTCGCCACGACGCCGCCCATGTGATGGCCGAAGCGGTGCAGGAATTGTTCCCGGACACCCAGGTGACCATCGGCCCGACCATCGAGAACGGCTTTTATTACGACTTCTACCGGGAAGCACCCTTCACCCCGGACGACCTGGGTGCGATTGAAAAGCGCATGCAGGAGATCGTACGCCGTAACGAGGATATCCGCCGTGAAGTCTGGGACCGGGACGAGGCGGTCAGCTTCTTTCTGAAGCAGGGCGAGGACTTCAAGGCCGAGATCATCCGCGACCTGCCCGCCGACCAGGAAGTCTCCCTGTACCGCCAGGGCGAGTTCATTGATCTGTGCCGGGGCCCGCATCTGCCGGCCACCAGCAAGCTCGGCGACGGCTTCAAACTGATGAAAGTGGCCGGTGCCTACTGGCGCGGCAACGCGGAAAACGCTCAGTTGCAGCGCATCTACGGCACCGCCTGGCGCGACAAGAAGGAACTCAACGCCTACCTCAAGCAGCTCGAGGAAGCGGAGAAGCGTGACCACCGCAAACTGGCCCGGGAAATGGGCCTGTTCCATATTCAGCAGGAAGCGGTGGGCAGCATGTTCTGGCACCCCAAGGGCTGGCGTCTGCGCAAGAACCTGGAAAATTACATCCGCGACAAGATGGTCAAGTACGACTATGAAGAGGTCGCGACCCCTCAGTTGATGGACCGCATCCTGTGGGAAAAATCCGGGCATTGGGACAAGTACGGCGACGACATGTTCACGGTCTGCACCCACGACGACCGGGAAATGGCGATCAAGCCGATGAACTGCCCCGGCCACGTGCAGATATTCAACCAGGGCATCAAAAGCTACCGCGACCTGCCGATCCGCATGGGCGAGTTCACGGCGCTGTTCCGCAACGAAGCCCACGGCGCGTTGCACGGCCTGATGCGGGCGCGCTCGTTCAGCCAGGACGACGCCCATATTTTCTGCACCGAGGGTCAGATCAACCCGGAGACCGCCAGCTTTATTGAAATGCTGCGCGAGGTGTACAAGGACTTCGGTTTCGAGGAATTCCGCATCAAGTTCTCCGACCGCCCGGAAAAGCGCGCCGGTTCCGACGAAACCTGGGACAAAGCCGAGAGCGCCCTGCGCGGCGCGGTGGAGTCCCTGGGCCTGGAATGCGAGCTGAACCCCGGAGAAGGCGCCTTCTACGGCCCCAAACTGGAGTTCGTGCTGCGCGACGCCATCGGCCGCGACTGGCAGTGCGGCACCCTGCAGGTGGATTTCGTGCTGCCCGAACGGCTGGACGCGGAATACGTGGCCGAGGACGGCTCCCGCCAGCGGCCGGTGATGCTGCACCGGGCGGTGCTCGGTTCGCTGGAACGCTTCCTGGGCATTCTGATCGAATCCACCGCCGGCCATCTGCCGCTGTGGATGTCACCCAGCCCGGTGGTGGTGGCGACCATTACCAACGCGGTGGACGACTACGCCGCCGAGGCGGTGGCGCTGCTCAAAGCCAAGGGGATTCCGGCGGAGCTGGATACCCGCAACGAAAAAATCGGTTTCAAGGTTCGCGAACACTCCAAAGCCAAGACCGCTCGTATCTGGGTGGTGGGCGAAAAGGAAGCGGAAGAACGCAAGGTGGCGATCCGCAGCCTGGGCTCCAAGGACACCCAGGAACTGGGCCTTGAAGACGCCGTGGAGCAGTTGTTTCAGGAAACCCGCGCGCCGATCTGAGGAACGCCCATGTTCAAGGACAACGAACAGCAACCGGAAGGCTTCAGCGTCCCGCTCGGCGAGGCGCTGGACAACCTGGCGTTCAACGACGCCGGCCTGGTGCCGGTGATCGCCCAGCAACACGACACCGGCGAGGTGTTGATGTTCGCCTGGATGAACCGGGAGGCGATCGAGGAAACCCTGGCCACCGGGCGGGTGTGTTATTACTCCCGCTCGCGGCAGACACTGTGGCGCAAGGGGGAATCCTCCGGCCAGACGCAGACGCTCAAGGCACTGCGCGTGGACTGTGACGGCGACGTGCTGCTGGCCAGCGTCGAGCAGACCGGGGCGGCCTGCCACACTGGACGGCGCGACTGTTTCTTCTGGAAACTGGACAGAGACACCGCACGCATCGATACGTCACCGCTTATCGATCCCAAGGACCTTTATGACCACTGACGGACCAGCATGCTGACACTGCATAACACCCTCACCGGCCACAAGGACGTGTTCCAGCCGCTCGACCCGCAACGGGTAACCCTCTACGTGTGCGGCCCGACGGTCTATAACTACGTGCATATCGGCAACGCGCGGCCGGTGGTGGTGTTCGACGTGCTCTACCGGCTGCTGTGCCGGCTGTATCCGAAGGTGGTCTACGCCCGCAACATCACCGACATCGACGACAAGATCCTCACCGCCTGCGCGGAAACCGGCGAGCCGATGACCGCGCTCACCGAGCGCTTCACCGACGCCTTCCGTGACGACATGGCGGCGCTCAATACTCTGCCGCCGGACATCGTGCCCAAGGCCACCGATCATATCAGCGAGATGACCGCCATGATCGCCACCCTGATCGCCAAGGGCCACGCCTATGAAGCGGACGGCCATGTGCTGTTCGCGGTGGAGTCGATGCCCGACTACGGCAAGCTGTCCGGCCGCAACCTGGAAGACATGCGCGCCGGCGCCCGGGTGGAAGTGGCGGACTACAAGCGCCACCCCGGCGATTTCGTGTTGTGGAAGCCCAGCAGCGACGACCAGCCCGGCTGGGAATCGCCTTGGGGCCGCGGGCGCCCGGGCTGGCACATCGAGTGCTCGGCGATGATCCACAAACATCTGGGCGATGTGATCGATATTCACGGCGGCGGGCAGGATCTGATCTTCCCGCACCACGAGAACGAGATCGCCCAGGGCTGCTGCGCCCACGGCACCGACTACGTGCGCTACTGGATGCACAACGGCTACATCAATATCGACGGCGAGAAGATGTCCAAATCCCTGGGCAACTTCCGCCTGGTGCGTGATCTGCTGGCGAAGTTTCCCGGCGAGGTGCTGCGCTTCGCGCTGCTGTCCAGCCACTACCGGTCGCCGCTCAACTTTTCCGCCGAATTGCTGGAGCAGGCGGAAAGCAGCCTGGATTCGCTCTATTACGCCCTGCTCGGCCGTGGCGAGACGGTGGAGGCCGACGCGGACTACCGGCTGCCCGAGGACCATCCGGTGCTCATCGCTCTGCTCGACGATCTGAACACCTCCGAGGCGATCAGCGCCCTGCACGCGATCGCGGCACGCCTCAACAAGGCCGAGCTGAACGAGAAACCGGCGCTTAAAGCGGAGCTGCAGGCCGCCGCGCACCTGCTCGGCCTGCTCGAAGCCGAACCCAGTGCCTGGTTCCAGGACAAAAAAGCCGGCGAAGACGGCCTCGACAACGCCACCATCGACGGCCTGGTGGCGGAACGCACCCAGGCCAAGAAAGACCGGAACTTCGCCCGCGCCGATGAAATTCGCGACCAGCTCAAGGACGCCGGCATCCAGCTCGAGGACACCCGCGAAGGCACCCGCTGGACGCGCGGCTGAGCCGTCCGGCGGGCTTCGGGTTGGCCCCTTTCGCAGATCGCGGTGGCGACATCCGCCCGATAACCGCTATGATGCCCCGTTGAATCAACCCCAGTTATAGCCGGATGCCAACGTGAAACGCCTTCTGCTGGCCGCCCTGCGTGTGTACCAGACCGTACTGAGCCCCTGGCTGGGGAATCAGTGCCGGTTCTATCCGACCTGTTCGGAGTACGCGCGTCAGGCGGTGGAGGCCCACGGCAGCCTGCGCGGCTCCGGTCTGGCGGTAAAGCGGCTGTGCAAGTGCCACCCCTGGCACCCCGGCGGCTTCGACCCGGTGCCCGGCCACCGTTGCGGGGACGCCCATGACTGAGCGGCGTCCTCAGGGTCGGTTACTGTTCGTCACCCTGCTGCTGGTCGCGCAGACGCTGCTCGCCTGGCACGCGCCGGCGCACATCCTCGACGGCCACGACGGCCAGTCCGCGGTGGTCGCCCACGACTGCGACCTGTGCGTGCAGGGCCACGGCCTGGTGGGCGTGCCCACCCTGTTCACGCCGCCACCGGTTCTTCCCGACACCACCACACCGCCCGCCGACGTCAGTCGTCCGGTGGCGGCCACCCCGACCAAGATCCACCCGGCGCGCGCGCCACCCCACTTCTCCTGAATTCCAAGTACTGACTTCCCTTACAGGGCCCGACCATGGCGCAGCGCCATGGCGGCCCGTGGTTGTATTCAGGAGACAACATGAAACGCTTTACGCCCCCCATGGCGGCCGCCACCGTGGCCGCCATGGTCTGGTCCGTGGCGCCGGCCGCCGAGCCCGCGCCCACCGACACCAACCGGCTCGACGCCGTGGAAGTGTCCGCCCTGCCGCTGGGCAGCGACGCCAACCTGACGCCGGCTTCTTTCGACCTGCTTGAAGACCAGCTGCTGTTCCAGCAAAGCGAAGCCACCCTGGGCGACACCCTGGACGGCCTGCCCGGCGTGCACGCCGACACCTACGGCGGCGGCGCCGGCCGGCCCGTGATCCGCGGCCAGACCGCGCCCCGTGTCAGCGTGCTGTCCGACGGCGCGCAACTGTTCGACATGTCCACCATCTCGCCGGACCACGCCACCACCGTGGAACCGATGCTGTCGCGCAAGGTGGAAGTGCTGCGCGGTCCGTCCACCCTGCTGTATGGCGGCGGCGCCATCGGCGGTGTGGTCAACGTGCTCGATAACAAAATCCCCACGCGCATGCCGGACCGCCCGGTGGAAGGCTTCGTCTCCGCCCGGGGCAACACCGTGGCCGACGAACAGGCCGGCGCCGTGGGGCTGACCACCCGTGCCGGCGACAACGTGGCCATCCATGTGGAAGGCGCCCGCCGCGACGCCGACAACTACGAGGTGAACGGCTTCACCGAGCAGGAGATCGACGGCACCTGGGCGGAGAGCAACAACGCCAGCCTGGGGCTGTCCTGGATCGGTGACCGGGGCTACCTGGGGGTCGCCTATTCCTACCGGGGCGACCTCTACGGCCTGCCCGGCCACAGCCACGAGTTCGAGGGCTGCACCACCAACGGCGGCAGCCTGGATTGCGCGGAAGGCGGCCACGACCACGAGCACGGCGAAGAGGAAGCGCCGTTCGTGGACCTGGACAGCCGCCGGGTGGACCTGCGCGGCGAGTACCGCCAGCCGTTCGACGGCGTGGAAGCGGTGCGCCTGCGCGCCAGCCACACGGACTACCGTCACCATGAGATCGAGGAAGGCGAAATCGGCACCACCTTCCGCCACCGGGGCGTGGACGCCCGGGTGGAAGCGGAGCACGCGCCGATCCTGGGCTGGCGCGGCACGGTGGGCACCCAGTTCACCGACGGCCAGATCGAAACCACCGGCGAGGAAGGCCTGCTGCCGAAAACCGACACCCGGGTGGCGGCCCTGTTCGCCGTGGAGCGCTACCGCTTCAACGATCAGTGGCAGCTGGAGGCCGGCGCCCGCTACGAGCACCAGGACCTGGACCCCGATGACGCCCAGCGCCCGCTGCCTTCGGTGAGCGATTCCGCCACGTCGATTTCCAGCGCGCTGACCTGGGCGTTCCGGCCGGCTTACAACGTGTCCCTGTCGCTGGCCCGCTCGCAGCGTTTGCCGCAGACCCAGGAGGTCTACGCGCGCGGCGTGCACCTGGCCACCAACACCTATGAGTGCGGCCTGCTGTCCGACACCTTCACCTGCGGCGGCGCCGCCAACAACGCCGACCTGGAGACCGAGACCTCGCATAACGTGGGGCTGAATCTGCGCAAGGTGCAGGGCGACCTGACCTTCGATATCGGCGTGTTCCACAACCGGGTGCAGAACTACATCTACGCCCGCACCCTGGACCAGATCGAGGAATTCCGCCTGATCAAGTACAGCCAGGAGGATGTGGAGTTCACCGGTGCCGAAGCGGAAGCCACCTACCAGTGGACCGACCGCGTCTCCACCACCGCGTTCGGCGACACGGTCTACGCACAATTCGAGGACAACGGCGACGAGCTGCCGCGCATCCCGGCACAGCGGCTGGGCGCGCGCCTCAACACCTACTGGCGCGCCTTCGACGCGGAGCTGGAGTTCTACCGCGTGTTCGCCCAGGACCGTATCGCCGGCTTCGAAACCCGCACCGCTGGCCACGACATGCTCAACGCCACGGTGAGCTACACCTTCACCGGCAACCCCCAGTACAGCGTCTTCCTGCGCGGCAGCAATCTGCTCGGCGAGGAAGTGTGGAACCACGCGTCGTTTCTGGCGCGCACGGTACCGGAACCCGGTCGCAACCTGACCGCCGGCGTGCGCCTGACCTTTTGACGCGAACCATCCACAGCAAAAAGACCATGGAGAGAGCTCAATGAAACGCTCATTTTCCCCCACCGCCGCCGCCCTGCTGGCCGCGTCGGTACTGCTTGCCGCCTGTAACAACGACACCGGCGGCACCGCGCTGCCCGGCGGCGAAGACGACCACGATCACGACCACGGCGCCGAAAACGCCGGCCGGCTGGTGTTCACCCACGCCGACGGCAACAACTCCCGGGTTTATGTTCACGACCTGGAGAGCCAGTCCATGCTGGCGGACTTCGCCCTGGTGCACCCGGCCACGGCGGTCCACAGCAGCCCGGAACACCGCTACGCGGTGATCGTGCAGCGCGACGACGACCAGGTGGAATTCCTGGACGGCGGCGTCTACCGGCATGACGACCACATCGACGAAGGCGCCCCGGCCATGCTGCCGTTCACCCTGTCCGGCGTCCGCCCCACCCACTACCGGACCAACGGCGAACAGGGCGCGCTGTTCTTCGACGGTGATAGCGGCAACGCCGTCCTGAGCCAGTTCCACCTGCTCAGTGACGAGAGCCTGGAAAGCGGCGGCACCTTGGCCCATCAGACCCTCGACACCGCTCACCACGGCATCGCCGAGCCCCTCAGCGGCCTGGTGCTGGCCAGCCACGCCGCCGCCAGCGGCGATTCACCGGACAGCATCACCGTGTTCGCGCAGCACGGCGATCACTTCCATGGCGAAGGCGAGCTGGCGACCGCCTGCCCGGGCCTGCACGGCGGCGCCACCAGCGGCTTTTATTCGGTGTTCGGCTGCTCGGACGGGGTGCTGGTGGCGGAACTGCACGGTGATCATTTTCACGACAACAAGGTCGCGGTACCGGAACGGGTGGCCACGGTCCGCGCCCATCCGGACGTCGCCGAGCTGGCCGGCTTTTCCTACCCCGGAAACAACCTGTTCGTGATCGATCCGGAGGCAGGCTCCGCCACCCTGGTGGATTGGCGCGACGGCGCCGTGGACGGTGGTGGCGGCCCGGTCGGCGCGCTGGCACAGACGTTCGACGCCCACGGTGAGCATCTGTTAATCCTGGATAGCGAAGGGGCGCTGCATGTTCTGGAGACCGCCGACTGGTCCCACCGCGGTAGCGTGACGCTGCTCGATACCGTCCCAGCCTCCGGCCCGGCACCGGCGCTGGCGGTGAGCGGCGCCGGCGATCAGGCGTTCGTGAGTGATCCGGCGGCACCGGCGATCCACATCATCGACCTGGAAGCTCTGAGCCTGGAGACGGTGCCGTTGGCGTTCCCGCCCACCGGCCTGGCCTGGACCGGCGTTGGCGAGGCCCACGACCACGACGACACCGGCGAAGACCACGACCACGATCACTAACGCCCTCCGCCCCGGCCTTCCGGCCGGGGCTTTGCGCGTCGCCTTACGCGCGTCTTTTCACTACAATGCGTTCACGGACAGCATCCCTAGAAACCATCCGCAGTAATGACCGGAGTACCCATGAAGCCTTTCCTGTTAGCCGCGAGCCTTGCGCTTCCCCTGACCGCCCTGCCGATCGCCGCCGGCGCCGCGGGCTTCGCGGGCATCGATATTGTCAGCAGCGAAATCGAGCCGGACGACGGCGGCAGCGCCGACCCCTCCGCGCTGCAGTTCAAGTTCGGTACCTGGATTAACCGCAATGAAACCCTGGGCGGCGAACTGCGCCTGGGCTTGGGTATTGATGAAGACGACCTGGGCCGTGGCACCGATGTGGAAATCGACCGTTACTACGGCGCCTATTTCCGTGGCCAGTTCCCCAATACCCTGCCGGTGCGCCCCTATGGCCTGATCGGCCTGACCCGCATGGAAACCACCGAGAACTTCCCCGGCGGCGGCTCCAGCGGCGAAAACTATTCCGGCCTGTCCATTGGTCTTGGCGCCGACGTGAGCCTGACCGACGTGGTCTTTGTCAGCGTGGAATACATGCGCGCGGTGGACAGCGGCGGCGACGAAGTCACCAACCTGTCCCTGGGTCTCAACGGTCGCTTCTGAACCAGCCCCGACCCGGCACAAAAAAAGCCGCGCTTAGCGCGGCTTTTTTATGGCGGCCTTGCGGGCGCGGTCAGGGAATCGGCAGATAGCCGCCCTCCACTTCCTTGGTGGCGATGGCCACCGCGTTGTGGGCGTGCAGGCTTTCCAGGTGGTTCACCCGCAGCCAGAAATCCTGGTAGCAGGGCTGGCCGTCCAGCGCGCGCTTCAGGCGCCGCGCGGAATCCTCGCAGAACATCAGGTTCTGGCCGTTGAGCTTGGCGAATTCCTGCTCGTCGACACGCTTCACTGCGGTCTGCACCGGCGTTTTCAGCGCGCCTTCGATGGAATCAATCAGAGCGGTAATCGGAAAAGCCTCGTCGCAGTCGGTGTCCAGCACCACCCGCACCTGCGCCACGGAGCGCTGGCTGTGGGGCGTCGCCATGATGCCTTCCTCGGTGCCGAGCCACTCGAATACCTTTTCCATGTCCACGGAGCCTTCGCCTTCGAAGTCCTTGCGGAACTGCTCCTGGATCAGCTGCCGGGCCAGCGCCGCGGAGCACGGGCAGGTAGAGGAATAAGGGACTTCCACCGCCAGTTCCATGCGCATGCCTTCCGGGGCCAGGGTCGCCTTGATGGTCACCGGGTAGCTCTTCCAGCCGGAGTAGCTGCTTTTCAGCGCCGGGCGGCGCATCGAGTATTCGAAATCGAACTGCACGAAGCCCCGGTCGCTGAGCCCTTCGTGGGAGTCGAGGAAATTCTGCAGCAGTTTGCGGATCGAATAGGCGCTTACCGAATGATCCCCGAAGGTTTCCTCCAGCATCAGGTAAAGCCGGGACATGTGAATGCCCTTGGCGTCCGGGTTAGACAGGTTCACATAGGCCTGGATCGACGTGCTCACCGGGCGCTCGCCGGCCAGCGTATCGCTGATGCGGGCAGGCAGATGAATCTCGCTCATGCCCACCCAGTCCAGGGTGCTGTGAATGTGTTCCACCATGGAGTTGGTTGCCACATCGGGCATCGACTTGGTGGTTTCCGAACTGCTATCGCGCTTCATGGAAATCTCCGCTGGGACGGCAAAGGACGAAGAATGGCTGTTGCCCGGTGAAGGCAAGGACAATCCCCAGGCGATGCCGCCCGACCTCTCAGGGGCGCAGAGTGTAGCAGAAACCGCCCGGCAAATAGACAGACCGGAACGACGGGATTGGCGATAAAAGCGACAGCCCGGGACTATCGGCCGGAGGCCCCGTCACAGGGGCGTTTCGTCGTCCTCGGCGCGCCCCACCAGCTCCTGGAAACGCTCCATCTCGCGCAGCGGAACGAACATTTCCTCGGCGCGGGCGTGCTGGCGCAGGGCTTCGGAGATCGCCACCGCCTGGCGCAGGTCGCGCAGAGCGTTCTCGGTCTCGCCCAGCCCGGCCCAGGCGCAGGCGCGCTGGTAGAGGGCGTGGGCGTTGTCCTCGTCCACCTCCAGCACCCGGTCGCACAGGCTCAGGGCCCAGCGCTGCTCGCCCAGTTCCAGCGCGGCGTCGGCCTTCCAGGCCAGCGCCTCCGGGTCGTCCGGGCGCAGCTCCAGGATCCGATCGTAAAGCTCGATCTTCTCCTTATAGCTGGTTTCCTTGGTGGCCTTCAGCCACAGACTGTGAATCTCGTTGGTGCGCTCGATCTCTTCCTGGTTTTCGGTGATGGTGCGCGATTTTCGCCGCAGCTCCTGCTCCAGGTCCGCCAGGCGCGATTCGTATTCCACCGTCAACCGGGACATCTCTTTCTCGGCGTAGACGCGGATGTTGTCCTTGAGGTCACGAATCGTCGACCAGCCCACCAGCGCCAGAATGGAGGCGGCGCCGGCGATCAGATAGAAGAAATAGGTCACCGTGTTGGTGGCGTAGCCCATGGCCTTGTCGGCCACTTCCAGTTCCCGGTCGGTGACGATCATGTTCATGTCGTTGCGGTACTCCATCATGTCCTGACGGAGGCTGCGCAACTCGCCGAGAATCCAGTTCTCGCGAAACTGGGAAATCACCGGTCCTTTCTCAATCTCGCTCTGCGACTCCACCGGCGCCTGTTCAGGCTCCCCGGCACGGTTCTGCTGCGCCCCCACGGGGCCGCACACCAACAAAAATAGCAGTAGCCAATGCCGCCACGGCAGTACTCGCATCAAGACCCGGTCCTCGATTATTTCGCCGGGCCGGACAATCCGCACACCCGGCCTGCGCCGTATACCAGCCAGGCGCTGACGAGCGCCGGCAAAACCTCGAATATGGTCGCATTTAGCCCGGACAGGCGCCAGCCAATTGCCACCGAACTGGCGACAACGATCATCGCGATGGCGAGCGGCTCACGGGGGCGGCCGCCCAACGCGTAGACCACCAGCAAACCACCGAAGGCGGCGCCCAGAACGCCCCAGGCGAACAGCACCAGATTAAAGACGTTCTCCTTGGCGAACAGGGCGATCATCAGTGATACGCCCACCACCACCAGAGTGGCGATCCGCGCGGTGCCGTAGCCTTGCCAGCGCTTGGGCATCAGATCCCGGGACAGGCAGGCGCTGCAGCTGAGAATCAGCGAATCGACGGTGGAAATAGTGGCGGCGAACAGCCCGGCCAGCACCAGGCCGGTGGCCACCGGGTGCAGCAGCACGTCCGCCATCACCGGCAACGCCAGCTCGGCGTCCAGTTCGCCACCGCTCATCACCAGCGACGGGTCCACGGCGCCCTGATCCATCAGCAGGCGCGCCATCATGCCCACGCCCACCGCCAGGGTGTAGAAGGCCACGAACCAGAGGTAGTAGTAGGTGCGCGCCCGGCGGATGCTTTTCACGTCGTTGACGGCCATGAAACGGACCATCACATGGGGTTGCCCGATCACCGCCGCCCCGGCAAAGGTCCAGCCGACCAGGAACAACAAGGCGCCGGTCAGACCACTGGCGGCGGATTCGGGGGGGAAAAACTGGAAGAAGGTGGGCGACACCTCGTGCAGCCCGGTCCAGGCGGCCTGCCAGCCGCCGACGGTGAACACCGCGGTGGTGAGCATCACCGTCATCGCGATGATCATCACCACCGACTGGGCGGCGTCGGTCCACACCGAGGCGCGCAGGCCACCGGAGAAGCCGTAGCAAAGCACCATTACCGCGCCGATGATGGCGCCGGTGCGCAGATCCCAGTCGAACAACGCCTGCAGCGCCTTGCCGCCGGCCTTGAACTGGGCGGCCGCGTAGACCCCCAGCAGCGACACCGCGATCAGCGCCGCCACCACCTTGAGCACCTGGAAATGGCCGCCGCCCCAGCGCGACAGCAATTCAGGGATGGTCAGCGTACCGCGTTCCTCGGACACCTCGCGGACTTTACGGGTCACCAGGGTGGCGGCCATCCAGTCGCCCAGAATCCAGCCCACCATCATGGTGAATGCCGGCAAGCCGGTGGCGTAGGTATAGCCGATGACACCGATGAACATGAAACCGGAGTTGTTGGTGGCTACCGCGGACAGGCCGGTCAGGGACGGCGGCACGGAACTGCCGGCGAGCAGATAATCGGACTGTTCTTTGGAGCGGACCAGGACCGATGAGAAACCGATTAGCAGGAACAAAAGGAGAAAACCGAGAAAACTGGCAAGCAGCATGAAACACGTCCCTCGGGGCAGCACGCCTCTAATTACTTTGACATCTAAATGTTTTATCTCTAAGCTAGCGTACCACTTATGGCAAGGAATATCTTGGCCGTGCGATTGATTCCTGAGCTGATGCCGAGGCAAATATTGCTTTCACATCAAAGTGACGGCGCCACGACAACCCGGTTTTTCGCTCGTGTCGTCAGACAGTCACATTGATTTGCTATCCAGAGAATTGACCACCATGGCCAAACACGACG
>DGNT01000116.1:0-1632 GCA_002389055.1 Alcanivorax sp. UBA4485
ATGACGGTTTCTTCCAGGACTACCAGGACGGCCGGCTGGATATCTTCGCCTACCAGGAATTCGTGCTGGGTGTCCTCAAGGGCCGCCCCCTGGACGAACTGGACCGCCTGCGCCAGCGCTACATGGACACGGTGATCGACAGCATCTGGCTACCGGCCGCCGAGCAGCTGGTGGCCGAACACCGCGAGCGTGGCGACACCCTGATGATCATCACCGCCACCAACGACTTCATCACCGCGCCCATCGCCGCCCGCCTGGGCGTGCCCTGGCTGATCGCCACCCGGGCGGACACCGACGCCGACGGCCTCTACACCGGGCGCGTCAGGGGCATCCCCAGTTACCAGTACGGCAAAGTAGAGCGGCTCGCCGAATGGCTGGCCGAGCACCAGGAAACCCTGGCCGGCAGCTACTTCTACAGCGATTCCCACAACGATCTGCCGCTGCTCGGCAAGGTGGACCATCCGGTGGCCGTGGACCCGGACCCGACCCTGGAGCGCCACGCCCGGGAACAAGGCTGGCCGATTATGTCGCTGAGGGCACCGTCATGAGCCGGTGTCTACGCCTCGCCGCCGTGCTGATCGCCTCGGCCGCCGTCGCCCTGTCCGGCTGCGACCGGCCGCCCGAAGACGCACCCGCCGCGCGACCGCCCGCGCCGGCGCAAAGCGCCGACCCGTCGCTCGGCCTGGTAACCGACAGCGGCCAGCCCCTGACGGACCGGCGCAACGCGTGGCGCGACGGGCTCAACGCCCTACTGACGACCCCGGGCCCGGACACCCTGGCCGCCGCCGACACCCGCTGGCGCGACCTGTACGACGCCTTCAACCGGCACTACCTGGCCCTCGCCGCCCGCGCCTGCGCGGCGGAGCGTCTGGCGGTGCTGCAGCGCCTGGACACCTGGCCGCTCTACCCGGCCTATGTGGACGCCCTGCCCGCCTGGCCGGACTCCGGCATCGTCAACGACCCGGCCCTGGAGCTCACCGGCGCCAGCCTGCGCCGCCAGCAGGGCGCCACCGCCGACGGCGAGGTGGCCCTGGGGTTCCAGCCGATCCGCCTGCTGATCGCCGGCGCCGAAGGCGCGCCCCGCCAGGTGGAGGACCTGCGCGCGGGCGCGGAGGCGGAGAGCGACGCACCGGCGGCGGCCGTCCGCGAACGGCGCCGCACCTACCTGAAGCTGGCCGCCGACCAGCTGCAGGCGGACCTCAATGCCCTGGACCAGGGCCACGACCTGACTCTGACATCACTGCGCTGCGCCCTGGAAACCCTGGACGACCGTCTCGCCTCGCTGCAGACCCACCGCCAGGCCACCGCCCCCGAGGAAGGCCTGTACATTCCGTCGGTCAGCGTGGAAATCCTCGACGCCACCCAGCCGGCCAGCGCCCTGGCGCAACTGAGCGCCGACGCCAACAGCGACGCCCGCGCCGCCCTGGAAAGCGGCTACCCGGGTTTCCAGGCCGCCCTCGACCAGGCCGTGGAATCGGAAAGCTGGGCCCCACTCGGCGAGTGGCTGCACGCCCACGGCGGCTAACCCGGTTTTGGCAGCAAACCTTGTGGGAGCGGGCCCAGCCCGCGAAAGGGTGGCGCCAGCCACCCGGCAGGATTCCAGAGACTTTTCTCTCCAGAAAGCCCGCGCCG
>DGNT01000116.1:1690-6405 GCA_002389055.1 Alcanivorax sp. UBA4485
CCGATCCCGGCGCTCCTTGGGAAATTCGCCGCCAGGGCTTTGTAGAAAGGTCCGGGCGTCGTTTTGGACCCGTGGCGGTTCCGCTGCCCCGCGTCTCCGATACGGAGCACCAACACCGCATAGCTCAACACAAAAAAAGCGCGGCCGTAGCCGCGCTCGTCCGCCTTCCGTGGCGGGGGTCTTCGTCCTGAAGAAGGTTCGGATTCAGGCTTAGAAGTTGTAGCGCCCGAACAGACCGATGTTGTCGGAATCATCGGTGAAGGCCACCCGGGCGCCCACGTCCCAGGTGCGGGTCAGGTTGACCAGGCCCTGGCCGTACACACCGAAGTTACCGTCATAGATATCTTCGTAGAGCACGCCGCCGGACAGCTCCAGCATCTCGGTGGTCTGATGGCGCAGGCCGCCGCTTACCGCGTAGCCCCACTCTTCGTCGTTGAAGTCGTTATCGTCACGGATCACGTCGGCGGTACCGACCAGATCCAGGCCGCGCTGCAGAGGGGTGTGGAAGCCGGCACCGACATACAGGCGGTTACCGTCCACGTCGTCGCTGCCCGGGCTGTCGTAGTCACCGTCGTAGAAGCTGGCGCCGCCGCGCAGGAACAGATGCTCGTCGAGGGCGAAAGAGCCTTCACCGGTGAGCACGTCCACGTCCGGGCCGTTGTCGTAATCCCAGTTGTCGTAACCGAACTGACCGTAGGTGTACGAGAAGCCGTTGTCGCGAACCGGCGTGGTCTGCTGGCTCTGGGCCTGGGCGTTGATGCTGGCCAGGGAGGCCGCGGCAATCGCGGATGCCATCAAGGTCTTTTTCAACATTTCCGTGTCCTCGCTTTTAATAGTCGATCAGGATGGCGCCATCATCCATGGTGCCAGGAGCCCTTACCAGGGCCCGCATCGCGCTTTATGACCCTTTTATAAAAGTTTTCATTTTCACGTTTTTTGCCGTGGTCGAGCAGCATCGAAAGCCTTGCTTGACCTGGGGGTGGCCCCAAGGTTTGACACTGGAGATCAATCGCTATTCCCGTTAACGAATACGGAAGCCAAGATCATGCGCACGCACCACTTACCGATTCAGGGCGCTACCTGCCAGGGCTGCGCCAACAAAATCCGTACCGCGCTGGGCGCGGTGCCCGGTGCTGACGACATCCAGGTGGATCTGGCCGAGCAGCAGGTCACCGTGCACGGCGACGCCGAGCCCGAGGCCCTGAGCCGTGCTCTGGCGGAAAGCGGGTACGGCGCGGAACCGGCGGAAGAACCCGCTGAACAACCGCAACCCGAGCCGGCGGCCGGCGACGGCGAGTCCGCCGGCGGCGATATCCAGCTGTCGATCACCGGCGCCACCTGCGCCTCTTGCGTGCGCAGCATCGAAACCGCCCTGGGTGGCGTGCCCGGCGTCCGCGACGCCAGCATGAACCTGGCCGACCACAGCGCCCGGGTGAGCGGCCAGGCGGCGCCGCGCGATCTGATCCGGGCGGTGGAAAGCGCCGGCTACGGCGCCAGCGTGATCGACGACCCGCGCCGCGCCGACCAGGAACGGGAAGAGCGCGAGCAGGCCCATTACCGGCAACTGCTGCGCCACACCGGCTACGGCCTGGGCGTGGGCGCGCCGTTGATGCTGTGGGGCCTGCTCGGCGGCAGTATGACGGTGCAGCCCGGCACCTGGAGCCAGGCGGCCTGGCTGGCGGTGGGGCTGATCACCCTGGCGGTGTTGGCGCTGCCCGGGCGCCCCTTCTTCGTCGGCGCCTGGAAGGCACTGCGCCACCACAACGCCAATATGGACACGCTGATCGCCCTGGGCACCGGCACCGCCTGGCTGTACTCCATGGTGGTGGTGCTGGCGCCGGGGCTGGTGCCGGAAGCCGCCCGCCACGTCTATTTCGAAGCCAGCGCCATGATCATCGGTCTGATCAGCCTGGGCCTGGCCCTGGAAGTGCGCGCCCGGGGCAAGACCAGCGCCGCCGTGAAACGCCTGCTGGACCTGCGCGCCAAAACCGCCCGCGTGCTGCGTGACGGCGGCGAGCAGGACATCCCCGTGGAACAGGTGGTGGCCGGCGACCGCGTCCGGGTGCGCCCCGGCGAGAAGATCGCCGTGGACGGCGAAGTGGAGGAAGGCAGCAGCCGGCTGGACGAATCCATGCTCACCGGCGAGCCGATGCCGGTGGCCAAAGGCCCCGGCGACAGCGTCGCCGCCGGCACCCTCAACGAGGGCGGCACGCTGATCTACCGCGCCACCCGGGTGGGCGCGGACACCGCCCTGGCGCGGATCATCGAGCTGGTGAAGAAGGCCCAGGGCACCAAGCCGCCAATCGGGCGCCTGGCGGACCAGGTGTCCGCGGTGTTCGTACCGACCATCATGCTGATCGCGGTGGCCGCCGCGCTGGTCTGGTTCAATGTCGGCCCGCAGCCGCCGTTCTCACACATGATGGTGGCCGCCACCACGGTGCTGATCATCGCCTGCCCCTGCGCGCTGGGCCTGGCCACACCCATGTCGGTAATGGTGGGCGTCGGCAAAGCGGCGGAGTACGGCATCCTGATCCGCCAGGGCGAAGCCCTGCAGACCGCCGCCGACCTGGACACCGTGGTGCTGGATAAAACCGGCACCATCACCGAGGGCCGCCCGGCGCTGACCCGGGTGCTGGCCGCCGACGGCGGCACCGAGGACGAGATTCTGACGCTGGCCGCCAGCCTGGAGGCCGGCTCGGAGCACCCGCTGGCGCAGGCGATCATGACCGCCGCCGAGGAACGCGGCCTGTCGCCACGGCCGGTCAGCGACTTCCAGGCGCTTAACGGCAAGGGCGTCAGCGCCCGGCTCGACGGCGCCACCCTGCGGCTGGGCAACCGCCGCTGGCTGGAGCAGGAAGGGGTCACCCTGGCGCTCGACGATCAGGCCGCCGATCTCAGTAAGGACGCCGCCACGCCGCTGTTCCTGGCCCGTGACGACCGGGTTATCGGCGTGCTGGGCGTCGCCGACCGCATCAAAACGGACGCCGCCGAGGCGATCCGCCGGCTGCGCGAGCGCGGCCTGCGGGTGATCATGATCACCGGCGACATCCAGGCCAGCGCCGACGCCATCGCCCGCCAGGCCGGCGTCGACGAGGTGCTCGCCGAAGTGCTGCCGGAGGACAAGGCCCGTGAAGTGAAACGGCTGCAGCAGGACGGCGCCCGGGTGGCGATGGTCGGCGACGGCATCAACGACG
This sequence comes from Alcanivorax sp. UBA4485, assembly GCA_002389055.1. Classification (GTDB taxonomy): domain Bacteria; phylum Pseudomonadota; class Gammaproteobacteria; order Pseudomonadales; family Alcanivoracaceae; genus Alloalcanivorax. Next base: position 4,885 of record DGNT01000116.1, read on the forward strand.
CCCCGGCGCTGGCCCAGGCCGACGTGGGCTTCGCCATCGGCACCGGCACCGACGTGGCCATCGAGTCCGCGGCGATCACGCTGATGAGCGGCTCCCTGCACGGCGTCGCCGACGCCATGGCGATCTCCCAAGCAACGTTGGGGAACATCAAGCAGAACCTGTTCGGCGCCTTCGTCTACAACAGCCTGGGCGTGCCAGTGGCCGCCGGCCTGCTCTACCCGTTCACCGGCTGGCTGCTGAGCCCGGTGATCGCCGGCGCCGCCATGTCGCTGAGCTCGGTGACCGTGGTCAGCAACGCCAACCGGCTGCGCTTCTTTAAACCCAACAAAGCGGACCGCCGCACGGCCGATGGGAGCAATGAATCATGATCTGGTTGATCAATCTTTCCGGCCTCGCCCTGATGGCGCTGATCGTCTGGTGGTTCTGGTTGTCCGGTGCCGGGAAGGCACGGCGCGCCACTCACGGCGCGGTGGATATCATCGTCGACGACGGGGTCTATGAACCGGCGGTGATCGAGAGCAACGCCGGCGAGCCGCTGTCGCTGCGCTTCGAGCGCCGCGACGCCAGCCCCTGCGCCGAACAGGTGGTGTTCCACGGCCTCGACGTCAGCGAATATCTACCCGTGGGGGAGACCACCACGGTAACGCTGACGCCGGAACAACCGGGCACCTACCGCTTTACCTGCCAGATGAATATGTACCAGGGCAAACTGATCGTTCACTGACACGAGGATAGAACCATGAAACGTTTACTGACCGCCGCCGGCCTGCTGGTGGCCAGCTCCCTGGCCGTGGCCGAGGCCCCCGAGGCCGGCACCCTGGAAGTGTATAAATCACCGACCTGCGGCTGCTGCGAAAAATGGGCGGATTATATGCGCGACAGCGGCTTCGAGGTGGTGACCCATGAGGTCAACAACCTGCAGCCGATCAAGGAAAAGGCGCAGCTGCGTCCGGGTCTGGGCTCCTGCCACACCGCCTTTATCGACGGCTACGCCATCGAGGGCCATGTGCCGGCGGAGGACGTGCGGCGTCTGCTGGAGCAGAAGCCCGATGCCCATGGGCTGACGGTGCCCGCCATGCCGGTGGGATCGCCCGGTATGGAGATGGGCGACCGGCAGGACGATTATCAGGTGCTGTTGTATGGGGAGGACGGTGTTCGGGTGTTTGCTGAGCATCCTTGAGGGAGCGGGCTGTGGGAGCGGGCCCAGCCCGCGAAAGGGAGCGAAGCTCCCGGCAGGATACCAGAGCCCTTTCTAACGGCAGCACCAACAGCGTCTCTGGGATCCTGCCGGGTGGCTGAAGCCACCCTTTCGCTTGCAAGGCAAGCTCCCACAACCTACCCCCCTAATCCGTGGTTCGGCTGCGGAGGTACTCCACCACCGCCGCGCGGGCTTGGCTGTCGTCGCCGGCGTTGAGGTCGGCGGGGACGTAGAAGGGGTGCGGGGCTTGTTCGCCGCGGGCCGGGTCAAGGAGGCGGTTGAGGCCTTCCTCGGCGTTGGCGCCGCGCACCGAGCCGTCGTGC
>DGNT01000049.1 GCA_002389055.1 Alcanivorax sp. UBA4485
TGGTCAAAACCAGCCCGGACGCCCCCACCTTCCGCCAGCAGTCACAGATTCTGGTGCCCATGGACGCCCCCGGCGTGCACGTGCTCGGCCCGATGCGCGTCTTCGGCCACGACCACGCACCGCACGGTCACATGCACATCAAGCTGGACAACGTGCGCGTGCCCAAGGAAAACATTCTGTGGGGCGAAGGCCGCGGCTTCGAAATTTCCCAGCTGCGCCTGGGCCCGGGCCGTATTCACCACTGCATGCGCTCCATCGGTTCCGCCGAAAAAGCCCTCGACCTGATTCTCGAGCGCGGCATGAACCGCGAAGCGTTCGGCAAGCAGATCATCAATCTCGGCAAGAACATGGAAACCATCTCCCGCGCCCGCATCGAGATCGAAGCGATGCGCATGATCGTCCTCAAAGCCGCCAAGGCCATGGACGTGATGGGCAACAAAGAAGCCCGCATCTGGGTCTCCATGGCGAAAGCAATGGTGCCGGAGAAGTGCTGCCAGATTATCGACCAGGCGATCCAGATCCACGGCGCCACCGGCGTCAGCCAGTGGTCACCGCTGTCCGAGATGTACATGCAGCAGCGCACGCTGCGCCTGGCCGACGGCCCGGACGAAGTGCACCACAACGTGGTCGCCCGCAACGAAGTGAACCGCTACAACCAGACCGGAGCCTGAAGCCATGGTGGAAACCAAGCTGTTCGATCTGACCGGCAAAGTGGCGCTGTTGACCGGCGCCTCCAAGGGCATGGGCAAGGCCATGGCGTACGCCCTGGCCGCCCACGGTGCCACCGTGGTGATCTCCGCCCGTACCCAGGAGACCCTCGACGAGGCCGCCGCTGAGATCAACAAAGCGGTGGGCGCCGAGCGCGTGCACGCGGTGGCCGCCAACGCCAGCCGCAAACAGGAACTGGAGACGCTGGTGGAAAAGACCCACCAGCTCGCCGGGCCGGTGGACATTCTGGTCGGCAACGCCGGCGTCAATGTGCACTACGGGCCGATCTCCGAGATTCCCGACGACGCCTACGAGAAAACCATGCAGGTGAATGTGCAGGCCAACCTGTGGCTGGCCCGCCTGGTGGCACCGGACATGATCGAAAAAGGCAACGGCTCGATGATGTTCACCGCCAGCGTCGGCGCCTTTAAGCCGTCCGACACCCTGGGCGTGTACGGCACCTCCAAGCTGGCGCTGATCGGCCTGGTGCGCAACCTGGCGCTGGAATACGGCCCCAAGGGCATCCGCGCCAACGCCATCTGCCCGGGGCTGGTGCGCACCGATTTCGCCAAGGCGCTGTGGGATAACCCGGAAGCAGTGAAGCGCGCCAACTCGCAGATCCCTCTGCGCCGCCTGGGCGAAGCGGACGACTTCGAAGGTCTGGCCGTGTTCCTCGGCTCCGACGCCAGCCGCTACATGACCGGCCAGGCGCTCACCGTCTGCGGCGGCTCCTTTATGTGGAGCTGAAATTGTAGGAGCGGGCCCTAGCGACATAGGAGAATGACATGGAACTGAAAGATCGTATCGTGGTTGTAACCGGCGCGGCCGGTGGCATTGGTCGCGCGCTGGCGCAGGTTTTTGCCAAGGCCGGCGCTAAAAAGATTATTTGCGTGGATCTGGACGGTGATGGCGCTGAAGCGACCGCGAAGATGGTGGACGGCATTGGCCGCAAGGTGGATGTCTCCAACGAGGACGACATCAAAGCGCTGATCGACGATACCGAAAAAGACGTCGGCCCGATTGACCTGTTCTGCTCCAACGCGGGCATTTCCGTGCCCGGCGGCCCCGAAGTGGCCAACGATCAGTGGCAGAAAATCTGGGACATCAACGTGATGGCGCACATCTACGCCGCCCGCCATCTGGCGCCGAAGATGATCGAGCGCGGCGGCGGCTATTTTCTCAATACCGCCTCCGCCGCCGGCCTGCTCTCGCAGATCGGCTCGGCGCCCTACGCGGTGACCAAACACGCCGCCGTAGGCCTGGCGGAGTGGATCGCGCTCACCTACGGCGACGACGGCATCAAGGTCTCCGTGCTTTGCCCGCAGGCGGTGCGCACCAACATGACCAAAGGAAAGGAAGACCACGTGGCCAGCGTGGACGGCATGATGGACCCGGAGCCGGTGGCCCAGGCCTGTCTGGAAGCCATCGAGCAGGAAACCTTCCTGGTGCTGCCGCACAAGGAAGTGCTGCAGTACATGCGCAACAAAACCGAAAACTACGACCGCTGGATCGGCGGCATGCGGAAACTGAACCGGAAGTTCAGCCAGCACTAGGGCGCTTTACAAAGCGCCCGCCGGCTACGCTTTTTTCACAAATTCCGATTTCAGTTTCATCGCACCAATACCGTCGATCTTGCAATCGATGTCGTGATCGCCGTCCACTAAACGGATATTCCTTGCCTTGGTGCCGACCTTGACCACGGACGAGGAGCCCTTGATTTTCAGGTCCTTGATCACCGTCACGGTATCGCCATCGGCAAGCACGTTGCCGTTGGCGTCCTTAATTTGCATCGCGTCGGCAGCGGCTTGCTGATCCTCGGCGGTCCATTCATGGGCGCATTCCGGACACACATACAGCGCGCCATCCTGGTAGGTGTAAGCGGAGCCACATTGCACACAGACGGGCAAATCACTCATGGGAAGATTCCGTACGGTTGGAAGTCACGGCGCCAGAACGCGCCGACCGGATGCGCAGAATAGCATAGAGCGGCGTGGCATCCCCGGCATCCAAACGGCCGGAACGATCAGATCGCGCTAGGCTTCCCCAATATCCTCATTCCAAAGGTCGGGATTATCGCGGATGTACCCTGCCAGCAGATCGCCGCATTCCTTGGACTCAAGATCAACCACAGTAACGCCGTTATCGCGAAGCCATTGCAGCCCGCCTGAGAACGTTTGCGATTCGCCCACCACCACCGTGCCGATCTTGAACTGGCGCACCAGGCCGCTGCAGTACCAGCACGGCGCCAGGGTGGTGACCATGATGGTGTCGCGATAGTTACGCTGCCGGCCGGCTTTACGGAAGGCGTCTGTCTCCGCGTGCACGGAAGGATCGCCTTCTTGAACGCGGCGGTTATGGCCGGCGCCCAGCAGGGTGCCATCGCCACTGAACAGAGCAGCGCCAATCGGTATGCCACCCTCCTCGAGCCCTTGCCGCGCTTCGTCCAGCGCCACGCGCAGCATTGCCTGATAGTCCATTGAGGCCACGGCTGATCCTCCCTCTTATGAGATAACCCGGCTTACCGTCCACCATAAAACATAAAAGCGGGCCCCGCCCGCGAAAGAATGACGGCTCTTCGTCATCCTTTCGCGGGCGGGGCCCGCTCCCACAAACATCACTGCGTAAAGCGCTTACTTCAGATCGAAGCGGCCCAGGTTCATGACCTTGTCCCAGGCAGCGACGAAGTCCTTCACGAACTTCTTCTCCGCGGCGTCCGCGCCATACACTTCGCACAGCGCGCGCAGCTGGGAGTTGGCGCCGAACACCAGGTCCAGCCGGGTACCGCTCCACTTCAGCTCACCGCTGCTGCGGTCGCGGCCTTCGAACAGGTAGTCATCGTCCTCGGACTGGGGCGCCCAGGCGATACCCATGTCCACCACCACCTTGAAGAAGTCATTACTGAGCGCTTCCGGGCGGTCGGTGAAGACACCATGTTTGGAACCGTCGAAGTTGGCGTTCATGGCGCGCATGCCGCCCACCAGCACGGTCATTTCCGGCGCCGTGAGCGTCAGCAGCTGAGCACGATCGATCAGCAGATGCTCCGCGGGCAGGGAATACTTGTCCTTGCGGTAGTTGCGGAACCCGTCCACGAAGGGTTCCAGGTATTCGAAGGAATCCACGTCGGTCTGTTCCAGCGAGGCGTCCGTGCGGCCGGGGGTGAACGGCACGGTGATGTCGTGGCCCCCATTGGCGGCGGCTTTTTCCACGCCGGCGCAACCGGCCAGCACGATCAGATCCGCCAGCGATACTTTCTTGCCACCGGACTGGGCGTTGTTGAATTCGCTCTGAATGCCTTCCAGGGTCTTCAGGATCTTGTCCAACTGCTGGGGCTCGTTCACTTCCCAGTTTTTCTGAGGTTCCAGACGCAGGCGGGCCCCGTTGGCACCACCGCGCATATCGGAACCGCGATAGGTGGATGCGGACGCCCAGGCCACTTTCACCATGTCGGGAATGCTCAGCCCGGAATCGACGATCTTGCCCTTGAGGGCGGCGATGTCCTTGTCGTCGATCAACGGGTGGTCGACCTCGGGCACCGGGTCCTGCCAGATCAGCTCTTCCTGGGGGACTTCCGGGCCCAGGTAGCGTTCGATCGGGCCCATGTCCCGGTGGGTAAGCTTGTACCAGGCGCGGGCAAAGGCGTCGGCGAACTCTTCCGGGTGCTCGTAGAAGCGGCGGGAAATTTTCCCGTATTCCGGATCAAAGCGCAGCGACAGGTCGGTGGTCAGCATGGTCGGCTTGCGCTTTTTGCTTTTGTCCTGGGCGTAGGGAATGTCCGCGTCCGCGTTCTTGGCCACCCACTGCTGGGCACCGGCCGGGCTCTTTTCCAGTTCCCATTCGTGCTTGAACAGGTTATCGAAGAACAGGTTGGACCACTGGGTGGGCTTCTGCGTCCAGGTCACTTCCGGGCCGCCACCGATGGTGTCGTCGCCGAAGCCGGAACCGTGGCTGCTCTTCCAGCCCAGGCCCATCATTTCAATCGGCGCGGCTTCCGGCTCCGGACCCACCAGTTCCGGGTCGCCGGCGCCGTGGGTTTTACCGAAGGTGTGGCCGCCGGCAATCAGCGCCACGGTTTCTTCGTCGTTCATCGCCATGCGGGCGAAGGTTTCACGAATGTCGTGGGCCGCTTTCAACGGGTCCGGCTCGCCGTTGGGGCCTTCCGGGTTCACATAGATCAAACCCATCTGCACCGCCGCCAGCGGGTTTTCCAGCTCGCGGTCGCCGGAGTAGCGCTTGTCGTCCAGCCAGGAATCTTCCACGCCCCAGTAAATGTCGTCTTCGGGCTCGTAGAGATCCTCGCGGCCGCCGGCGAAACCGAAGGTTTTGAAACCCATGGATTCCAGCGCCACGTTACCGGTGAGCACGATCAAATCAGCCCAGGAAATCTTGTTGCCGTACTTTTTCTTGATCGGCCACAGCAGGCGGCGGGCCTTATCCAGATTGACGTTATCCGGCCAGCTGTTGAGCGGCGCGAACCGCTGGGTGCCGGTGCCGGCGCCGCCCCGGCCATCGCCGATGCGGTAGGTGCCGGCGCTGTGCCAGGCCATGCGGATAAACATCGGGCCGTAATGGCCGAAATCCGCCGGCCACCAGTCCTGGGGGTCGGTCATCAGGTCAGTGAGGTCTTTTTTCAGCGCCGCCAGATCCAGGCTTTTGAAGGCTTCCGCGTAATCGAAGTCTTCATCCATGGGATTGGACATGGACGAATGCTGATGCAGGATGTCCAGCCGCAGCTGATTGGGCCACCAATCCCGGTTGGTGACGCCGCCGCCTGCGACGTTGTTGTTATGGAAGGGACATTTGCTCTCGGACATGGTTGTTCTCCTTGCTTTTCATCGCGCTGGGTCGCGCCGTCATCGCTCGGGGTTGCCGTTTAGGCTGCTAGTACAACCTTACTTGTATTACCTTCCGCCCCCACCCTGCCAATATAGCCTGCCAAATACCCTGATAGCTTTTGTTACTGAGGGTGGTCTCAGCGTGAAAGAAGGGTCATGCAGCGGCGATGGTTTCCATCTAGACTGGTCCACTGAATTTCAAACCCGGAGCCGCCGCCCATGGGAGCCCGCCCCAAACACCGCGACCGCCTGGTGAGCACCGCCGCCGCCCTGTTCCGTCAGCACGGCTACGCGGCCACCGGCATCAATGACATCCTGAAGACCGCCGAGGCGCCGAAAGGGTCGTTCTATCATTACTTTCCCGGCGGCAAGGAAGAACTGGGCGCGGAAGCGGTGCGCTACGCCGGCGCCCTGGTGACCCGCACCCTGGAACAGCTGCACCGCGAGCACGATACCGCCGGCGCCGCCTTGCGCGCCTACGGCGACCTGCTGGCCGGCTGGCTGGCCGATTCCGGCTACCGCGACGGCTGCCCCCTGGCCACCACCGTGCTGGAAGTGACGCCGCAGTCCGAGCCCATCACCGCCGCCGCCCAGGACGCCTACGCCGCCTGGCGGCAGGCCCTGGCAACCATGATCGCCCCCGCCGACCCGGACGACGCCCACGCCCAGCGCCTCGCCTCGCTGGCCGTCTCCGCCCTGGAAGGGGCCCTGATCCAGGCCCGCGTGGCCCGGGATCCGGCGCCGATCCGGGACGCCTGCGCCCAGGTGGCGGCGCTGATCGACGTTTCTTAAAAGATTGCTCTTGGCCGATAATTATATAGACTGGTCTACATCACAAATATGGAGATTCCTGATGACCAGCATCCCCGAAGGCTTCCAGCCCCACACCCGCAAAAGCGGCTTCACCGATCCCTGGGAGCCGATCTATCACCGTCCCCATGACAACGGCATCAGCCTGGGCCTGCGCGCCGGGGACGCCCACGCCAACAGCCGCGGCTTCGTCCACGGCGGTCTGCTCTCCGCCCTGTGCGATAACGCCATGGGCCTGAGCTGCCTGCCGCATCTGGAAGACAGCGCGCTTCCCGCCCTGACGGGCCTTGTCACCGTGAATCTGAACCTGGACTTCCTGGGCAGCGCCCGCGTTGGCCAGTGGCTGGAATTCCGCGCCGAGGTCACCCGCACCGGCCGCAGCCTGAGCTTCGCCAGCGCCACCGTGCTCGCCGACGGTGAACCCTGCGCCCGCGCCACCGGCGTCTTCAAAGTGCAACGCGGATCGGGAGACAAACCATGAACGACCACACCGCCCTGCTGAATCGAATACGCCAGGTATCCGCCCTGGCGCCTTTTAATCAATGGATGGACTTGCGGGTGGAGCACGCCGAGGCCGGCCAGGTGATTCTGCGCCTGGACTGGCGCGATGACTTCGCGCAATACAATGGCCATCTGCATGCCGCGCTGATCGGCGGGCTGATCGATACCGCCTGCGGTTTCGCCGCCGGCACGGTGGCCGGCAACGTTACCGCCTCGCAGTTTTCCGTGCGTTGTTTGCGCCCGGCGGTGGCCAGGACCTTCCGGGTCACCGGACGGGTGGTGAAAGCCGGCAAGCGACAGGTGTTCGCCAGCGCGACGCTCGGCGACTGGGACGATGAGAACGGGGAACCATTCGCCGTCGGTGACGCGGTACTGGTGCCGCTGCCGGAGCGAGCGGGTTAACCTCGGCTTGCGGTGTCGTCCGTCGGCACCGCCGTCGGGTCCATCCAGAACATCTCCCAGACGTGGCCGTCCGGGTCCGCCAGGCTGCGCGAGTACATAAAGCCCAGGTCCTGGATCGCGTTGATGTCCGCCGTGCCGCCGCTTGCGTCCGCTTTTTCATTGAGCCGATCCACCATATCGCGGTCATCGCAGCTGAGCGCCAGCAGCACTTCGCTGGCGGTGGCCGGCGGGATCGGGCGGTCGGTGAAGGTACGCCACTTGTCGTGGGTGAGCAGCATCACGAAGATGCTGTCGCTACATACCATGCAGGCGGCGGTGTCGTCGGTGAAGTCCGGGTTGTTTTCAAAACCCAGCGCTTGATAGAAGGCCATGGACGCGGCGAGATCGGCGACGGGCAGATTGACGAAAATCATTCGGGACATGGTTCGGTTCCTTCTCGGCATCGAAAGGTGCCCCGCGGGGGGCGTTGGAAACTGGTCGAACGACACGCCCCCGATTTCGACATTCGTCATGCCTTCCGGGAAGCCCGTTTTTTCGCGGACGTTTCGTTCAGGCGTTCGCAAATTACCCCCGCGCCCGCCAGCCCCATCAACCGGCGAAACTTCGGACATTCCAGATGACTGGGCGCCGGGCAGGCCGCGGCGTGTCGCAGCCCGTCCCGCATCGCGGTCATCTGTTTGATGGATTGATCCAACTCGTCGGCTTTTTCCACCAGGCGTTGCCGCTCGATGCGCGGGCGGCCGTCGGCTCCGAACATGGCCCCGATTTGGTCCAGCGAAAAGCCGGCCGCGCGGCCCAGCGCGATCAGCGCAAGCTGCTCCAGCACGCCGGCGGCGAACACCCGGTGCAGCCCGCGCCGGCCCACGGAGGCGATCAGCCCTTTTTGTTCGTAGAAACGCAGTGTGGACGCGGGCAGGCCGGATCGGCGCACCACTTCGGAGATGTCCATAGTCCTTGACCTCAAGTCGACTTTAAGTAGCAAGCTGCCTTCATCGTCCAACGAAGACATCGACTGGAAGACATCATGACTCTGTTCGCGTTTAGCTGTTTTATCGGGGTGGGGGCCACCGCAATAATGGATCTGTGGGGGCTGCTTCGCAAATTGCTTTTCGGCGCCAACGCACCTGACTACAGGCTGGTCGGCCGCTGGATCGGGCACATGCCGCAAGGCCGCTTCCGGCACGACGCCATCGCCGCCGCGCCGGCGAAACGGGGGGAGCGCCTGATCGGCTGGGCGGCACACTACGCCACCGGCATCGCCTTTGCCGGGCTCCTGGTCGCCCTGTTTGGCGCTGAATGGACGACGCGCCCCACACCCGGCCCGGCACTCGCCGTGGGCATCGGCACAGTCGTCGCGCCGTTCTTTCTGATGCAGCCCGCCCTGGGTGCTGGCATCGCTGCATCCAGAGCGCCCAACCCCACCGCCGCACGCCTGCAGAGCCTGATCACCCACGCGGTGTTTGGTGCAGGATTGTATGTCTCAGCCCGCGCGGCGCAGTGGCTTTTGTAATGGCATTACCGGTCACATCGCGGATGGCGACCCCGGAATCATAAAAGACGTCATCAATAATGATAACGACAGGAAATCACGGTAATGGCGGTATCTTCCACCGCGTAGACCAAGCGGTTGGTCTCGTCGATCCGGCGGGACCAGAAGCCGGCCAGATTTTCCTTCAGAGGCTCGGGCTTGCCGATGCCCTCGAAAGGAGACCGCTTTACCTCGGCGATCAGCTTATTGATGCGTCGTAGCGTCTTCTTGTCCTGGCCTTGCCAATAGACGTAATCCGCCCAGGCTTCATCGGTCCAACAGAGTAAGCGGCTAGTCATCCATCAGCTCGCGCTCGGAGGTCTTGCCTGCTTTGTACTGAGCGATGGACTGGCTGAGGTGTTCGGCATTCGCCGGCGAACGCAGCAGGTGTACGGTTTCCATCAGGCTGTCGTAGTAGTCCAGCGACATGACCACCGCGTCTTCGGCATCACGGCGGGTAATGACCGTGGTGTCCGCGTCATTCGTCACGCCATCAAGCACGGCTTTTAAGCTGTTGCGCGCCTCGGTAAAGGAAATAATCTTCATGGGGGTCTCTGCCATGTACAGTAAGTGGTACAAGTATAAGCTGGCGGCATAAGTTGTACAACATACAGGACAGGTCTATTTCACCCCGCCCTTCGCAATACTGTGCAACATTTGCACAAAATTGCCCTCTTCCCAAACCACGCCGACCTGAGTTAACGTGAACACCTGTACACAAACAACAGAATAACAGCGAGCACAGGAGCCCAGGCAATGACCCAGGCGCAGGAACCGAAACCCCAGAAAAGCTGGCTGGCCAGGCTGGCGGCGATCACCGATATGTTCGCCTACCCGCTGCGGACCTCCCATTACGTGGAGCTGGTGAACCCGCTGTGGACCACCCACCGTATGCACGCGCGAGTGGTGGACGTGTGGGATGAAACCAAGGATTGCCGCACCATCACGCTGCAGCCCGGTGCCAACTGGCGGCTGCACCGCCCGGGCCAGCACATCCGTGTGGGCATCCCGGTGGACGGCCGCCACTACACCCGCACCTACACGATTTCATCGCCGCCGGAGCGTGACGACGGCCGCTTCACCATCACCGTGAAGAAGATCGACGGCGGCCGCCTGTCGCACCACATCGTACGCAACCTGAAGGTCGGGGACTTTATTCCGGTGGGCCTGCCCCAGGGCGATTTCTACCTGCCGGACGCCTCGCCGATCCAGCCACTGTTCATTACCGCCGGCAGCGGCATTACGCCGGCCCGGAGCATGCTGCACAGCCTGATTGAGCAGCAGCGCCTGCCGGACACGGTGCACATCCATTACGCGCCGCACGAGTTCGACACCATCTTCGGCAAGGAGCTGCGCAAGCTGAACACGCAGCACCGCCACTACCATCTGCACGAAGTGCACACCCAGAAAGTAGAGGACAACGCCGCCTACTTCAGCCGCGAGAAGCTGGAACAGATCTGCCCGGACTGGCGCGAGCGCGACTGCTACGCCTGCGGCCCACCGGGCCTGCTCGCCGCCCTGGAAAAAACCTGGGAAGAGGCCGGCCTGTCCAACCGCCTGCACATCGAGCGGTTCCGCGCCGAGCTGGCGCCGATCCCCGACGACGCGGTGGGCGGCAAGGTGCGCTTCGCGCAGAGCGAGCTGGACGTGGACGCGGACGGCCAGACCAACCTGCTGCGCATCGCCGAGGACGCCGGGCTCAACCCGCCCCACGGCTGCCGCATGGGCATCTGCCATACCTGCAACACGACATTGAAATCCGGCTGCGTGCGCGACCTGCGCAGCGGCGAATACATCAACGAGCCCGGCTCGATCGTGCAAGTGTGCGTGTGCGCGACCGCCGGCGACTGCGAACTGGACATCTAGGGAGACCATTATGAGTAAGCGACAAGGTTTACCCGTGGATCTCACGGAAGAACAAATCGACGAATTCGGCCGCGAGATGGACGCCATCTATTACGAGACCCTGGAATCCCGGGGTGAAAAAGACCGGCTCTACATCCTGCGGCTGATCCGTATCCAGCGCAGTATGGCGCTGTTCGGCCGGCTCACCATTTACGGCAGTCTGTTTCTGCTGCCGGCCTGGCCGCACGCGCTGGCCGGCTGGGGCACCACGCTGATCGTGATGGCGCTGGGCGTGATCCTGCTCGGCCTGGCGAAGATTCTGGAAAACATGGAGATCGCCCACAACGTGCTGCACGCCCAGTGGGACTGGATGAAAGACCCGGAGATTCAATCGAACACCTGGGAGTGGGACACCATGAGTCCGTCCGATCGCTGGATGCATTCCCACAACGTGGTGCACCACACCTGGACCAACGTTCTCGAGAAAGACCTGGACGTGGGCTACGGCATCATGCGCGTCACGCCCCTGCAGCCCTGGAAGCCCGCCTACCTGCTGCAGCCGGTCTACTTCGTGACGTTGATGTTGTTCTTCGAGGAAGGCGTGGCCCTGCACGAACAGGCGTTGATCGACGTGGCCGAGCGCAAGAAAAAGCCCAAGGAAATCCTGCCGCTGATGAAACACATCGGCCAGAAAATCTGGGGCCAGGTGCGCAAGGACTACATTATGTGGCCGGGGCTTGCGGCGCTGGTGTCGATCCCGATTTCCGTTTATGTGCCGGAATCCCCGCTCACCGTGTTCCTGCTGGTGGCCGGCGCCAACTTCGTGGCCAACATCATGCGCAACATCTGGGCGTTCGTGATTATTTTCTGCGGACACTTCCCCGCCGACGTCTACAACTTCACCGAGGAACAAGTGGAAGGCGAATCCCGCGGCCAGTGGTACATCCGCCAGCTGCTCGGCTCGGCCAACATCACCGGCGGCCCGCTGTTTCATGTGATGTCCGGCAACCTCAGCCACCAGATCGAACATCACCTGTTCCCGGACCTGTGCAGCAATCGGTACCCGGAAGTGGCGCCGCGCGTCAAAGCGCTCGCCGACCGCTACGGCCTGCCGTACAACTCCGCGCCGTTGTGGCGGCAGTTCGGCACCACCTGGCTGAAGAACCTGCGGCTGGCGTTCCCGGGCGGCACTCTGCCGCCGGAACCGGCGCGGGCGTAACCGGCGGGCGGCGCTCGCCGCCTTTCGGGGAAGGTAAAATCAAGTATGGCCCGATGGACAGCAATGCCTCGGGCCGCGCATTCTCGTTGCCCCAGTCATACGGAAATGACCCTGGTATGCAGCGCATTGCCATTATCGGCACCGGGCCCACCGGCCTCTATACCCTTGCCGCCCTGATCGACGGCCAGCAGTCGCTGGCGATCACCCTTTATGAGACCGGTGACCAGGCGGGCGTCGGCATGCCCTACGACGAGCACGCCAATCACCGGGCCATGCTCGCCAACATCGCCAGCATCGAAATCCCGCCGCTGACCTGTACCTATCTGCAGTGGCTGCGCGAGCAATCCGCCGGCTTCCTGGCCAGCTATGGAGTGGACAAAGAAACGCTGCATGACCGGCAGTTTCTACCGCGCGTGCTGCTCGGCCATTATTTCCGCGCCCAGTTCCTGGCGCTGGTGGCGAAGGCCACGGATCGCGGCCACCGGGTAATCGTGTTCGAAAGCTGCCACGTCACGGATTTGCAGGCAGGTGACAAAGACCTGAGCCTGTGGACCGCACGCCACGACGGGCCGGTCCGCTTCGACCGCGTGGTGATCGCCACCGGCCATGTCTGGCCCTCCAAGGCGGAGGGCGGACCCGGCTATTTTCCCAGCCCCTGGAGCGGTCTGATCGGCACCGCCATTCCGG
>DGNT01000088.1 GCA_002389055.1 Alcanivorax sp. UBA4485
ATTGCACCGCGTCTCCGATACGAAGCACCGAACACCTGAAAACCAAGGCCTCTGGCATCCTGCCGGGTGGCTAAAGCCACCCTTTCGCGGGCGGGGCCCGCTCCCACAAGGCCCGCTCCCATAGCCTGGAGGGTCAGGCGTCTTTCAGGAGCCGCCGCAGGACCTTGCCGGCACCGGTGGCGGGCAGGCTGTCGATGAAGGCGATCTGGCGCGGGTATTTGTAGGCGGCCATGTGGTCCTTGGCCCAGTCGATCAGCGCTTGCTCGGTGACCTTGCCCTGGTGGTCCGGTTTGAGCACCACGAACAGTTTCACGGTTTCGCCGCGCTGGTCATCGGGCACACCGATGGCGGCGGACTGGGCGATGGCCGGGTGATCCAGCATCAGCGCTTCCACGTCTTCCGGGAACACGCTGTAGCCGGAGCATTTGATCATCTCCTTGATGCGGCCGGTGAAGAACAGGTAGCCCTCTTCATCGAAGTAGCCCACGTCGCCGGTGTGCACGGCGCCGTCGCGCAGGGTTTCGGCGGTGGCTTCGTCGCGCTTCCAGTAGCCTTTGAACACCGCCGGGTTGCGCACCACGATTTCGCCGCTTTGGTTGGCGGCGCACGGCTTGCCGGTTTCCACGTCGACGATGCGGATGTCATTGCCGGCCACCGGCAAACCGCAACTGCCCCACTTAATGCGCTCCTTGGGCATAAAGGTGTCGGAGGTGTGGGTTTCGCTGAGGCCGTAGGCGGCTTCGTGCAGCTGGCAGCCGGTGAGCGCTTTCCACTGCTCGGCGAGTTTTTCCGTCACCGGGATGCCGAAGCTGGTGGCCGGGTTCAGTTCCAGCGAGCTCAGGTCGCGCTGCTCGACGCCGGGGTGATCGAGAATCGCCCGGTTCATCGGCGCGATGCTGTACCACATGTCGCAGCGGTATTTTTCGAACGCCTGGATCACGGTTTCCGGGTCGAAGCGCGCCAGGATCACCGCCGTGCGGCGGGCGTACACCGGCATATAAACGCCGAAGTTCATGCCGGCGATGTGGCACAGCGGCGCCACCGCCAGGCCGATGCCGTCGCGCTTGGACGGGTTGGCCTGGTAGGACGCGGCCATTTTGAACAGGCTGCTGCCGTAGCTGAGCATGGCGCCCTTGGGGCGGCCGGTGGTGCCGGAGGTAAACGTCATCAGGCCGACGCCGTTCCACAGGTCCGCTGCCGGGATCTCGGTCAGTGGCGCGGTGTCGGCCAGCACACCGCTCAGATCGAAGGTGTCGCCGCCCGGGTCCGGGGCGTCGGTGACCAGTTCCTTGGGCACCGGCAGCGTAGGCTGCTCCGGCAGGTAATCCTGGTAGGCGGTGGTGACCACGGTTTTGAGGTCCGGCACCTGGTCGCGTACGCCGGCGACAATCGGGTACAGCTCGCGGGCCACCACCATGGCGCACACTTCCGCGTTGCTCAGCTGGTAGGTCACTTCGGCGGCTTTGTACTGCGGGTTCACCGGCGTCACCATGGCGCCCAGGCACTGCACCGCGTAGTGGGCCATGATGTATTGCGGGCAGTTCTGCATGTACAGCGCCACCCGGTCGCCTTTGCCCACGCCGCGCTGTTGCAGAAACGCGGCCAGCCGGCGCACGCCGTCGGCCATTTGCGCCCAGGTCAGCTCGGTGCCGTAGAACACATAGGCGCGCTGGTCGGGCACCTTGTCGGCGTGATCGAACAGGTATTCATGCAGCGGTTTCTCGCCGTCCAGATAGCGGACCGGATCGCCGGACCAGGCGGAGCCGGGCACCGGCACCGGGTTAAGACCGGCCACGGTTTGAGTGTTCATGAGAGTCTCCTTTAACTGTGACCCTTGATGGTCGGGTCGAGGGCGGCGCGCAGGGATTCGCCCAGGGCGTTGAAGGCCACCGCGGTGATCATGATGATCAGCCCCGGGGCATACATTTGTTCGGGAACGATGGACATATACATGTAGCCGCGCGCGATCATCGCGCCCCAGCTCACGTCCGGGGGCTGCACCCCCAGGCCGAGAAAACTCAGGCTGGCTTCGGCGAGCAGCGCCACCGCCAGCAGCAGGGTGCTTTGCACGATCACCGGCTGAATCGCATTGGGCAGTACGTGGCGCAGCAACAGACGCAACGGCGAGGCGCCGAAGCAGCGCGCCGCGTCCACGTACAACTCCTGGCGCACCACCAGGGTCCGGGCACGGATCAGCCGCGCGATCTGCGGCGCGAACACCAGACCCACCGAGAACATCGCATTGGTCAGGCCGATGCCCATGGCGCCGGTCACCGCCACCGCCAGAATGATCGCCGGGAACGACAGGAAGGTATCGATCACCCGGCTGATCAGGGTGTCGGTCCAGCCGCCCACGAAGCCGGCGATCAGACCCAGCGGCACACCGATCACCAGCGCCACCGCCACCGCCAGCAGCGCCGCGTAGAGCGAGTTGGCGCCGCCGTGCATCAACCGGCTGAACACGTCCCGGCCCAGGTCGTCGGTGCCCAGCCAGTGTTCGGCGGAGGGGCCGTTAAGCATTTGGTCGAAGTTCTGCGCGGTGGGGTCGTGGGGCGCCAGCCAGGGCGCCAGCAGGGCGGCGCCCAGGATCACCACCAGCACCACCAGGCTGAGGGCGGCGCGCGGGTCGCCGCGCAGCCAGTTCAGAACCCGGCGGCCCAGGCCGGGCTCGTCCCAGACCTGAGCACCGGCAACGTCGTTAACCGTGGAAGTATTCATGCTTCGCTGATCCTCGGGTCGAGAACGGTGCACGCCAGATCGGTGAACAGATTGACCAGAATCACCGTGACCACCATCGCCAGCACGGCGCCCTGAACCACCGGGAAGTCGCCCTGCAGGACGGCGTTGACGATCGAGCTGCCAATACCCGGGATCGCGAACACCGCCTCCACCACCACGGTGGCGGCGAGAATTTTGTTGAACAGCAGGCCCACCACGGTGAGCAGGTTGACGCTCACGTTTTTCAGGCCGTGCTTCCAGAGAATGCGCGCCGGGCTCAGGCCCTTGGCGTGCAGAGTGCGCACATGCTGGGAGGACTGGATTTCCACCAGTGAGCTGCGCAATTGGCGGGCGATTTCGGCGATGCCGTTGGTGCACAACGCCAGAGCCGGCAGGGTGGCGTACCAGAGCGCGGCGGAAAAATCCTCGCGTGGCGAGACGAAGCCGGTGGCCGGAAACCATTTAAAGGTGAGCGCCAGATACAGCACCAGAATCATGCCGAACCAGAAGTTGGGCACCGCCACGCCCAGCGAAGCGGCGCCCATGATGCCGCTGTCCAGCGGCGAGCCGGAACGGGTGGCGGCGAGGATGCCCAGCGGCACCCCCACCAGCACCGACAGCAACACCGCGTAGAAGGCGATCAGCAGCGTATTGGGAAAGGTGCGCGCGATGGTCTGCGCCACCGGTTCACCGGACAGCAACGAGGCGCCCAGGTCACCCTGGGCGGCCCGCCACAGCCAGTCGCCGTATTGCGCCAGGAACGGCTGATTCAGCCCGTAGGCCTCGCGGATCTGCGCGATCCGTTCCGCCGAAGCGTTTTCCCCGGCCAGCGTTACCGCCACGTCGCCGGGAATCAGCTGCATCAGGCTGAACACAATAAAGGTGGCCAGCACCAGAATCGGCAGTGCCTGCAGCAAGCGCGACACCACCATTTTCTGTTTGACCCGGTTTGCTTTCACAGCAGTCGTCATAGCGTACTTCTCCGCCGCCGGCGCGGCCCGCTCAGCCTTTCAGTGAGACACCGTTGAACTTGGGTTTGCCGAGCAGGTTATTGCGGTAGCCGCGCACCTTGTCGGTGCTCGCCACGATGCTCTGACGGAACGCCAGCGGCGCCACCAGGGCGTTCTCCATCACCAGCCGCTGCACCTTGGCCAGGGCGGCCTTGCGCTGCTCGATGTCGTCGCTGCTGCGCGAGGCCAGCAGGGCCTCGTTAAAGCCTTCCGGCGGCGCCACGCTGCCGGCATTGAAGTAGGCGTCCTCGGTGTACATCAGTGAATAGCTGAGGCTCGGGTCCGGCCGCCCGGTCCAGGCGGAGAGCAGCATGTCGCCGGTTTTTTCCTGGCCGAAGTAGGCCGCCGACATATCGGCGATGGTGCCGGTGCGGAAGCGGCCACGGATGCCGGCCTTGGCGAACTGCGCCAGCAGCACCTCTTGCATCTGCACCGAGGACTGATCGTTGTAGCCGCGCAGGTCCAGTTCGATGCCGTCCGGGTAACCGGCCTCGGCGAGCAGCGCCTTGGCTTTCTCCGGGTCATGGGGGTAGAGGCCGGCGGTCTGCTTGTCGAACGCCCAGTGGGATTCGGGCAGGTTCATGTAAGCCGGCTCGCCGGCGCCGGCCATGGTGGCGCGAATAAAGGCGTCCCGGTCGATGGCGTGGTTGATCGCCTGACGCACGCGCACGTCGTCCATGGGCTTGCGCGACATGTTCATGTACAGCTGATAGACGTAAATGGTGGACGAGACCGAGCCGCTCAGGGTCGGCATTTTTTCCACCAGCGGTTTTTGCCGGCCGTCCAGGTGATAGGCCAGATCCGCCTGGCCGGACATGACGGCCCGCAGCCGGGTGGCGCTGTCGGTAATCACCTTGAATTCGATGCCGCCCAGGTCGGGGCGCTGGTCGCCGTGGTAGTCGTCGAAGCGGCTCATCGCCACTTCGCTGCCGTCGGCCCAGTTACCGAAGCGCATGAAGCCCGTGCCCACCGGATTGCGGTCCACGCGGCCGCCGTGTTTTTCCAGCGCGGCGGGGGACACCATCATGCCGGCGCGGTCGGAAAGAATCAGCGGCAGGGCGGTGTCCGGGTTCTTGAGCGTCAGCGTCACTTCGTGCTCGCCGGTGACCGCCACGCTGTCCACCGACGCCAGGTCGGCGCGGATATTGGAAAACTCGGCGCCACGGTTGCGGTCCAGGTTGGTCTTCACCGCCTCGGCGTTGAGCGCGCTGCCATCGTGGAAGCGCATGCCTTGTTTGAGGGTCAGCACCAGGGTGGTCGGGTCGGTGAATTCCCAGCGTTCGGCCAGGCCAGGCTGCGCTTTC
Organism: Alcanivorax sp. UBA4485; assembly: GCA_002389055.1. Classification (GTDB taxonomy): domain Bacteria; phylum Pseudomonadota; class Gammaproteobacteria; order Pseudomonadales; family Alcanivoracaceae; genus Alloalcanivorax. Next base: position 5,033 of record DGNT01000088.1, read on the forward strand.
AGTGATTCAAAATCCCAGGCCACCAGGGTGTCGTAGAGCGGGTACAGGAACACATGGTCGGAGCCGGAGCCGCCGGTGGCCGGGTCCAGGCTGGACGGGTTGGCGTTGGCGCCCACCCGCAACAGGCCGGCTTTGCCGCCGCTCCGCGCCCAGGCGTTGGTCGGGCCGAGCAGGGTGCCCGCGGCCAGAGCGCCGGACAGGTAGCCCATGAAGGCGCGGCGGGAAACGCCGTGGCCGTCGACGGTGAGGTCCTGTTGATGATCGCTTTGCTGTTTTTTCTTCATCGTGCTCTCCACAAATTTTCTTGTTTTGTTCAAAGATTCGATTCGGCGAAATGGCACGCGACCCAATGCTCCGGCCGCAGTTCCCGCCACTCGGGCACCCGCTCCGCGCACAGCGCTTCGGCTTTCGGGCAGCGGGTGCGGAACGGGCAGCCGGACGGCGGATTCAGCGGGCTGGGGATCTCCCCTTCCAGACGAATGCGGCGGCGGCTGTCGCGCAGGTCGCCGGGCAGTGGCAGGGGTTCGGCGGAAAGCAGGGCCTGGGTATAGGGGTGCAGCGGCTGGTCGCTGATCGCGTCCGCCGGTCCCTGCTCCATCAACCGGCCCAGATACAGCACGCCGATGCGGTCGCTGACGTGGGACACCACGGAAATATCGTGGGTGATGAACGCATAGGTAATGCCGAACTCTTTTTGAAGGTCGGCGAACAGATTGAGAATCGAGCCCCGGATCGACACGTCCAGGGCCGCCACCACCTCGTCGCAGACGATGAACTTGGGGCGCAGGGTCAGCGTGCGGGCGATATTGACCCGCTGCTTCTGGCCGCCGGACAGCTCGTGCGGATAGCGTTTGCCGATCGCCGCCGGCAACCCGACCCGTTCCAGGGCGTCGGCGGCGGTTTGCCGGCGGCTTTGCCGGTCGCCTTCGCCGATAATGTCGAGCGGCTCGATCACCGATTGCAGAATGGTCATGCGCGGGTTCAGGGCCGCGTGCGGGTCCTGAAAAATAATCTGGTGATCGCGGCGCAGCCGTTTGCGTTCCGCCCGCGACAGGGTGCGCAGGTTGTGTTCGCCGTAACGGATGTCACCGGCGCTGGGTTTCAGCAGGCCGGCCAGGGCGCGCCCCAGGGTGGTTTTGCCGGAGCCGGATTCGCCGATGATGCCGAAGGTCTCGCCGGGCTGGATGGCGAAGCTGACGCCGTCCACCGCTTTCACGGTGCCCGCCTTGGTGGCGAAGTGGATGCTCAACTGATGCGCGGACACGCTGGCGGCGGCGCTGTCCGGGCGCGGGGTGAGAGGGGCGTTCATGGGTTCACGGCTCCCGGCAAAGTCAGTTCGGCGCTGCGCCAGCAGCGCGCCAGGCGGTCGTCGGTGAGCGGCTGCAAGGGTTGGGGCTGTTCGCAGCCGTCGGTGGCGTGCGGGCAGCGCGCCTGAAAGCGGCAGCCCCGTGGCATCTGGTCCGGGGCCGGCACGCGCCCGGCGATTGACGGCAGCCGCTGGCCGCGCTCGCTGAGACCGGGCAGCGAGCACAGTAGCCCGGAGGAATAGGGGTGGCGCGGGCGGTACAACACCGAATCCACCGGTGCGCTCTCCACCACCTCGCCGGCGTACATGGTCAGCAACCGCGAACAGGTCTCCGCCACCACGCCCAGGTCGTGGGTGATGAACAACAACGCGGTGCCGGTGCTGTCGCTGATCTCGCAGAGCAGGTCGATGATTTGCGCCTGCACGGTCACGTCCAGGGCGGTGGTGGGTTCGTCGGCGATCACCAGCTTGGGCCGGCAGATCAGCGCCATGGCGATCATCACCCGCTGCCGCATGCCGCCGGAAAACTGGTAGGGGTAATCGTTGATGCGTTGTGCCGGTGACGGAATGCCCACTTCGGCAAGCGCCTCGATGGCGCGCTCGCGGGCCTCCTTGCGGCTCACTTTGCGGTGGCTGCGCAGGGTTTCGGTAAGCTGCTCGCCGATGGTGAAGACCGGGTCCAGGGCGCTCATCGGTTCCTGGAAGATCATGCTGATCTCGCTGCCGCGCAAGCGCCGCATACGGCTCGCCGGCAGGGTGCTCAGATCCTCACCCTGGAAGCGGATCGCGCCGCGCACCCGGGCGGTGGCGCTCGGCAGCAGGCCCAGCAGCGCCAGCCCGGTGACGGTCTTGCCGCAGCCGCTCTCGCCGACCACGCCGACCCGCTCGCCGGGCGCCACGGTAAAAGACACGTCCCGGGTAATGGCGGTTTCGCCGCCCGGGTGAGCGAACGAAATGCTCAGGTTCTCCACCGACAACAGCGGTGCGTCCTGAGCCTGTCGTGCCCATTCGGTGTGTTGCGCCATGACTCTCTCCGGCACATCCACGGTCGGCCGCGCGCGGCCGAAGGGGAGTGTTGTTATGTTCCATAGGCGGCGGCGATGGTGTCGGTGACCGCCTTGTAATGGTCCAGCAGTTTGTTCAGGCCACTGTGCTGCGTGAGCAACGAGCCGAAATACCAAAGTGGGGTGATCAGCATCACCACCTGGCGCACCGGCGTGTCCGGGCGCAGTTCGCCGGCGCCGATCGCCAGGGTGACCGCGTGGGCCACGTAGTCCTCGAAATGGCGGGACATTTCGGAAATGCCCGCCTGAATGCCCGGCGACAGCAGATGGTTCTCGAACCGGGCCCGCGCCGACAGACTCCAGGGATTACGGCCCCGGGTATCTTTGTTGAACTCGTAGAAGCGGCGCTCGCAGTCCTTGGCGGTAAGCATGATGCGCTCATCCAGGGTCAGGCCGGGCTTGGCCCACACTTCCTTGAACTGTTCTTCCAGGCTGTCGAAGGTCTCCTGGAAGACCGCATCAATCAGCGCGTTCTTGTTACCGAAGTGGTAATGCAGATTGGCCCGCGTGGTGTTCACCACCTCGGCGATATCGCCGTAGCTGACGTCGGCCAGGCCACGCTGAATAAACAAATCGCGGGCCGCTTTCTTGATCTGCGCCTTCATCGGCGGCTGGCCCAATTGCGATTTTTTCTCCGGTCTGGCCAAGCGCCGCGCCTCCTGTGCCGTGTTCGTATGAATAGTGTTCTAATTAATCTGCAAGTAAATAAAACTGGTGTCAATACTAATTGACGTGTAAGTCAGTATTTGGCTATCTTGCCCCCTAACCAGAACCAGACGGATCCTGCTTCATGACCATCAAAAAGCTGCTCATAGCCAACCGCGGCGAAGTCGCCGTACGCATCGCCCGCGCCGCCGCGGACCTGGATATCGCCACCGTGGCGGTCTACCCCGCCGATGACGAACGGGCCCTGCACACCCGGGTGGCGGACCAGGCGGCGGCGTTGTCCGGCCAGGGCGTGGCCGCCTACCTGGACGGCGAGCAGCTGGTGCGCGTGGCGCAAGAGCAGGGCTGCGACGCGGTGCACCCGGGTTACGGCTTTCTCAGTGAGAGCCGGGATTTCGCCGCCCGCTGCGCGGACGCCGGTCTGATCTTCGTCGGCCCGGACGCGGACACTCTGGCGCTGCTCGGCGACAAGGCCCGCGCCCGGGTGCTGGCGGAGGAATGCCAGGTGCCGGTGGTGCCCGGCACCGGCGCCGACACCACCCTGGAACAGGCCCAGGCGTTCCGCGACGGCCTGGGCGACGGCGCCACCGTGATCGTCAAGGCGATCGCCGGCGGCGGCGGGCGCGGCATGCGCATCGTGCGCCCGGGTGACGATCTGGCCGAGGCGTTCAAACGCTGCCAGGCGGAAGCCGGCGCCGCCTTCGGCAACGACGCCGTCTACGTGGAGCGCTTTATCGAGCGGGCCCGGCATATCGAAGTGCAGGTGCTGGGCGACGGCGGCGACGCGCCCGTGCATCTGTGGGAACGCGAGTGCAGCCTGCAACGCCGCAACCAGAAGCTGGTGGAGGTGGCGCCCAGCCCGACGCTCTCCGAGGACACCCGCCAGCAGTTGCTGGACGCCGCCCTGAGGCTGGCGGCGCGGGTCGGCTACCGCAGCCTGGGTACGTTCGAATTCCTGGTCGACGCCGACGAAAGCCGCTTCGCCTTTATCGAAGCCAACCCGCGGCTGCAGGTGGAGCACACCGTCACCGAGGAAATCACCGGCGTGGACCTGGTGCAGGCACAACTGAAAGTGGCCGGTGGCGCCTCCCTGGCGGATCTCGGGCTGACCCGCCCGCCGCAGCCGCTAGGCTTCGCCATGCAGCTGCGCGTTAATATGGAAACCATGGAAGCCAGCGGTGAGGCGCGCCCCGCCGGCGGCACCCTGGCCACCTTCGAGCCGCCCACCGGCCCCGGCCTGCGCGTGGACACGTTCGGCTACCGGGGCTACCGCACCAGCCCCCACTACGATTCCCTGCTCGCCAAGCTGATCGTCCACGGCCGCGGTGACTACGCCACCACGGTGCGGCGCGGTTACCGGGCGCTGTGCCAGTTCCGCATCGAAGGCGTGGACACCAACATCGGCTTCCTGCAGAACCTGCTGCGCCGCGACGAAGTGGTGGCGAACACCGTCTACACCCGCTTCGTCGACGACCACATGGCGGAGCTGGTGGGCGAGGGCGCGCACCCGTCCCTGCATTTCGGTGCCTCCGAAGACGCCGGCGCCGCCGCCACCCAGGCGGCCATTCAGGGGCCGGCGGGCACCGAGGCGGTGACCACACCGATGCAGGGCGTGGTGGTGGAGCTGATGGTCGGCGACGGCGACAGCGTCCGCGAAGGCCAGCCGGTGGCGTTCGTGGAAGCGATGAAAATGCAGCACCAGGTGGTGGCCGGCGTCAGCGGCACGGTGCGCCGGGTGACGTTCGCCGTGGGCGACGCGGTCAGCGGCGGCGATCCGCTGTACTTTATCGAGCCCGGCGAAGTGGCCGGCGATGCCGACCAGGAAGCGGAAGAGATCGACCTGGATCATATCCGTCCGGATCTGGCCAAGCTGCAGCGGCGCGACGCCCTGCTGCGCGACGAGCACCGCCCGGGCGCGGTGGCCAAGCGCCGCAAGACCGGCCAGCGCACTGCGCGGGAAAACGTGGCGGCGATCTGCGACGCCGACAGCTTTATTGAATACGGCGGCTTCACCTTCGCCGCCCAGCGCGCGCGCCGTTCCACCGAGGACCTGATCCACAACACCCCCGCCGACGGCATGATCACCGGCATCGGCTCGGTGAACGGCGACCTGTTCGGCGAGGACAAGAGCCACTGCGCGGTGCTCGCCTACGACTACACCGTCCTGGCCGGCACCCAGGGCACCATGAACCACAAGAAGACCGACCGTATTCTGGAAATCGCCGAGCAGCAGAAACTGCCGGTGATCTTCTTCGCCGAGGGCGGCGGCGGCCGCCCCGGTGACACCGACAACGCCACCAAGGTGGCCGGCCTGGACGGCCCCAGCTTCCTGCAGTACGCGCGCCTCAGTGGCCTGGTGCCGCGCATCGCCGTGGTGTCCGGGCGCTGCTTCGCCGGCAACGCCGTGTTCGCCGGTTGCAGTGACCTGATGATCGCCACCGAGAACGCCTGCATCGGCATGGCCGGCCCGGCCATGATCGAAGGCGGCGGCCTGGGCTCGTTCAAGCCGGAAGAGGTGGGCCCGGTCTCGGTGCAGCGCGCCAACGGCGTGATCGATTGCGTGGTCAAGGACGAGGAAGAGGGCGCCGCCCTGGCCAAGAAACTGATGGGCTATTTCCAGGGCGAGATCACCGACTGGACCTGTGAAGACCAGCGCTGGCTGCGCCGGGCGGTGCCGGAAAACCGGCTGCACGCCTACGACATGCGTCACCTGATTAACGTGTTCGCGGACACCGATTCGGTGGTCGAGCTGCGCCCGGACTTCGCCCCGGGCATGATCACCGCCTTCGTGCGCGTGGAAGGTCGGCCCCTGGGCCTGATCGCCAACGACCCGAAAGTGCTCGGTGGCGCCATCGACGCCGCCGGCGCCGATAAGGCGTCGCGCTTTATGCAGCTGTGCGACGCCTTCGGCGTGCCCATGGTCAGCTTCTGCGACACCCCGGGCTTTATGGTCGGCCCCGAGGAAGAAGAGACCGCCATGGTCCGCCACACCTGCCGCATGTTCGTCACCGCCGCCAGCCTCACCGTGCCGCTGTTCTCCCTGGTCACCCGCAAGGGCTACGGCCTGGGCGCCCAGGGCATGACCGGCGGCTCCTTCCACGCGCCGTTCTTCTGCGCCTCCTGGCCGAGCGGCGAATTCGGCGGCATGGGTCTGGAAGGGGCGGTCAACCTGGCCTACAAGAAGGAGCTGGACGCCCAGGAGACCCCGGAAAAGCGCCAGGCGCTGTTCAACGAACTGGTGGGCAAGCTCTACGAGCGCGGCGAGGCCCTGAGCATGGCCGCCGCCCTGGAAATCGACGCCGTCATCGACCCGTCCGACTCCCGCGCCTGGGTGCTGCGCGGCCTGCGCGCCGCGCCCCTGGCCGGCCGCGAGCCCATCGCCGGCAAACGCCGCCCGATGATCGACACATGGTGAAAAAAGGGCAGTTAACAGTTGATAGTTGATAGTTGACAGCTAGAGGCGCGCTTGGAGGGGGCGGCTTGTGGGAGCGGGCCTTGCCCGCGAAAGGGAGCAAAGCTCCCGGCAGGATCCCAGAGACTTTTCTAACGGCAGGACCGACAAGGTCTCTGGAATCCTGCGGGGCAACTTTTGCCGGGTGGCTAAAGCCGCGCTTTCGCTTGCAGGCCAAGACTCACGCCTCTATAACAACTATCCTATCGCTGAACCATGTAAACGAACTGAAGTCGGGAGAGTGCTTGTGTCTCAACTGGTGCCCGAGATAGACCCGGACGGTCTGCTCGAATATTCCGTGGTGTTCACGGACCGGTCGCTGAATCATATGTCCCAGGCGTTTCAGCAGGTGATGCGGGACATCTCCGCCACCCTGAAACAGGCCTACCACGCCGAGGCCGTGGCGGTAGTGCCCGGCGGCGGCACCTACGGCATGGAAGCGGTGGCGCGTCAGTTCGCCACCGGCAAGAAATGCCTGGTGATCCGCAACGGCTGGTTCAGTTACCGCTGGAGCCAGATTTTCGAGATGGGCTCGATCCCCGCCGCCGAGACCGTGCTGAAGGCGCGTCAGGTGGAGGGCGAGGGTGAGCCCGCGCCGTTCGCGCCGGCGCCCATCGACGAAGTGGTAGCGTCGATCCGCGCCGAAAAGCCGGACCTGGTGTTCGCGCCCCACGTGGAGACCGCCGCCGGGCTGCTGTTGCCCAACGATTATCTGGACGCGGTGGCGGAGGCGGTCCACGAAGTGGGCGGGTTGTTCGTGCTCGACTGCATCGCCTCCGGCGCCCTCTGGGTGGATATGAAGGCGCGCGGCGTGGACGTGTTGATCAGCGCCCCGCAGAAGGGCTGGAGCTCGTCGCCCTGTGCCGCCCTGGTGATGCTGGGCGAGGAAGCCCTGCGCCGCCTGGAAGACACCCAGAGCACCAGCTTCGCCGCCGACCTGAAGCGCTGGCTGGGCATCATGCGGGCCTATGAGGACGGTGGCCACGCCTACCACGCCACCCTGCCCACCGACGGCCTGGCCCGCTTCCGCGACATCATGGAAGAGACCCGCGCCCAGGGCTTCCCCGTGGTGCAGGCCCTGCAGGAAGAGCTGGGCGGCCGGGTGCGGGCGCTGTTCACCCGCTACGGCATTCAGAGCGTGGCGGCCACCGGCTTCCAGGCGCCCGGCGTGGTGGTCTGCTACACCGGCGACGACGGCATGCACAACGCCAAGAAGTTTATCGGTGAAGGGCTGCAGACCGCCGCCGGCGTACCGCTGATGTGCGATGAGCCGGACGGCTTCAAGACCTTCCGCGTGGGCCTGTTCGGGCTCGACAAGCTCAACAACATCGAGCGCACCGTGGAAAAACTGGAACAGGCCCTGGCGAAAATCCTCGACTGAGGTTCGCCGCCGGTTCCGCTTTCCGCCCCCGCCGCCCGCGCGGGGGCGATTTGATCTTGTTTTAAGAACCCCGCCCCGTTTCACCCCTCTAAAGTGACAGACAACAGGGTCGACTTTGTTTACTCTTTTGCGCGCTGCAAAATGTTGCCCCTAAAGACTGTTCTGAAGTAGAGGACCGACCCATGATCCGTTCCATCCTGATTACCGCCTTGCTGGCTTTCGGCGCCACCGCTTGGGCCGCCGGCGAAAACGCCATTGAAGGTATCTGGGAAACCGATACCGGCGGCTATGTGCAGATTCATAAAGAGGGCGACGCCTGGGTAGGCACCGTGGTGGGCTCGCGCAGCGGCGAGGCCCGCTACGACACCGAAAACCCGGACGAGGCACTGCGTGGCCGCCGGCTGCTCGGCGTGACCGTGCTCAAAGGGCTGGAATACGCCGGTGGCAACGAATGGGAAGACGGCACCATCTACTCCCCGGACAACGGCAAGACCTACAGCGCCCGCGCCACCCTGACCGATGAGAACACCCTGGAAGCGCGCGGCTACCTGGGCATCAGCCTGTTGGGCCGCAGCCAGACCTGGCAGCGCGTGGACCGGGACGCCCCCAACCTGGAAACCGATCTGCTGAAATAACCGCTCAGTCGGCGCTGCCCGCCCGTTGCAGCTCGCCGTCGACGAAGTGCGCGACCATGTCCCCCAGGCCGCGCACCAGGTCGTCGAAGGTCACGGTGGGGTTGGGCTCGGTGAGATAGCGAATCACCGTGAACACCCCGCCGTTGATCATAATGAAGCCCATCGCCGGCAGGTTGCCCAGCCGCACCAGTTGCGGATGGTGCATCACGTACTTCATCAGCAAATCCATTAGCAGCCGGTTGACCGGCTCGATCTGATTGCGCGGCGCGAAGTAGGCGGCGTAGCTCATGTAGCGCAGGTAACGGCCGTCATCGCGTTCCAGCAGATCGCGGAACCGGTAAAGCAGCTCCGCCACCAGCTCGCGGATGTCCATGCGCACCAGCGTGGGGATCAGCGGCCGCACCATGCCCACCACCTCCCCGACCATGTGCTCGTGCATGGCATCGAACACTTCTTCCTTATTGGCGAAATATTCGTAGAGCGACCCCACGCTGACCCCGGCGATATCGGCGATATGCCGGGTGGTGGTGTTTTCCACGCCGTTGCGGGCGAGCGAGATAAAACCGGCTTCGACGATGGCGCCGACGGTAGCGTGGGCGCGCGGCTGCTGGGGTTTACGAGGCATATCCGAGTTGAATCCGAACAATTAGTCGGACTAACTTGCCATTAATCAATGTCACGGTCAATTCGGCGAGGTTCGCCCCGATGCTTAGCAGCAAAGTGTTTACCAAAAACAAGATATCCCGAGGCAGCCGCGCGGTTGTCACCGGCGCCGGCAGTGGCATCGGGCGGGCGTTCGCGCTGGAGCTGGCGCGGCGCGGCGGCCGGGTGGTGTGCAGCGACCTCAACCCGGCTACCGCCGAGGCCACCGCCGAAACGATCCGGGAGCAGGGCGGCCATGCCCTGGCGGTGCCCTGCGACGTGTCCGTGCTGGCGCAGGTCGAAGACCTGGCGGACCGGGCCCAGGAATGGTTCGGCGAAGCCCCCACCCTGGTGATCAATAACGCCGGCGTCGGCGCCGGCGGCAAGCCGGTGGGCGAGATCTCCATGGAAGACTGGCACTGGGTGATGGGCGTCAATATGTGGGGCGTGGTGCACGGCTGCCACGTGTTCACCCCGCGCCTGCGCACCGGCGGTGGCGGCGGCATCATCAATGTGTGTTCCACCGCCAGCTTCGCCGCCGCGCCCAGCATGGGGCCCTATAACGCCAGTAAGGCGGCGGTGCTGGCCCTGTCCGAAACGCTGGCGGCGGAAACCGCCGGCGCCGGCATCACCGTCACCGCGCTGTGCCCGACCGTGGTGAAGACCAATATTTTCCGCGACGGCCGCATTGACGATTCGGTGACGTCACTGATGAACAAGTGGGTGTCGCTTACCGGGGTGTCCGCCGAGGGCGTCGCCGAGACCACCCTGAAAGCCCTGGACAAGGGCCGTCTTTATGTCTTGCCGCAGGTGGACGCGCGTCTGATCTGGCGTGCCAAGCGTTACCTGCCCACCACCTACGCACGCGGAGCCGGCCTGTTGAGCCGCTTCGTCTAACTGGAAGGAGAGACACCCATGGCTTCCATCGATCTCGACAAAATGCTCGCCAAAATCAAAGCCAGCCAGTGGGCGCTGGCGGACATTGACTGGGACGCGCCGGGGGCGGACAAAATCACCGCCGAGCAGTGGCCCAAGCTGAAAGCCTTCATGGCCGATCTGATGTGGATCGAGCACGTCGGCGCGCGCGGCTTCGCGGCCATGGCCAAGAAGGCGCCCAACGACACGCTCAAGGAAATCTACACCTACTTCCACGCTGAAGAGCAGCGCCACGCCAACGCCGAAATGGCGCTGATGAAACGCTGGGGCATGCTCGACGGCGAGAACATTCCCGAGCCCAACAAAAACCTGAAGCTGGTGATTCAGTGGCTCGACCGCTACAGCGACGACATGCCGCTGGAAGTGCTGGGCTCGGTGATTCCGATGCTGGAGATCGCCCTGGACGGCGCGCTCTGCACCTTCCTGCTGGAAACCGTGGACGACCCGGTGTGCCACCAGGCGTTCGCCAGGATCAATGACGATGAATCCCGACACTTGGGCGTGGGCTTCCACGTGCTGGAAATGCAGGGCCACGGGCCGGTCTATCTGAAGGCTCTGAAAGCGCTGGGCACGATCGCCGATCCGCGTTTGATTCTTGGTGTCGCGTCCTATGTGCCGCTGCTTAACCGGATGCGCGACAACATCATCGAGATGGGCCTTGGCGAAGAGCGCCTCTACGCGGCGATGAGAAAGTTCGAGCGTATCGGCGGCCGCACCCAGGAAGGCCGCAACAACCCCTGGTACCAGATCATCAGCCGCCACGGGCGGATGGTGGTAAACCGCCGCAACCGCCTGTACCACGCCCCGGTGGACGCCATGGTCAAGCTTACCGACCGGGTGCCCGAATGGGTGATGCCGTCCAGCGTGCCGACCTGGGTGAAGGGCATTACCTATAAACCGACCGCCTAGTCTTGTAGGAGCGGGCCTTGTGGGAGCTTGCCTGCAAGCGAAAGGCCGGCAAAGCCGGCCGGCAGGATTCCAGAGGCGCTGTTGATATGCCGCCTTCAGAGGTCTCTGGGATCCCGCCGGGAGCTTCGCTCCCTTTCGCGGGCTGGGCCCGCTCCTACAAATCCGGCTGCCGTAGAAGTGCGGTGCCAAGCGATGACCCTTTTCAATCCGATCTTTCAGCCAGTGAATTGCTATGAATGACGAGACCCCCAACAGTAACGACAGCCGCACCGCGGACCAGCCTGAAGTGAAAGCGGGCGAGACCGATGTTACCAGCGGCACCGTGAACGCGGCCGCCAAAACGCCGCGCAAGAAAGCAGCGGCGAAGAAGGCCGCCACGACGAAAGCGCCAGCTAAAAAGGCGACCACTAAGAAAGCAGCCGTCAGAAAAGCCCCTGCTAAAAAGGCGAGCACGCAGGCGGCTGCTAAGAAGGCTACCGTGAAGAAAGCGGCGCCGAAAAAAGCCGCCGCCAAGCGCAAGGCGAAGCCAGCATCGGCATTGATCGTGGGCGCCGGCTTTGCCGGGCTGGGCATGGCGATTCGGCTGAAACAGGCCGGGGTTAATGATTTCGTGATTCTGGAGCGCGGCGACCGCGTCGGCGGTACCTGGCGGGACAACACCTACCCCGGCGCCGCCTGCGATATCCCTTCCAATCTGTATTCCTACTCGTTCGCGCCCAACCCGGAGTGGTCGCGCAGCTTCTCCGGCAGCAATGAGATTCTCGACTACATCCACTATTTGGTGGACGCGTTCGATCTGGAAAAACACATCCGCTTCAACTGTAACGTCACCGATTTGTCGTTCCAGGAAAAAGCCGGCCTGTGGGAAGCGACACTGGAAAAAGGTGAAGTGGTGCGCGGCCGCACCGCGGTGATGGCCCAGGGCCCGTTGTCCAACGCCAGCTTCCCGAACATGGAAGGCCTGGACGAGTTCGAGGGTAAGAAGATTCACAGCGCGCGCTGGGATCACAACTACGACTTCACCGGAAAGCGTGTGGCGGTGATCGGTACCGGCGCCAGCGGCATTCAGATTGTTCCGGAACTGGTCAAAACCGTGGGCACGCTGAAAGTGTTCCAGCGCACCCCGGGCTGGGTGGTGCCGCGTCCTGATTTCAAGACACCGGACTGGCACAAGAAGCTGTTTAAGAAAATCCCGGCCAGCCAGAAGGCGGTGCGCCAGGCGCTGTTCTGGACCCACGAAACCATGGCCATGGCGGTGATCTGGAATTCGCCGCTGACCCGGGTCGCCGAGCGGCTCAGCCTGGCGCACCTGCATAACCAGGTGGAAGACGACTGGATGCGCCGGCAGCTGACCCCGGATTTCCGCATCGGCTGCAAACGGGTGCTGGTCTCCAACGACTATTACCCCGCCTTGCAACAAGACAACGCCGAGCTGATCACCTGGCCGATCGCGCGGCTGGCGCCGAACGGCATCCGCACCTCGGACGGCGTCGAGCATCAGCTGGATTGCATCGTGTTCGCCACCGGCTTCGATGTCAGCAAAAGCGGCACGCCGTTCCCGGTCAAGGGTCTGGAAGGCCGCCGGCTGGATCAGGAATGGCAGGGCGGTGCCCAGGCCTACAAGAGCATCAACGTGGCCGGCTACCCGAACCTGTTCCTCACCTTCGGCCCCAACTCCGGACCGGGCCATAATTCGGCGCTGGTGTATATGGAGTCGCAACTCGACTATGCGGTGAAAGGGATTCTGCGCATTCTTGACGGCAACCTGAAAATGCTGGATGTGAAGGAGGACGTGCAGCAGCGCCACAACCGCCGGTTGCAGAAACGTCTGGCCAAGACCAACTGGAATTCCGGCTGCAAAAGCTGGTACCTCACCGAGGACGGCTTCAACGCCACCATGTTCCCGGGCTTCGCCACCCAGTACCAAAGGCAAATGGCGCAGTTCGAGGAGCAGGACTACCAGCTGGTGCCGGCCTGAAGGGAGGATCGCGCCAGCGGATTGGCCGTAGCGACGATGGAACGGCCCACTCTGCACTTTCGGTGTCGGGCGGGCAAAGGCATTATTGCCCCCAACAACGATACCATTGAGTGATGTAAGCCTGAGCCGGGCAACGCCGCGCACCGCGCGGCGACGACGGATCGGTGCTGGAGGTAGTGATGTCCAATAACCATTTTGATGTTCTGATTATCGGCGCCGGTTTGTCCGGTGTCGGCGCGGCCTGCCACTTGAGCCGTCAGTCCCCGGACCGCAGCTTTGCCCTGATTGAGCGCCGCAAGCGCATCGGCGGGACCTGGGACCTGTTCCGTTACCCCGGCATCCGGTCGGATTCCGACATGTACACCCTGGGCTATAACTTCCGCCCCTGGACCGAACCCAAAGTGCTCGCCGACGGCCCGTCGATCCGCGAATACATCGCCGACACCGCCGCCGAATACAACATCGACGACAAGATCTATTTTGAACGTCGCATGGTCGACGCGGACTTCTCCACCCGCGACGGTCTGTGGACCGTGCGCGTGGAAAACGAAGGCAGCGGTGAAAGCGAAGTGTTCACCTGCCAGTTCCTGCTCTGCTGCACCGGCTACTACAACTACGACGCCGGCTACACGCCGGACTTTCCCGGTGTCGACCAGTTCAAGGGGCGCATGGTGCACCCGCAGCAGTGGCCGGAAAACCTGGATTACAGCGGCAAGAAAGTGGTGGTGATCGGCAGTGGCGCCACCGCCGTGACGCTGGTGCCGGCCATGGCCGGTGACGCCGAGCATGTCACCATGCTGCAGCGCTCGCCGACCTACATCGCCACCGTGCCCGAGCGCGACGAACTGTCGGTGAAACTGCGCCGCTTCCTGCCGGAAATGGTGGTCTACCGCATGGCGCGTGCGCGTAACATCGGCCTGCAGCGCCTGGTGTACCGGCTCTCCAAGCAACGCCCGGGTCTGGTGCGCCGCGCGCTGCTCGCCGCCGCCCGCCGCCAGCTCGGCGACGACATCGACATGAAGCACTTCCGGCCCAGCTACAATCCCTGGGACGAGCGCCTGTGCGCGGTGCCCAACGGGGATCTGTTCAAGGTGCTGCGCCGGGGTGAAGCCTCCATCGTCACCGACCACATTGATACCTTCACCGAAAACGGCATTCGCCTGAAATCCGGCGAAGAACTGGAAGCGGATATCGTGATCAGCGCGACCGGGCTGGACCTGCAGTTGCTGGGCGGCGCCGAGCTGTCGGTGGACGGCCAGACCCGCGAGCCCCGCGATGTGCTGGTGTACAAAGGCGTGATGCTGCGTGACGTGCCCAACATGGCCATGGTGTTCGGTTATACCAACGCGTCCTGGACCCTGAAAGCGGACATTGCCGCCGAGTACGTGTGCCGGCTGCTCAACTATATGTCCCGCAAGGGGCTGCAGCAGGTGACGCCGAAAGACCACGACGGCAGCGACACCGACAAGACCTTCCTGGACCTGCAGTCCGGCTACGTGCAACGCGCCGCCCACCGGCTGCCGCGTCAGGGCGACAAAGCGCCCTGGAAGGTGCTCAGCAACTACCTCTACGATCTGCCGCGCCTGCGCTATGGCCGGCTCAACGATGACGCCTTGGAGTTCGTCAAGGCGGAAGGCGGCAAGCGCCGCCGCCTGGGCGTGTCGCGCGGCTGACACCGACGCGATCCGCGCCATCGTTGAACGCCCGCCGCCCGGCGGGCGTTTTCGTTGGCGGGCGCTGTCATTTAGTTGTCACGGTAATTGTCGGCGGAAAAATTCATAATCGGGCTCCTCATTAGAACCGCCAACATCGGAGCCCTCCATGAGCAAAGCCGCGACATCCGCTTCGGATTTGCCGGGACGCCTCGCCGGCGCCGCCTGCGATCAGGACGAAACCGTACTTTCCGTGCTTGAAGGCCAGACCAGCCTGACCCCGGAGCAGGTGCACCAGGTGCGCGTGGCCGTGAAGCGGCTGCGGGCGACCTGGCGGGTGATGGCCGGCGTGGTGGATAAGAAGACCGCGCGGCGGCAGGACAAAGCCTTGCGCATGGCGGCACGGGCGCTGGCCGGCGCCCGCGATCAGCAGGTCATGGGGGAAACCCTGGACAGCCTGCGCAAAAACGCGCGGGACTATGAAAGCGAGGCCATCGACGCGGTGCGCGCCCAGGCCCTGGCGGCCGAACAGGACGCGGTGTCGCCGGAGATGCCGGAAGGCCTGGACGGCGTGTTCCGCGCCGACCTTTACCTGTGGCGCAATCTCAACATCGAAGCCGATAACGCGGAACTGATTAAAAAAGGCTTTGGCCGGCTGTACGCCGAAGGCCGGCAGCAAGGATTGGAAGCGGTGGTGGAAAATCAGCCCGCGCTTTGGCACCGGTTCCGCAAACGGGTGAAGTATCAGCTCTATCAACTGGAACC
This sequence comes from Alcanivorax sp. UBA4485, assembly GCA_002389055.1. GTDB lineage: Bacteria > Pseudomonadota > Gammaproteobacteria > Pseudomonadales > Alcanivoracaceae > Alloalcanivorax. Next base: position 20,418 of record DGNT01000088.1, read on the forward strand.
GCTGGAAAGCGCCCTGGACGACTCCGACATCTCACTGAAGGAGTTTCGCAAGCTGGGCAAGCTGCTCGGTGAATTGCACGACCTGCATGTGCTGGACGAACATCTGCGCCGCCGCAAAAAAGACTGCGAGGATAAAGAACCGTTCGTGATCGTGCGGCAACTGATCGCGCGGCTGGAGGCGGACCGGGTGGCGGAATGCCGCAAGCGCACCCGCCGCTGCTACAGCCTCAAACCCAAGGCCTTCCGCAAGGCCCTGGCCGGCGCGGCGGGCGCTGCCTGAGCGGGTATCAGTCAGGCTTTCCGTCGTCGTCCTCGTCGAGTTCCAGGTTGGGCTCGAAGGCTCGCTTCGCGTCCGGCAGGGCGACGCTGTCGCCCACCGCGATGCCCTGGTGTTCGGTGAGCCGCTTGCCGGTTTCAGGATCAATCAAAGCCACCACTTCCCCGTAGCTGGTGCCGTCGGTGTAGGCGTCCACCCGCACCCTTGCCACCAGGCCCTGGAAGCGGGCCGACAGCACGCTGCCCTGATGCGGCGTGGCCTCGATGTTCGGGTCCTTCGCGTAGTACTCGGCGACGCTCTGGTCGCCGGGTGAATCCCATTCAATGGCTCTCATTTATTGCTCCTTGATATCCAGCTCCGGGTAGTGGCGGAAGATACCGCTTTCGTTGAACGGCTGGCGCCGGTCCGACTGCAGGTAGGCGTGGATGTTCGGGCGTAGCGCCACGCGCTCGACCAGTGTCAGGATCTTGGGGATGCGCGGTCGGTGCCCGTTCATGGCCAGTGGAAACGCATACTGCAGACCACGGATAACCTGAAACAGGGACAGGTCCGCGTAGCAGTGCTCGCCGCCGGCCAGATAGTCCGGCCCCGCCGGGTTCTGTTCCAGCACCTGTTCGAAATAATCCAGAAAACGAGGCAGCCGCTGCTGATGGAAGGTAACCGCGCGGCGCTGCGCTTCCTCCTGTTGCTGATGGTAATACAGCGACGGGCCGATCGGGTGATGAATATCGTGGATCTCCGCCACCCAGTCCGTGAGGGTCAGCTGCAGCCCGTGAATCCAATAGCGCGCCGGCTCATTGTCGGGCACCAGGGCGAGGTGTGGGCCGAGGAACTGCAGAATATTCGCCACATGGGAAATCACCAGGTTGCCGGCTTTCAGAAAAGGCGGCGCGAACGGCGGGCGAGGGGTGGCGTCACCGGTAAGGTAGCTGTCGATGGCGGGCAGGCCGAGACCGTCGCGGGCGTCGCCAAGCCCCACATCGAGATACGCCGCGCCGGCGTCTTCCAGGGCGAGTCGGACGAACTCGCCGCGTCCCTGAATGCCGGGCCAGTAGAAGAGTTCATAGCGCATGGTGTTCCTCCCAGCGCGGACCCGAATGGGCTCGTTGCTGGAACGGTAGTGCAAAGCGCTGGTGCTGACAAATCTATTCTGGTCCCGGGTTTACGGTGTGATCCCGGGCTGGTCGCGCAGCAGATCAACCAGCCAGTCGACGAACACTTTCACCTTCCCGGACAGGTGCCGGTTATGGGGGTAGACCACGGACATCAGCGACGGTGCCGGCCGGTAGTCGGGTAGAACTTCCAACAGTTCGCCCTTGCGCAGGTGGTCGGCCAGGCCATGCAGCGGTGCCTGGATCAAACCGAGTCCGGCCAGCGCCGCCGCCATATAGGCCTCGGTGTTATCCGTGGTGATGCGGGCGGGCAGGGTGATCTCGCGCACCACGCCGTGCTCAAGGTATTCCCAGGGTAAGGACCGGCCAGTGCGGCCGGCGTGGTAGTGGACCGCCTGGTGGCCGGCCAGGTCCGCGGGTACGGACGGCGTGCCGAAACGTCGCAGGTAGCCGGGGGCGGCGCAGCTGATCTCCTGCAGTTCGCCAACCCGCCGTGCCACCAGACCGGAATCCGGCAGTGGGCCGACGCGCAGTGCGCAGTCCACGCCTTCCTGAATCAGATCCACGGGCCGGTCGCTGACGCCGATCTCTAGGTCCAGTTCCGGGTATTGATCGCAGAAGGCGCGCAGCGCGGGGATAATCAGCAAGCGCGCCGGGCGGCCGGGCAGATTGATCCTCAGGCGACCGGACGGCTGCTGGCGGTCGGTAAGCATCGCCTCGGTCTCGGCCAGTGTCTCAAGCAGGTGCAGGCAGCGTTCGTAGTAGGCGCCACCATCCACCGTCACCGCGACTTGCCGGGTCGTGCGGTTGAGCAGGCGCACGCCAAGATGCGTTTCCAGTTGCTGCACGGCGGTGGTCACAGTGGCGCGGGGCATCTCCAGGGTTTCCGCCGCGCGGGTGAAGCTGCCGGCTTCCACCACCCGAGTGAAGACCTGCATGGCTTTGAAACGGTCCATGATAGTCATCCTGATTATTCAGATATCTGAATAGAGTTAATCATAAGCGCCGGTTTATCCGCCATTCCTGAATATTGCAAACTGCTTTCCCGTAATCGACAGGAGCACAGGTATGCAAGAGCGACGTCTGGGCCGCGAAGGTCCAAAAGTTTCCGCCCTGGGTCTGGGCTGTATGGGAATGAGTGATTTTTACGGCCACCGTGACGACAAGGAGTCCATTGCGACCTTGCAAGCGGCGCTGGATCAGGGCGTTACCATGATCGACACCGCCGACATGTACGGCCCGCACATCAACGAGGAGTTGGTGGGTAAAGCGATCGCCGGACGGCGCGATCGGGTCTTCCTGGCCACTAAATTCGGCGTGGTGCGCGACAACGGTGATCCGCACGCCAGGGGCGTCAACGGCAGCCCCGACTATGTGCGGCGATCCGTTGAGGGCAGCCTCAAGCGCCTGGGTGTGGATCATATCGATCTTTATTACCAGCACCGCATTGATCCCGAGGTACCCATTGAGGATACCGTGGGCGCCATGGCCCGGCTGGTCGATGAAGGCAAGGTGCGTTATCTGGGGCTCAGCGAGGCGGCACCGGAGACGCTGAGACGCGCCCACCAAGTGCATCCGATCAGCGCGCTGCAGATGGAGTATTCGCTTTGGACCCGCGACGCGGAGCAAGCAATGCTTTCGACATGCCGGGAACTGGGCGTTGGCTTTGTCGCCTACAGCCCTCTGGGGCGCGGATTTCTCAGCGGTGCGATCCGTTCCCCCGAGGATTTTGACCGCGATGATTTTCGCCGGCACAACCCGCGTTTCCAGGGTCAGAACTTCCAGCGCAATCTGGATCTCGTGGAACAGGTCAGAGTGCTCGCCGAGGACAAACAGGTACTACCCTCCCAGCTGGCGCTGGCCTGGGTACTGGCTCAAGGGGATGACATCGTGCCGATTTTCGGTACCAAGCGGCGGCGCTATCTGCAGGAAAACCTGGGAGCGCTGAGGGTCGCGCTCAGTGAGGACGACCTGCAAACCCTGGCGCGCATCTTCCCCGTGCATGCCGCCGCCGGTGAACGCTACGGTGAGACGGGAATGGCCACCTTGGGGCGCTGAGGCCCACGGGTCAGCGCTTGGGCGCGGACACCACGGGCAGGGCGTCGCAGGGCTCGGCCCATTTCGCGTCGGCGGTGAACAGGGTGTCGGTGACCTGGTGGGGGTAGACCGCCGACACCGCGCTGGTCAGGCGCTCGCGCAGGCTGTCCAGCTGGGCCAGCCCGGTGAGCGGGAAATCCGCCGGCAGCACCACATGAATCATCACGTAGAGCTGGCGGCCCGGGCGCACCATGCGCACCTGGCACTGGCGCACCGGCAGGTCGGCGAGCGCCGCGTCGATGGCGGCCAGCACCGGCCGGCGCAGCTCCCGGGGCGGTGCCCGGTTGAGCAGCTCCATGATCGCGCCGCGCGCCATGCGGATGGGTACGCTCAGGCAGAACAGCACCACCGCGATCACCAGCACCGAATCCACGTAGGGCACGATGTCGTCGCGGTCGAAGAAGCGCGCCACCGGGATCATGCAGAAGGTGAGCAGCACCCCGGAAGAGATCAGGGCGTTCACCAGCCAGTTTTCGAAATCAGCACGCATCAGCGGGCTGTCCACGTGCCGCCGGCTGCGGTGCAGCGTCCAGGCGGTCAGCGAGCAGGCGAGCGTGGCGAACACCGCGTACCCGATGGCCGGGCCGGCGACGATCTCGCGGCCGCCGGCCAGCAGCGCCAGCACCGCGTCGACCAGGGCGAACAGCGCCACGCCGAGAATCAGCAGGCCCTTGCCGGCGTTCACCAGGGATTCGAAATAGCCGTAACCGAATGGGAATTTACGGTCGTCCGGCTGGGCCGCCAGCACGCTGATGCGCACCGTCATCAGCGCGACCAGGAAGTAGATCAGGTTGAACAGGCCGTCCAGAAGGATGGCCTTGGACTGGGTCAGGGAAGCGGCGGCCACCGCGGCGACGCCCACCACGAGGGACATCACCACGGAAAGAATCAGTGCGCCGCGCTCGCTTTTCATGGCCCGCTCCGGTTGCCGTTAAAAAGCGCAGTCTAGCGCAAATCCCGGCGCCCGGAACGGCACGATGGTTACCGAGGGTTTCAGCCCTGGTCGGAGAAATCCTTGTAGGCGTCCATGGCCTTGCGGGTCAGCACCGGGCCCGCGGCCCGGGTGACCAGACGGCGGGCGCCCGGGCTGGCGGCCAGCAGGATGCCGGCGGCCAGGGCGCCGACGATCACCGTGCCGGTGTGCTCACGGGTCCATTGCGCGGCGCGGTCGCCCACCAGGGGCCGGAGGCTGTCCTCGATGCGCTCGTCCTGGCGCGAGAGTGCGTGGCTGTCCTTGCCGCCGGACGCCGGCTTGTGGGCCGCGCGTTGCACCACCACTACCAGTAGCACCGCCATGACCAGCAGGCCGAGGCCCGTGAACAGGGACGCCAGGGGCGCGCCCAGGGGCGGCGCCATGGCGAACCAGGCGGCGGCGGCCAGGCAAAGCAAGGCCGCGAAACCGGTGAGCATGGCCAGCCAGACCAGCGCGTTAAGGCTGAACAGGCTGGACAGAGGGCCGCGTATATTCATCAATCAGCGGCTGATCAGTTTGCCGATCAGCAGGCCCACGCCGAAGGCGGTGAACACGCTGGTGAAGGGGCGCTCCTTGATGTGCGAACCCACTTGCTCGGCCTGGCCTTCGGCCTGACGGCGAACCTGATCGAACTGTTCGCGGGCCTGATCCACGCCGGCCTGGGCGCGCTGTTGGGAATTGCGTTTGAACGCTTCGGTGAGCGCGCCCAGATCGCGGCGCAGCTGGTCCATGTCTTTCTTGAGTGCTTCGGTTTCCGGCGATTGACTCATTACAACCTCCTGTTGTGAATAGGGATTCAGCATAGAGGATGGGGTGAGCCTCTGCCTACGGGCACATGCAAAAGATTGATAAAGCGCCGGCGACACCCTTAGAGGTTGCGGATCACCTCGTCGGTGAACTCAGACGTGGAGGCCTTGCCGCCCAGGTCCGGCGTGGTGACCTGGCCTTCGCCCACCACGAAGCGGATCGCTTTGCGCATCCTTTCGGCGTCTTCGTTGCGTTCCAGGTACTCCAGCATCATCGCCGCGCCCAGCATCAGGGCGGTGGGGTTGGCGATGTTCTGCCCGGCGATGTCCGGCGCGCTGCCGTGCACCGCTTCGAAGATGCCCTTGTGCTCGCCCACGTTGGCGCCGGGCGCCAGCCCCAGGCCGCCGGTGAGACCGGCGCACAGGTCGGAAAGAATGTCACCGAACAGGTTGGTGGTGACGATCACGTCGAAGCGGTGCGGGTTCATCACCAGTTGCATGGCGCAGTTGTCGACGATCATCTCCTCGTGCTCGATGTCCTCGTACTCCTTGGCTACGGAGCGCGCCACGTCCAGGAACAGGCCGGAGGTGGACTTCATGATGTTGGCCTTGTGCACCACCGTCACTTTGCGGCGGTTGAGCCGGCGGGCCGCTTCGTAGGCGAAGCGCATCAGCCGTTTGGATTCCTTGCGGGTGATCACGCTGCGCAGCTCCGCGCGCTCGCCGTCGTCGCTGACGGTCTGGCCTTCACCGGAGTAAATCCCTTCGATGTTTTCGCGGATGGTGACGATGTCCACGTTGTCGTAGCGCGAGCGCACGCCGGGGATCGACAACGCCGGGCGCAGATTGGCGAACAGATCGAAGTGCTTGCGCAGGGTCACGTTCACCGAGCGGAAGCCCTTGCCCACCGGGGTGGTGATCGGGCCTTTCAGCGCCACCGGGTTCTTTTCAATCAGGTCCAGGGTGGCCTGGGGCACCAGGTCCTCGCCCTTGTCCAGGGCGGTTTGCCCGGCGATCGCGTAGTCATAGGTCAGGCCGCAATCGAGCGCGTCGAGGACACGGATGGTGGCGCTCATGATATCCGGGCCGATGCCGTCGCCGGGGATGACTGTAACGCGTGTTTCCGCCATGGGAACTCCTGATTGCCGGTTTTCGGGACGCTATTCAAGCAAGCGTGCGGGGGCGCCGCAAGCGACGTTAGTCTATACGAATGGGGCGGCGTCTGTGCAGGCGTGGCCCCAGGGATACAAGGACCGTGCCACGTCTATTCCCGCGCTGGTGGCTGCCTGGCGAGCCGGCGGGCGGTGTCGACAAACTGGCCGAGTACCACGCCGGGCGCGCCTTTGCCGCGCGCCAGCAACAGCGGCAAGGTGGCGGAGGCCGGTCGTCCGTGGACCGTCAGGGGGCGCAGCAGTGCCCCATAATGGTCGTCGGTGTCCGGGTCACAGGGCACGATCGCCACCCCCAGGCCGGCCGCCACCAGGCCGGCGGCGGTGGAAAGCTGATGCGCCTGGTGGCTGACACGGGGGCGGAAATCCGCTTCCGCGCACAGCTGCGTGATGCGCGCCACGAAGCCGTCCGCCAGGCCCGCGGGCGGTAGAATAAAGGGCTCCCCGGCGAGCAGTTCCAGGGCCACGGTGCGCAGGGTAAGCAAAGGATGGCGGGGCGGCAGTATCACGCACAGGGCCTCCTCGGTGAGCGCTTCCCAGGGCAGCGTCGCCGAGCCGTGGGCGGAATGGACGAAGCCGATGTCCAGCAGGCCTGCCTCCAACTCGTGCAGCTGGGCGCCGTCCGACGCCTCGCGAATGTTCAGGGCGACGCGCGGGAACAGCGTCCGGAACGCGCTGAGAATACGCGGAATCAGGGGCGGCAGAGGCGCGGCGGGCACCCCGATGCGCAGCTGGCCATTGGCGGGCAGCCGCGTGCGCGGGGCGCGGCTGGCCTGCTGGCTGGCAAGCAGCGCCCGGGCGCTGATCACCAGGGCATCGCCGGCGCCGGTCAGGGTCACCGACGTCGGGTTAACGATAATCAGGGGGGCGCCGATGTCGCGCTCCAGTTCCCGCACGCTTTCTTTTAACAACATGGGGTGGCTGCCCAGCCGTTGGGCGGCGCGGGCGAAATCACCTTCCTCGGCGACGGCAAGAAAGTCCCTGAGGTCCTCGCTGCTGATCCGGTCCATAGCATTCACCGGCGGTTGTTTTTTTACCACAATACCCCTGTTGGCCCCCGGCGCCATACCGTTGTCGCCGTTTACCGCCATAGGCGTTGCAAATGGTGTAACCAGGGGTAACGTTCGCGGCGACGCAGTGGCATGCTAGTAGACCTTGCGACCTGCTGGGGAACCGAATTCATGTGGTTTTATGTGCTGGCTATCAGTGCGGGGGCGGCCTTGGGCGCCAATGCCCGCTGGCTGTTGGGGCTGTGGCTGAACGCCTTGTTCCCGGCGCTGCCGCTGGGCACGCTGGCGGCCAACCTGCTGGGCGGCTGGCTGATCGGTCTGGCGTTGGGAGTGTTCGCCTGGTTGCCGGCGCTGGCGCCGGAGTGGCGGCTGTTCCTGGTCACCGGGTTTCTCGGCGCGCTGACGACCTTCTCCACCTTTTCGGCGGAGATGTTCGAGCATCTGCAAAGCGGCCGCTGGGCGGTGGCCCTGGCCGGCATCGCGGTGCACGTGGCCGGCTCCCTGGCGATGACCGGCCTGGGCTTCGCCATGGTGTCGCTGGTGCGCGACCGCCTGTAAACGCTAGACGCGCACCGCCTGGGGTGTTTCGCCGCGCAGTTTGATCACGTCCGCCCGGGGCGGCGCGCCGAACAGGCGGCTGTACTCGCGGCTGAAATGGGACGGGCTTTCATAGCCCACCCGGAAGCTGGCGGTGGCCGCTTCCAGCCCTTCGCTGAGCATCAGCCGGCGGGCTTCGTGCAAGCGCAGTTTCTTCTGGAACTGCAGCGGCGACATGCGCGTCACCTGCTTGAAGCTGTGGAACAGGGACGATTCGCTCATGTTGGCCTGTTCCGCCAGCTCGCGAATGCGGAGCGGCTCGGTGAAGCGGTCCTTGAGCACCGCGATCACTTTGGAAATACGGTGCGCCTGGCTGTCCGCCGAGGCGAACCGACGCATTCTCGGGCCGGTCTCGCCGATCAACGCCCGGTAGAGAATTTCGCGCCGGGCCAGCGGCGCCAGGATGCGCGCGTCCGCGGGGCTGTCCAGTAACGACACCAGGCGGGTGACCGCCTCCACCATGCCTTTTTCCGCCTGGGTCCGGCACAGACCGCAGGAAATATCCGGGCACTCTTCTTCCGGTTCACCTAGATCGTCGCCCAGCTCGATGATCAGATCAGTGACCTCCTGAGGGTCCACCGACAGCTTGACGCCCAGATAGGGTTTGTCCGGGCTTGCCTGGGTCACCTGGCCGAGTACCGGCAGGTGCACCGACGACACCAGACAGCTGAGCGGGCCGTAGACGATTTCCTTGTCACCCAACCAAACGGTCTTGCCACCCTGGGCGATCAGACACAGGGAAGGCTCGTACACCGACGACACACAGGTGGTGGGGGTGTCCGAGCGGATCAGATCGAGGCCTTCAATGGGGGTGGGCTGCAGGCCGTCCAGCGGCGCCCAGGGCAGAATCTTGCGAGACAGAATCTCGCCGAGAAGTCGCAGTTCCTCGGCGGCTTCACTCTCCGTGCTGGCGGTCGAAGTGTTTGCCTTCACGTCGTTACCCTCTCGAATTGGCTTGCGGCTCAGTATACGCCCGGCGACGGTTGCGTGAAGCGACTCCGCACACGGGCTGTAGTTTTGGGCAAGCACCCTGCAGGATCGCGCAACCCGCGGTCGAAATATGTAGATAACAGTTTCGTGAACCTTTCCCCGCTTAACAGAATCGGGCAAGCACCCGGCAGGAATGCGCTACCGCCGCCTGACCGCCTCTCCCTAGAGTACGCACTCATCGTCGTCATCGACGAAAGCATTCGTTTTTTTATTTGACCTGAATCTAACTTGAGGAATTACCGTCCTGTCGAGTTCGGGTCGACCCGTTCGATTAGTGCCAGGGCCAGGTCGCGAGGCGGGCCGTTATTACATGTGGCCGTTATTACACGTGGAGAGAAACAACATGGATATTTTCACCGGTGAGTCCGCGAACGAAGCGGGCTTGTTCTGGGGGCTGACGCCCCTGCTGTTGGCCATGGTGTTCCTGGCGGGTTGCGACGCGCGCAGCGAAGCGCAGCACGCCGGCGAACCGCCGGAGGTGGATGTGGCGCGGGTGCTGGCCGAGCCGGTCACGCTGGTTGAAACCTTCACCGGACGCATCGAAGCCCCGGAGACCGTGGCACTGCGTCCCCGGGTAAGCGGCTACATCGACCAGGTGGCGTTCGAGGAAGGCGAGCTGGTGGAAGCCGGCGATCTGTTGTTCCAGATCGACCCGCGTCCTTATGAGGCCCGTGCCCGGGCGGCGCGTGCCGAACTGGAGCAGGCCCGCAGCCAGCTGCAACTGGCCGAAGGCGAAGCCGGCCGCGCCCAGCGCCTGCTGGAAAGCCGCGCCATTTCCCAGGAGGAATACGACCAGCGCCGCGCCGCCCTGCTTAACGCCCGCGCCAGCGTGCAGCAAGCCCAGGCGTCGCTGCAGAGCGCCGAGCTGAACCTTCAGTACACCCGCGTCACCGCCCCGGTGGCCGGCCGCGCCGGTCGCGCCCTGGTGACCAAGGGCAACCTGGCCAGCGCCGATCAAACCCTGCTGACCACGCTGGTCTCGGTGGATCCGCTGCATGTGTATTTCGATAGCAATGAAGACACCGCGCTGGAGAGCAACCAGTCCCTTGAGCCGGGAAAGACCGAGCCGGTACGCATCGGCCTGGTGGGCGAGGACGGCTTTCCGCACCAGGGCGCGCTGGACTTTATCGACAACCGGCTGAACCCGAACACCGGCACCCTGCAATACCGCGCCGTGCTGGAGAATCCGGATGGCGCTTTTAGGCCCGGCCAGTTCGCGCGGGTGGAAATGCCGGTGGCGGAACTGGACAGCGCTCTGTTGGTGAACCGTAAAGCGGTGCTTACCGATCAGGACCGTCGCTACGTCTATGTCATCGACGGCGACAACAAAGTAGGCCGTCGTCAGGTGGTCACCGGCCGCCAGGTGGGCCAGTTGCAGGTGATCGAATCGGGCCTGGAAAGTGGCGACCGGGTGATCGTCAACGGCCTGCACAAAATATTCGGAGCGGGTGTGGAAGTGGCGCCCCGCGACGTCGCCATGCGCGACGCGCCGGCCCTCGACGACAAAGCCGTGGCCGCGTCACATTAAACCGTTACTTCCCGGGGAACGACTGCATCCGGCGGGCCGGCGGCCCGCCGCGTGGGAGCTATTGCAATGAACTTTTCACGCTTTTTCGTGGACCGACCGATCTTCGCGGCGGTGGTGTCCATCATTATCTTCGCGGTCGGGTTGATCTCCATTCCCAACCTGCCCGTGAGTGAATACCCGGAAGTGGTGCCGCCGTCGGTGGTGGTGCGTACGGTTTATCCCGGCGCCAACCCCAAGGAAATCGCCGAGACCGTGGCCACGCCGCTGGAGGAATCCATCAACGGCGTGGAAGACATGATGTACTTCAAATCCGTGGCCGGCTCCGACGGCGTGCTGCAGATGACCATCACCTTCCGCCCCGGCACGGATGCGGAAGACGCCACGGTGCGCGTGCAGAACCGGGTCAGCCAGGCGCTGGCGCGGCTGCCGGAAGCGGTGCGCCGCCAGGGCGTGACCACCCAGAAACAGTCGCCCACTTTCTTGATGGTGGTGCACCTGACGTCGCCGGACGGCCGTTACGACACTCTCTATCTGCGCAACTATGCGCGGCTGCATGTGAAAGATCAGTTGGCGCGGGTCCAGGGCGTCGGTGACGCGCAGATTTTCGGCGGCGGCGATTACGCCATGCGCGCCTGGCTGGACCCGGGCAAGGTGGCGTCGCGCGGGTTGACCGCCAGCGATGTGGTGGGCGCCATGCGCGAACAAAACGTGCAGGTCTCCGCCGGCCAGTTGGGCGCGGAGCCCATGCCTGACAGTGATTTTCTCACTCTCATTAACGCCCGAGGCCGGCTGCGCACCGTGCAGGAGTTCGGCGACATCGTGCTCAAGAGCGGCGACGACGGCGAGATCGTGCGGCTCTCCGACGTGGCGCGTCTGGAGCTGGGCGCCGGCGACTACACCTTGCGCGCGCAACTGGACGGCAAGGACGCGGTGGCCATCGGTATCTTCCAGGCCCCCGGCGCCAACGCGCTGGAAATCCGTGAGCAAGTGATCGGCATCATGGACGAGCTGGAACCGCGTTTCCCGGAAGGGGTGGAATACGAAGCGGTCTACGACACCACCATCTTCGTCAGTGATTCGATTAAGTCGGTGATCAAGACCCTGCTGGAAGCGGTGCTGCTGGTGGTGCTGGTGGTGACCCTGTTCCTGCAGACCTGGCGCGCCTCGATCATCCCGTTGCTGGCGGTGCCGGTGTCGGTGGTGGGGACCTTCGGCGCGCTGTATCTGCTCGGCTATTCAATCAACACGCTGACGTTGTTCGGCCTGGTGCTGGCGATCGGCATCGTGGTGGACGACGCCATCGTGGTGGTGGAAAACGTGGAGCGGAATATCGAAGAGGGGCTGACGCCGCTGGACGCCGCCCACCAGGCCATGAAGGAAGTGTCCGGCCCGATTGTCGCCATCGGTTTGGTGCTGTGCGCGGTGTTCATACCAATGGCGTTTCTCGATGGCGTCACCGGGCAGTTCTACCGGCAGTTCGCGGTGACCATCGCGATCTCCACGGTGATCTCCACGATCAACTCGCTGACCCTGTCGCCGGCGCTGGCGGCCATGCTGCTCAAGCCCCACGACGCGCCCAAGGACCGGCTCACCCGGGTGATCGACGCGCTGTTCGGCTGGCTGTTCCGGCCCTTCAACCGGTTCTTTAACCGCAGCTCGAACAAGTATCAGGGCGCGGTATCGCGGGCGCTGGGCAAACGCGGCGCGGTGTTCGTGATCTATATTCTGCTGCTCACCGCCACCGGCTCCATGTTCAAGGTGGTGCCGCCCGGCTTTATTCCGATCCAGGACAAGCTTTACCTGATCGCCGGGGTGAAATTGCCGGAGGGCGCGTCCCTGCAGCGCACCGATGAACTGCTCAATGAAGTGGTGGATATCGCCATGGACACCGACGGCGTCGCGCACGCCATCGCGTTCCCGGGTTTGAACGCCTTGCAGTTCACCAACACGTCCAACACCGGCGTGGTGTTTTTCCCGTTGAAACCCTTTGACGAGCGCGAGCACAGTGCCGCCGAAATCAACGCCGAGATCAACCAGAAAATCAGCGCCCTGAAGGACGGGCTGGCGTTCTCGTTCATGCCGCCGCCGATTCTGGGTCTCGGCAATGGGTCCGGCTATCAGTTGTTTATCGAGGACCGCGGCAATCTGGGCTACGGCGCCCTGCAGGATGCGGTGAACAGCTTCCAGGGCGCGGTGGCGCAGACGCCGGGCATGGGCTTCCCGATCAGCAGCTATCAGGCCAACGTGCCGCAGCTGGACGCGGAAGTGGACCGGCTTAAAGCCAAGGCTCAAGGGGTCTCGGTCACCGAGCTGTTCGACACCCTGCAGACCTATCTGGGTTCCACCTACGTCAACGACTTCAACCGCTTCGGTCGCACCTGGCAGGTCATGGCCCAGGCCGACGCGCCGTTCCGTGAAAACGTGGAAGACATTGCCCGGCTGCGCACCCGCAACGACCAGGGCGAAATGGTACCGATCGGCACCATGGTCAAGCTGACGCAAACCTTCGGGCCCGACCCGGTGCTGCGTTACAACGGCTACCCGGCGGCGGACCTGGCCGGCGAAACCGACCCGGCGGTGATCTCTTCCGCCCAGGCCATGGCCGGCCTCACCGCGCTCGGCGAGGAAGTACTGCCGCCGGGCATGGACTTCGAGTGGACCGACCTGAGCTACCAGCAGGCCACCCAGGGCAACGCCGCGCTGGTGGTGTTCCCGCTCTCCATTCTGCTGGTGTTCCTGGTGCTGGCGGCGCTGTACGAAAGCTGGACCCTGCCGCTGGCGGTGATCCTGATCGTGCCCATGTGCATGCTGTCGGCGCTGATCGGCGTGTGGTTCGCCGGCGGCGACAACAACATCTTCGTGCAGGTGGGGCTGGTGGTGTTGATCGGGCTGGCGTGCAAGAACGCCATTCTGATCGTCGAGTTCGCCCGCGAGCTGGAGCTGCAGGGCAAGGGCACCGTGGAAGCGGCGCTGGAGGCCTGCCGCCTGCGGCTGCGCCCGATCATCATGACCTCGATCACCTTCACCGCCGCCGTGGTGCCGTTGGTACTGGGCAGCGGCGCCGGCGCCGAAGTGCGGCAAGCCCTGGGCACGGCGGTGTTCGCCGGGATGATCGGCGTGACCCTGTTCGGCTTGTTCCTGACGCCGGTGTTCTACGTTGCCCTGCGCAAGCTGGCCGGCGGTGGCCGTCCGGTAAGCCATCACGGTTCCACTATGGATGGTGAAGCGAAGGACGGTGAAGCGCACGGTCAGACTTCTGGAGACAGTCATGCATAAATCAATTGTTCTGCTGACGGCGCTGGCGTGGCTCTCCGGCTGCGCCGTGGGCCCCGACTACCAGCCGGTCGAGCCGGAGGCGCCGGAGCGTTTTCTGGAGGCGCCGGCGGCACAGTCCGCCGCCGACGAACAACGTTTCTGGGCCGGCTTCGAGGACCCGATGCTGGCCGGGTTGATCCGCCAGACCCTGGACGCCAACCGCGACCTGCGCGCGGCGCTGGCCCGTTACCAGCGCGCCGAAGCGCTGCTGCGCGGCAGCCGTGCCGAACAACTGCCGAGCGTGGGCGCCTCCGCGTCCGCCGCCGAGCAGCACCTGGCCGATGTGGAACGTACGCCGCCGGGCGCCGGTGACGAACGGGTGGAGCTCTACCAGGCCGGCGTCGATCTCAGCTGGGAGCTGGATCTGTTCGGCCGCCTGCGCCGTGCCAGCGAAGCACAGCGTGCCGAGCTGGGCGCCGCCGGCGCCGACCTGGCCGCGTTGCAAGTGGCGCTGGTGGGCCAGCTCGCCACCAGCTACTTCGAGCTGCGCGGCCTGCAGCAACAACTGCTGGTGGCGCGCAGCAACGTGGACAACCAGCGCCAGTCCCTGGACATCGTACGCTCGCGGGTGGGCGCCGGACGCGGCACCGCCTTCGACGAGGTCCGCGCGGTGTCGCAATTGGAAGCCACCCGCGCGGTGATCCCCGATCTGCAGGCGGCGGTGCGGGCGCGCATGTTCCGCATCGCCGTGCTCACCGGGCAGAACCCGGCGGCGCTGGTGGACGAGCTGGCGCCGCCGGCACCGCTGCCGGAAAGCCTGCCGGTGATCCCGGTGGGCAGCCCCGGCGACGTGCTGCGCCGCCGGCCGGACATCCGCGCCGCGGAACGGCGTCTGGCCGCGGCCAGCGCCCGCATCGGCGTGGCCACGGCGGACCTGTTCCCCAGCTTCAGTCTGGACGCGCTGATCGGCTCGGTGGCCAGCGACAGCGGCGACCTGTTCAGCGCGGGCGCGGAAACCCGCCGGGTGGCGCTGGGCGTGGACTGGACCTTCCTGGACTTCGGCCGGGTGCGCAGCCGCATCGACGCCGCCGACGCGGACAGCCAGGCGGCCCTGGCCAATTACGAGCAGGCGGTACTGCTGGCCCTGGAAGAGACCGAAACCCAACTGGTGCGCTACGCCCGCAGCCGCGAACGCAGCGAACGCCTGGGCGCCGCCACCGACGCCGCCAGCGAAGCCGCCGAGCTGGCCCGCACCCGTTACCGGCAGGGCTTTATCGGCTTCTTCGAAGTGCTTGCCGCCGAGCAGGAGCTGATCGACACCCGCGACGCTTTGATTGAAAGCCGCACCGCCGAGACCCTGGCCATGGTCAACATCTACCGCGCCCTGGCCGGCGCCCCCGGCGACGCGACACCCATCGCCTCGGCAAACGATTAACCGAAAACGACGCGCTGATTCGTTTTCTTACCCCAGGGGCCAGGACGGCCCCTTTTTTTTAGTCGCGGAGGTTATCGAGCATGCGATTCCCAATCTCGATAAAAGTATTCTGGTCCTTCTTATTAATGCCTTTGAGAAGCGTCTTTTTCACTTCGTCTTCCGCGTCCTGGATACGCGCCATCAGCCCCTGGCCCTTGTCGTTAAGCGACAGAAGCTGGGCGCGGCGGTCCTCCGGGTCGGGCGTGCGCGTGATCAGCGCCATGCCCTCCAGCTCCTTGATCACACGGGTGATCTGCGCCTTATCCCGACCGGTGACACCGGCGATCTGCTGGGCGGTGCAATCGGGATGACGGTGGATCATCTGCAGCAAGCGCACATGCATGCCGTTCAACGGCAGGTCGTAATCACGCACCGCGCGCTTGGTGCTGACCTTGAACTGAAACGCCAGTTGCCAGAGTACCTGTCGAATGTCGGTTTCGTTTTTCATATTGGTTGACAACATCAACTAGTGAAATTATGGTTGATATTGTCCACTAAATAGCAAGGTGCCACAAGCGCCGTCACCACCATGAGGTAACCCATGCCCAGACCCGCTCCCCGTATCCTTGAGGTGCTGCGCACCGAGAACCTGACCCCGAATATGAAACGGGTGGTGCTCGGTGGCGGCGACCTCAGCGACTTCCCAGAAAACCACGAAAGCGCCAACTTCAAACTGCTGATACCCCGGCCCGGGCAAACAGACATCCCGCTGCCGCCGTTCGGCGACGCGCCGCCGGAAGAACGGCCCATCGTGCGCACCTACACGCTGCGTCACTTCCACCGCGAACGCGGCGAAGTGGTGGTGGACTTTATGATGCACGCCGACCACGGCCCCGCCTCAGGCTGGGCCGCCGCCGCCCGCCCCGGTGACCGGGTCGGCTTCGCCGGGCCCGGCGCGCCCAAGTTCGCGGACTTCCACGCGGACTGGTTCCTGTTCGCCGGCGACATGTCCGCGCTGCCGGCCATCGGCGCCAACATCGAACGCCTGCCCGCCCACGCCCGGGGCTACGCGGTGCTGGATATCCTCGACCACGCGGACCGGCAGGACCTGCCGTTCCCGCCCGGCATGGAAGTGATCTGGCGGGTGAACCCCAACCCGGAACAGCCGGCCGTGGGCTGGGTGGATACCATCGTCGGGCTGCCCTGGCTGGACGGCTCGCCCTCGGTCTGGGTGGCCGGCGAAAGCGGCGCTGTCCGCGCCGTGCGGCGCTATCTCACCCAGGAACGCCAGATCGAGCGCCAGCGCCTCTACGCCAGCGGCTACTGGCAGATCGGCCTCACCGAAGACCGCCACCAGCTGGAAAAGCGCAAAGAGAAAGGCTGAAGGGCGGTGCGGATATTCCCAATGTTGGCTCGGGCCGCTAGGCTTTGGGGTCAAACAAAAAGGAAGGGGGAAACATGCTTAAGGGAATTCGCACTGTACTGGCGGCCGCGGTGGCACTGGCGTTATTGGCCGGCTGCGCCAGCAAAACATCGTTCCAGCACGACCGGATGGAACGCGTGGCGGTGCTGTCGCTGATGGGTGACGAGGTGGGGGTGTTCTACCAGGGCGTCACCACCTTCGGCAACGAAACCTCCGAGGTTGATGTCTCCAAAACCGGGCTGGATCAGGCCTACCGGTCCCGCATCGAAGAGACCTTGAAGCGCGACTTCGACTACCAGGTGGTGCCAGTGGACTACGACCGCCAGGCGTGGCTGAGGGTCACCGAGACGGCGCCTGAGACCAGTGTGTCGGGGATCCTTTTCGGCGAGGATCTGTATGGCAAGTACAGCGCTCTGGTCACGGCGCTGGCGCAGGACAATCAGCTCGACGCCGTGCTGCTGCTGATTCCCCAACCCGCTTACACCGGGCGGGTGGTCAAGCCCGAGGGCCTGGGCGTCTACACTGGTGGCCGAAGCGGCAACATACGGTTTGCCATTGCCGGCATCTTCGCCGAAATGGTGCTGTTCAACGGCGAAGACGGCAGTGACGTGGAAGCGGCTCGTCTGCAGGAACGCGCCACGGTCGAGGGCGCCGTGACCGGCTTTTTCGATACCTCCCTGTTCCAGAGACGTCCGATACGCGACCTGAAAGGCACCGATTCCTTCTTCATCGCCAAAGTAGAGCCCACGGAACTGCGGGAGCTGACCCTCGGCCGCCTGTTCAAGGACCTGATGAGAGACCCGTACCTGGCCGACACCGTCGAGGATGTGATGACGCCGGATTGGTAGCCCACTGTCACGCCTCTTGATAGTGGCGGCCTGCCTCCGAGCGTCCCGGCCCTCCGCCGTGGCTATCGGTACTCGGGTGTATTATGCGCCGGGTTGATGCGTGATGCGCACCACGGTATATTGAGTGCATGATTAAGTCATTCCGCCACAAGGGACTGAAGCGGTTCTTTCATATCGGCAGTGTTGCGGGTGTTCAGCCCTCACACGCCAAACGTTTGCGTATGCAGCTGGCGGCGCTTGATACCGCGGTAGTTATTAGTGACATGGATATTCCCGGATTTCATCTGCACGCGCTCAAGGGGCACAAGAAAGGGCGATGGTCGATCCGGGTAAACGGCAATTGGCGTATTACCTTTGAGTTCAGGGATGGCAACGCTTACGTGCTTGATTACGAGGATTATCACTGATGACGATGCACAACCCCCCGCATCCCGGTGAGTTCATTAAAGAGGTCTATCTGGAGCCGTTCGGCGTCAGCGCCCGGCAGTTGGCCGTGAAGCTGGCGGTGTCGCCGTCCACCTTGTCCCGGGTATTGAAAGGCACCAGCGGCATCAGCCCCGAGATGGCGTTGCGGTTATCGAAGGCTCTGGGAAGAACCCCGGAAAGCTGGCTGGCGCTGCAGCATGCGTACGATCTTTGGGAAGCCCGGCAGTCGATAGATCTCAACGCCGTTGAGCCGGTGGATTTCGACGCGGCCTGAAAGGCCGTGACCATTAGCCGCAGCACTTCTTGAACTTGCTACCGCTGCCGCAGGGGCAGGGGTCGTTGCGGCCGGGCTTGAGCGGCGTGACGGTGTGCTGGCCGTCGAGATAAAACCAATGGCCGTTCTCGCGCACGAAGCGGGAGCGCTCCTCCAGCACCGCGAAGCCGTCACCGTCCCGGTGGGTGGCGCGGAAGTGTACCTGCCCTGAATCGCCATCCTGCTTCGCATCGATGATCTCCAGCCCCAGCCATTGCTCGCCGCCTTCCAGCGTCAGCTCGGAGGGCCGCGTATCCGGGTGCCAGCTGGCGCGCACATAGTCGGCATCGTCGCGCATGAAGGCGCTGTAGCGGGAACGCATCAACGCCTCCGGCGAGGACGCCGGCTCGCCGTGATGCAGCGGCCGGCAACACTGGGGGTAATCCAGGCCGGAACCGCAAGGGCAGGGGACGGGCTCGCTCATTTGGGCCGGTACATTTGGAAAGACTTCTCCGGACTGATGCCGAAGTAATCCGCCGGGCCGCCGCCGCGCAGGATCGGCTCGGCGTCGGCGGTCTGGTAGACGCCATCCTTGAGCAGGTGCCGGGCGATGTGCACGCCCACCACCTCGCCGAACACCATCCAGGTGTCGGTCTCGGTGCCGTCGGCGCCGGTGAGCCGCAGAATCTGACTGACCCGGCACTCGAACGACACCGGCGTCTCCTTCACCCGGGGCACACCGATCACTCGGGACGGCTCCGGCGTCAGCCCCGCCAATTGGAACTCGTCCACTTCCGGGCCCACCGCCGCGCAGCTCTGGTTCATCGCCTCGGCCAGCGGGCGGGTGGCCAGGTTCCAGCCGAACTCGCCGGTTTCCTCGATGTTCCGCACGCTGTCCTTGTAGCCCACGCTGGCGAAGCCCACCAACGGCGGCTTGTAATTAAAGGCGTTGAAGAAACTGTACGGCGCCAGGTTCAGCACCCCATCGCGACTACGCGAGGAAATCCAGCCAATCGGTCGCGGTGCCACCAAAGCGTTAAAAGGATCATGGGCCAGCCCATGGCCAGCGGAGGGTTCGTAGAAATGAATGTCAGTAGTCATTGAGCAATGCTACTTGGGGCGGGCTATAACCCACAAGCGCGGGCCAGGCCCGCGCTTGAAGCTATCAACTGTCAATTATCAACTATCAACTCAAGCCGCCACTTTGGGCGGCGCATCCCCATACTCAATGCCGTACTTGCGAATCAGCTTCTCGCGCTTGGCCGGGTCGAAGTTGATGTTGCGGGCGTCGTTGCCGGCGTGTTCCAGCAGGCGCTTGTCCATCACCTTGTACCAGAGCGGCGGGAAGTAGCTGATAAAGAACATGCCGAAATAGCCGTTGGGCAGCTCGGGCAGGTTCTCGAAGTGGCGCAGGCTCTGGTAGCGACGGGTCGGGTGCGCGTGGTGGTCGGAGTGGCGCTGCAGATGGAAGGTCGCCCAGTTGGAGAACATGTGGTTGCTGTTCCAGCTGTGGTGCGGCTGGGTGCGCTCGTAGCGGCCATTGGCCTTCTTGTGGCGCATCAGGCCGTAGTGCTCGATGTAGTTGGCGGAGGTCAACTGGAAAGCGCCCCAGAAGGCGGTGCCCAGAATGTAGGGCAGCAGACCGATGCCGAAGATCGCCAGCACGGTGCCCCAGGCGACGATGGTGATGATCGCCGGCTGGATGATCTCGTTCTCCAGCGACCAGACCGATTTATCCTGAGCGTTCAGGCGGTCCTTCTCCAGGCGCCAGGCGCGTTTGGCGGCGCCGGGCAGCTCACGCAGCGCGAACTTCCAGATGCTTTCACCCATGCGCGAGGAAGCCGGATCTTCCGGGGTGGCCACGTCTTTGTGGTGGCCCTTGTTGTGCTCGATAAAGAAGTGGCCGTAGGCGCACGGCGCCAGCACGAACTTGGCCAGCCAGCGCTCGCCCTTGCCCTTCTTGTGGCCCAGCTCATGGCCCAGGTTAATGCCCACGCCGCAGGTGCCGCCGATCAGATAGATCATTGCCAGCACGCCGTGCCAGGGCAGGTTCTGGGTGCCCACGAACCAGGCGCCGTAGAACC
>DGNT01000058.1 GCA_002389055.1 Alcanivorax sp. UBA4485
GAACATCAACGCCGCCTACCAGGAAGCGGTAGAGCAGGGTCGCCAGGCCCGTGACAGCGGCCGCGCGCCGGTGGATTACCTGGCCGCCCGCGAAAACCTGGACCAGGCTGAATTCATCGCCGACCAGTTCCGCGAAATCCAGAGCCAGCGCGCCGTGGTGAAAGCCGAAGGCAACCCGGAAGGCCGCAACCAGGACTACCTGGAGCAGCGTAAAAACCTGGACAGTCTGGAAAACATCAACCGCGTGACTGACAACAGCTAAACCGAACAGCCAATCTGCCTTGAGCTTAGCCCCGGTTCCCCAACCGGGGCTTTTTTATGCCTTGTGGGAGCGGGTTGTGGGAGCGGGCCCCGCCCGCGAAAGGCCGGCAAAGCCGGCCGGCAAGATCCCAGAGACACCGTTCCCCTCCATGGCGCCGCTGCCCTTCAAGCCCTATCATCAGAGCCTCATTTTCCAGTTTTGCCCAAACACCATGCCGTTCCCATTTTCCCACGAAGAAATCACCCGCTCCTGGCGACCGCTTAACTGGCGGGCGTTTGATCCGCTGGACGAGGTGAGCCAGCGCTACGCGCAGTATTACGGCCTGGACTTCAGCAGCGACCTGCCGGACCTGGAGCACGGCTTCGGCTACTTCGAAGCCGCCGGCCATACCATCAGCGTGCACGGCTGGCGGCCGGCGGTGGCCCGCGGCACGGTGCTGATTTGCCACGGTTATTTCGACCATGTGGGGCTGTACCGGCATCTGATCGCCCACGTGCTGAGCCTGGGCTACGCGGTGCTCGCCTACGATCTGCCCGGCCACGGGCTCAGCTCCGGGCCGCGCGCCGCGATTCAGGATTTCCGCGTCTACCGCGAGGTGCTTGAGCAGTGCCTGGAACAGGCCGGCAATGACTTTCCCCGGCCCTGGCACGTCATCGCGCAGAGTACCGGCGGCGCCATCGTCATGGATTACCTGCTGCACCACGGTTTCGACGCGGACAGCAGCCCGTTTGAGCAGATTATTCTGCTGGCGCCGCTGGTGCGGCCGTTCAAATGGAGCACCGCGCGCTGGCTGCATACCCTGGTGCGCCCGTTCGCGAAATCCATCAAGCGGGTGTTCACGGTGAATTCCGGCGACGCGGATTTCCTCGACTTCCTGGAAAACAAGGATCCACTGCAATATCACCGGCTGCCGGCCGGCTGGGTGACCGCCTTGAAGAAATGGATTCCCGGTTTCGAAGCGGCCAACCGGGTGAAAATATCCCCGGTGGTGATTCAGGGTGACCGCGACGAAACCGTGGACTGGCGCCACAACCTGGGTGTGATCCGCGACAAGTTCCAAGAGCCGGAGGTACACATGCTCACCGGTGCCCGCCATCATCTCGCCAACGAACACGCGGAATACCGCGAAAAAATACTGCGGATCATTGACCGTTATTTAGCTGACTAGGCGCTTAAGGCAGGGCTTCGCTCCGGCTGCGCGAAGCGGCCGGGGAACAGGTCTAACTGGGCGGCTGGCTTGGCAGAGCACTGTCAGCAAACCACTGCAGAATCGCCTCGCGCTGGCGTGGGCTGTGAGGATGGGACAGCAAGCCTTCCACCAGAAAGGTACCCACCGTGGCAAGCGTGGCCGCCCGTTCCCGCGCCACACCGTCCGCTCGCAAGGTATGGATCACAGCCGTCTCCACGAAGCGGTGGAACTGGTCATGCCATTCCCGGATGACGTCGGACTGTTCCAGTCGGGCGTGTACGGTGGCTACCAGCTCGCGGCTCTGCTCGAACTCCCGCAACGCCCAGGCCATCTTCTCCTTCAAAGGTTTTTCCGCGATGGTCGGCAGGCGCGCCAGGGTGTCTGACATCTGTCGGTTGAGCACCCCCACCAGCAGTTCGTCCTTGCTGGCGTAATACCAGTAGAGGGTATTCGGGGCGACCCCGAGCTCCCGGGCAATCCGGTTCATGGAGGTGCCCTCGTAGCCCAGTGACAGGAACAGCCGGGAGGCTGTGTTCTCCAGCTCGTCCTGTTTCACCTTCAGATCAATATTGCGCTTGTTCTTGGCCAAGGGGCCGTCTCCCGCAGTCCGCCAGGTCATCTTGTATGGTATTCAAGAATGCTATGTTTTGCTCTTGAATGACATACAAGAAACGTGGAGCCTGACCATGGATAACCTGCGACACAGCCCTCGAGACCTGACCTGTAACAGTCAGCGAACCGGGTTTTACTCTGATGGCACCTGGTGTGCGGCCACCCTGCACCGGCCGGCGAAACCAGAAGCGGCGACCCTGCCGGCGATACTGATGCTACATGGCTGGGGCGGGATTCAGGATGCCTTAACGGTCTCCTACTACGAGGAATTTACCCGCGCGGGCTACGCGGTGATGACCTTTGATTATCGCGGCTGGGGCGACAGTGCCGGCCTGCCACGGCATGTGATTTCCGCCCGCCAACGGGTGGCCGATGCCGACGCCGCCCTGGCCTTCCTGAAAAGCCAGCCAGGCATTGACCTCCGCCGCATCGTGCTGTGGGGCTCGTCCTTTGGTGGTGGCCATGCGGTGGAACTGGCCGCCGAGCACCCGGAACTGGCCGGCGCTATTGCCCAGGTTCCTATGCTCGATGGCATGGCCGCGGTACGCGCTGTGCCCCTGGGAAGGCTGCTGCGCTTTTCGCTCTATGCCATGGCCGATCGGATCAAGCCGGGTCGGCCGGTGTACCTGCCCGTGGTCAGCGAACCCGGTGCGTTTTCTTCGATGGATCGTGACGATGCCGGCAAGGCAATGAGATTGGCTGAAACCAGCCTCGGCCGCCGCTACGATAACCGCGTTGCCGCCCGCTCCATGATGACCATGGGCCCCTACCGTCCTTTCAAGCGACTCAAGGACATCCGCATCCCGACGCTGCTGTTGGGGGCCAGCCAGGACTCGGTCGCCCCCTTTATGGAAAGCGCCATCCGGGCAGTGGACAACCCCAACCTGACCGTGGCCAGCATTGAAGCCAACCATTTTGAACCCTACTTCGAGCCGGTATTCAGCGACGTGATACGCCAGCAGCTGGCGTTTCTGGAAAGGTTGGACGGCTTTTAGAACCGACGGCCTTCGCGCGGCGTTAACCAAAGTGGCGCACAATAGTGATGAATACGTTCATGGAGGCGCCGATGAAAGGCCTGAAACCATGCCTCGCCACCCTGCTTGGGCTGGTCGCGCTGGGCGTCCCGGTCACCGCCCCGGCGGACGACCTCGACCAGCGTCTCCAGGAACGCCGCGAGGCGGGCCGGGAAGCCGCTGACCGCCGCGCCACGCAGCTTGACAGCCAGACCCGGGAAAACCGCCGCGCGGTACAGGAGCGGCTGGAACGCCGCGATGCCGAGGCGCGACAACGCCACGAAGCGGTCAAGGAACGGGCCCGCCAGCCCTGGGGCAACGACCCTTGATGCCGCCCTTATAATTAAAATTGTTTTAAATCTCTCCCATAGTTACTTTTCTTCACTTGAATATCGCCCCGGTTGATCCATTTTAGAAGGTGTTATCGAATTTATCGGTCGCGAGACCATTTGTCGTGAGACAAGGAGAAAAGTAATGAAGACCACCATGAAGGGTACGATCAAGAAATCCGCACTGCTGACCTGCACCTTCGCGCTCGCCGGCGTACTGGCCGCACCCGCCGCCATGGCGGAGTCCACCAGTGAGCAAATCGACCGCGAGTACAAGAAGGCGATGCAGGATGAGGCCATGGGCGATCACAACAAGGACGCCGCCCCCAACCCGGATTACTCCGAAGAGCGCAAGAACATCGACGACCCGGATCGTGTTAACAAGCAATACGAGAAGGCCATGCAGGAAAAGCGCAACGCCGAAGGTAAAGCCGACAGCATGAAGAAAGACGGCGGCGACTACCTGGAACAGCGCAAAAACATGGATGACCCGGAGAACATCCAGAAAGAGTACGACAAAGCCACCCAGAAGAAGCAGCAGTAAGTGACCCCCAAGGCGGCGAAAGTGCCGCCGAACGGGCATGTCTGAACGGGCCGCGATGCGGCCCGTTTCTGTATAGCCCTTTGAATTGTCGGTATTCCGGCAAGGGGCGGAAGCAGTTCCCACTTTTACCTTCTCGCGCTTTTTCCTTTCAGAACAGAACGTATTTCGATGCTAGTGTGCGCTCCGTCGTGCGGGCCGTCCGTACGTATGTGGATACACACTTGACTTACAATCGCAAAAAAAGGAGCGGTTTATGAAACGGATACTTTTAGCGGTATCGCCCCTGGTGCTGGTGCTTTCCATGCCTGCGTTCGCAGCGGACGCTACGCTGGGCGTTGACGCCGAGGCGGGCGCCCGGGTGGACACCAGTGGTGCCCAGAAGCGTCTTGAGGAACAACGGGACGGCATGAAGAAGGACGCGGAGGCCCGCGCGGAGCAGGCTCGCGAGAAAGCCGAAGCGCAACGCGAGAAGGCGGAAGAGCGCGTCGAGGCGGAACGGGAAAAAGCCGAAGCCAAGCGCGAAGAAGTGAAAGAACGCGCTGAAGCTCAGCGTGACGAGGTCGAAGCACGCGCCGAAGCTGCCAAAGAAGAAGCCCGCGAGCGTCAGGAAGCGATGCAAGAGCAGGCCGAATCAAACCGCGAAGCGGCGGCCAACGCCAGCGTCAGCGGTGAAGTGAAGGCCAGTGAGCAGGGCATTGAAGCGTCACAAAAGGCTAATGCCAATGCCGATAATGGCGAAGGCAACAAGCCCTGGTACAAATTCTGGGAATAAGCGTTGTGTCGGCGCGCACCCCGGTGCGTCGACAAAAAAAGGGGCCCTGGCGGGCCCCGATATCTCCAATAATGGCACTAAAGGCAGATCAGTCCTCTTGCGCGCTCTTCTTGATCGAGACGCTTTGGTAGCTCAGGTTGATGCCGTTCTCGGGAATGCGCAGGCGAACCTGGCCGCCAGAGAACGGGCCCAGGGTGATATCCAGATTCACTTCCTTGGGCTGCAAGTTTTCCAGGCCGATGAAAAGGCGCCCATCCGGCAGGAAATCCAGGATCCCTTCCAGGGTGATCTCGTCGATCGGCAGGCTCTTAACGTTATGGTCCAGGCCGAGCGGCAGACTCAGCGCCGGCGCATCGAACAGCAGGTCGAACTGGATCACGAACTTGGGCGGATCGCCCGCTTCCGGGTTATCCCCGGGCAGGATGTAGCCCACCGGCGCTTCCGTGCGCTCGTTATTTTCGTCCGGCTCGTAACGCACCCGCATGATATTGGGGCCGGTGGCGGTTTCAATTGGTACCAGGCCAATGTCCTGGGTCGGCCCGAGAATGGTATCCAGAATACCGCCGACCAGCGGAATATCACCGAGGCCTTCGAGGACCGTGTCCAGGGCGTCGCCCAGGGCAGGGAGCGTGGCCAGGGTGGTTTCGCCATCCGCCGCATTGAGGTCCACGCCAATCACCGCCGTGGCGTCCAGGTTGGTCAGGCCCACGGTGGTGGGCAGGATGCGTACCGCCACCCCACCCTGGTCGGAGTCGATGTAATCGGGGAGGTCTTCCGCTTCAACGAAGCCGAGGATTTCGGTATTCAGAGCCCCGGCGATGTACAGCAGGCGTAAGGCATCGCAGTCCTCGAAGTCGCCTTCGGAGTAGGGTGGTGTGCCTTCGAAGCCGCAACCGGTATTAGCCGCGGTGACCAGGCCGCCGCCGGTGTTTTCATCGCCGGCGCCGCCTTGGTTGGGCAGAATGCGCGTGGCGTTCGGCGGTACCGGCAGGCTGTCGTCGGTCACCGGTGATTCGCCGTTGTCGATGGCGAAGTTGTTGTTCACGTCCACGCTGGGCAGATTGTTCAGCTCCTGAAACACGCTGTCGGTGACGGCTGCGCCGCGGAACACGATGTCCATGTTGGGCCCGCCCTGATCGCGCGGGTTACCCAGCAGCAAGGCGGTTTGCAGTGGCAGCTGATCCTCGGAGCAAATTGCGTCCGCGCAGCCGCTGGTCTGTGAGGCCAGCGTGTAGCGGTACAAGGTGCCGGGCTCCCAGGGTTGATCCGGTGTGAAGGACAGCCCGCGCGGGGTCACGTCCAGCAAACCACTGACGGCGCCGCCGTCCAGTTCTTCAACCATGAAGGTGCGGCCAAGCTCGATGGAGGTCGGGTCCATGTTCTGGGAGAAGCGCACCCGGATGGCCCGGTTCGCCGGCATGTCGGTGATCGGCATTTGGTCCAACTCGACCTGGTCGCCCTCGGGGCTGGAGGACAGGCACACACCCTGACTGCCCATGCCATTGAAGGCGTTGAGGTCCAGGTCATCGTTGGTGGCGCAGGGGAAGCCGGGATAAACGGTCATCGCGAAGGGGCCGCGAAGGACGCTGTCGCCGCCGTCGCTTTCCACATAATCGGGCAGGCTGAAGCTCAGAGTGTCGCCACCGCTATTGCGGTTGATCGGCTGCAGCGCGTTGCCGGACAGGTCGGTGATGCCGGCGGTGGCGGTCACGTTGTACTGAACGCCGTAGTTGACCGGGTCCACCGGGGTGATCACCAGAGCGTTACCGTCGAGCTTCCAGGTGAAGGGTTCGCTGACGCCACCCTTGGTGAGGCGCAAGGTCTCGCCGGTTTCGATGCTGAGCGGGTCCAGGGCTTCGGTGAACAGCAGCACAATAGGCTCGCCGGGCACCATGCGGTCGGCGAACTCGCCGGGCTGCCAGGACAGTTTCTGGCTGCCGTCCTGGGTGACGGCTTGCAGCATCGGGCCGGTGTTATCCGCCAGCGGGTCCGGCGCGTTGGTCTGGTCGCGGTAGGATTCCATGCGGAAGCTGAGCAGGCCGTAGTTGTTCTCCACACCAAGGACGCGCGGCTCGACCACGCTGATGGCGTCGGCGCGCAGCACACCGTCACGCACGATGGCGCGGCCCACCAGTTCCACATGCAGCAGGTTCTGGGTAAAGGCGCCGTTGGCCCGGGCGTCGTCGGTGGTGGTGGCGAGGTCCAGGAACAGGCGCAGGTTCTTGGCCGCGTTCGGGGAATCCGAGGTGGGGTTGGGGAACAGATAACCGGTGGCGTCGGCCACCATCTCCACGGTCACGTCGCCGGAGTTAAAGCCCACCGGCACCTGGCCGCCGACAATCACCTCGAGAGCATCGCCCACCAGGCGGGAACCGCGTGCCACGCGCAGCGGTGTCACGTCGGGGAACGCCGGTGGAAACGCCAGTTCACCGAACACATCGCCGGTCTGCTTGGAAACGGTTTGATCTTCCAGCAGGGTGCCGATCACCGGCACGCAGTTGATCGGTTCGCCGGTGAGCGGCGACACGCGCACGTTATCGGCCAGGCAGCCCAGGTTCGGGTCCGCCGGTGGCACCTCGGTGACCAGAGTCTCCCGTTTACCCGTGGGCGAGCTGGTTTTCATCGGGTTCACGGTGCGCTCAAAGGACGCGATGGTGTCGCCGAAACGGCTCACCACACCGTCCACGCTGAGCACGTAGTCCACGCCCGGGGTCATGTCGTCCACCGGGTCCACGGTGATGGCGTTGCCGGCGGAGAGCAGCACCGCCGGCACCAGTTCGCCGTCCCGGGTCAGGGAGACGGTGTCGCCGTAGACCACCGTCTCTTCGTCCATCGGGTGGCTGGTGCGCAAGCGGAACGCCGAGAAGTCCATGGTTTTGAACTGGGTTTCGTCGTCCGGGAAGATCGACGCCACTTCAAAGTTCGGGCTTTCCTTCTGCAGGTCGACCGGGCCTTCCAGGGCGGCGCGGGTGGTGAAGTTCAGCGCGCCGTCGGGCAGCCCCACCTCTTCGCCATTGGCGTCGATGCCTTGCAGCACCACCTGGTACTCCGCGATCGGGTCGAGCTTGCTTTGCGGTCGCAGCACGACGCCGCGGCCGTCGTCGACGACGCTGAACTCAAACGGCACCGCGCCGCCGTCGCTGTCGGTGAACACGAAGTTGGATGGCGCCACCTGCAGCGCGGCGCCGAAGTTGAACACCACCGGCGCGTTGGGCGCCACGTCTTTCTGGTCATCCAACGGATAGGTGAAGAACAGCGCGGCGTTGCCGGATTCCGGTGCGCGCAAATCCGGCACATTGGGATTGTCGCCGCTGTCGTCACCGCCGCAGCCGAACAGGGTTGCCGCCGCGGTCAGTGTTATTAGAGCTTTATAGCGCATGGCGCACCTCCTAGAACTTAAGCGTCAGGGAACCGCTGAACACATGGACTTCGCCGCCCGCGGTCACGGTGGCAAAGGGGTTGGTCACGCCCGGTCGGCTGCTGTTCAGTTCGAAATCGCGGTCTTCCAATTGCTGGAACTGGTAGCCGAAGTCGAGACGCATCGGGTAGGCCAGGATCGGCGGGCTGGTAATCACCAGCGAGGAGCCCAGGCCGAAGATGACTTTGTCGTTATCCAGGTAGTTCACGTCCTCGGTGCGGATGCTTTCCAGCGGGGATTCCTGGAAAGCCACGCCGCCGCGCAGGGTCAGATGCCGGTTGACCTGCCATTCGGCGCCCACGCGGGGGACGGTGATGTCCTTGAACTGGGCGTTGGCCTGGTCTTTCACGGTGTCGCGTTGCAGCTCACCGGTGAGGTCCGACCAGTTCTGCCGCTCCACGGTCACGCCCATGCGGAAGTTTTTGCTGAAGTTGTACATCACGCCGGCGGCGAAAATGTCCGGCTGATACGAGTCGATGGTGTCGATGGCCAGCAGAATACCGGGGTCCGGTACGGTGCCGGGAATCACGATGTTGGATTCCACCGAAGTGCGGGCTTCGGTGTGGCCGCGGAATGTGAACGCGGTTTCCAGGCCGCCGATCCAGCAGTCGTCGTTGTGGCCGCAGATGATCTTGCCCCACTCCTGGGAGGTGGACAGCACCGGCCGCATCACCGGTTTGGCGGTAACGTTCAGCTCTTCGTATTGAGTCTCGCCGGCCAGGTTGGAGCTGGCGTTCAGGGTGGCTTCCGAGCGCAGGGACACATGCACCGAGGCGCCCACGTTGATGCCGTGCAGAAACTGGGTGCCGCCACCAATATTAAGAAACAGCGGCTGGCGGCCGTACTTCAGGAATTGCCCTTGCTCGGAGGTGCTGGAATTGAACGCCAGCATCTCTTCACCGAATTTCTCCACCCCGGCGATAATCGCGAAATAAAGCGGGTGGTTCACGGTGGTCAGGTCGGAAAGATTGGTTTTCAGCGCGATCAACGTTTGTTGCGAACGGGTGTCGTTGATCGTCGTATCGTCGCTGGTCAGTTCCTGCTCCGCGTGCAGCAGGCCGGTGGTCAGCTCGCCGCGCGGGTCCATGGTCAGATAGGCCGGGTTGTAATAAAGCGCCGAGGCCTGGGCATTAAACATGGAAAGGGCCTGGGCGGTGCCCACGTCGACCGGAAAAAGGCCGTAGGTACTGGCGGTATTGCCCATGCCGGCGAGCGCGGGAGCGCTGGCGGTGAGGGCGATGGCGGCGGCAACACTCCGGGCGGACTGCTGGAGGGATCGGTACATAATAAAGACTCTCCGGATCTTGTTATTGGGCTTATTCAAGCTCTTTTATTTCACTGGACGTTTTTTCGGGTAAGCGCGCCAGTGAAAGATGACGAAAGGTGTTTATGCGGGGGTGACCGCGAACAACGCTCTCGCCTCATATGCAACTAATAAAACAAAGCAGCGGTGAATGCCGTATGAAAAAGGTTGTGAACGGTAGACGGGGGACAGGTTACTTTACGGAACGTAGCGGGAGAGTAGCCGAACGTAATGGGTCGGTTAAAAGGAACGTTCGTGCCATATTTTAAGTGTCATATTATGCACAGGAGGGCGTGCCTTGTGGTCAAGGTCAATAGACGGAGACGCCGCCGCCCTCGCCGACCAGCACCACATCCGCCGGGCGCAGGGCAAAGAGTCCGTTGGTGACCACGCCGGTAATGTTGTTGAGGGTTTTTTCCAGATCCAGCGGGTTCACGATGTCCAGATTATGGACATCGAGAATGAGGTTGCCGTTGTCGGTGACAAAGCCTTCGCGGTATTCCGGTCGGCCCCCCAGCCCCACCAGTTTGCGCGCCACGTAGGAGCGCGCCATGGGAATCACTTCCACCGGCAGCGGAAAGGCGCCCAGGCGTTTGACCTTTTTCGAACCGTCAACGATGCAGATGAATTCCCGGGCCACCGCCGCGACGATTTTTTCCCGGGTCAGGGCTCCGCCGCCGCCCTTAATCATCTCGCGGTGTTCGTTGACCTCGTCGGCGCCGTCCACGTAGACCGGCAGCCGATCCACGTCGTTCAGCGCCAGCACCGGGATGCCGTGGCCGCGCAGGCGTTCGGCGGTGGCTTCGGAGCTGGCCACCGCGCCGGCGATGCGGCCCTTCATCGCCGCCAGGCCGTCGATGAAGAAATTGGCGGTGGAACCGGTGCCCACGCCCACCACTTCGCCTTCCGGCACGTAGCGCAGGGCCGCTTCGGCCACCTGTTTCTTCAAAGCATTCTGGTCCATGGGATCCGTCCTCGTTGCGTTGGGCGCGATTATACGGACTGCGAGGCCGTGGATACAGGACAGCGCCATGGACGCTCCGGCCCCGCGCCCCGTAAACTAGCGGTTTTACCCTTCCGGACCTTCCATGCCTGCGATGCTTGATCAATACGTAAAACGGATTCTCCAATCCCGCGTCTACGACGTGGCGCTGGAAACGCCCATCCATGCGGCCCCGTTGATCTCCCGGCGCATCGGCAACCGCGTGCTGCTCAAGCGCGAGGATCTGCAGCCGGTGTTTTCCTTCAAGCTGCGTGGCGCCTACAACAAGCTGGCCAGCCTCACTGACGAGCAGCGCAGCAAGGGCGTGATCTGCGCCTCCGCCGGCAACCACGCCCAGGGCCTGGCTCTGGCGGCCAGCGCCATGGGCGTGCGCGCGGTGATCGTGATGCCGCGCACCACCCCGGAGATCAAGGTCAAATCGGTGCGCGAGCGCGGCGGCAAGGTGGTGCTGCACGGCGACGGCTTCGACGACGCCCTGGCCCACGCCACCAAGCTGCAGGAAAAAGAAGGGCTGACCTTCGTGCACCCCTATGACGACCCGGACGTGATCGCCGGGCAGGGCACCGTGGGCATGGAGATCCTGCGCCAGCAGAGCCGTGACCTGGACGCCATCTTTATCCCGGTGGGCGGTGGCGGCCTGGCGGCGGGCATCGCCGCCTACGTGAAATACGTGCGCCCGGAAGTGAAGATCATCGCCGTGGAGCCGGAGGACGCCGCCTGCCTGCAGGCCGCCATGCTGCGCAAGCGCCGGGTGACACTGTCGGAAGTGGGCCTGTTCGCCGACGGCGTGGCGGTGCGCCAGATCGGCAAGGAGCCGTTCCGCATCCTGCGCGACCACGTGGACGAGGTGATCACCGCCACCACCGACGAGATCTGCGCCGCCATCAAGGATTCCTTCGAGGACACCCGCGCCATCTGCGAGCCCGCCGGCGCGCTGGCCCTGGCCGGCCTCAAAAACTGGGTGCACAAGCACGGCGCCGAGAACAAAACCCTGGTGGCGATCCAGAGCGGCGCCAACGTGAACTTCGACCGCCTGCGCCACATCTCCGAGCGCGCCGAACTGGGCGAGCAGCGCGAGGCGATCCTGGCGGTGACCATTCCGGAAAAACCGGGCGCGTTCAGGGCGTTCTGCCAGGCCCTGGGCCGGCGCAGCATCACCGAATTCAACTACCGCTACGCCAGCGAGCACGACGCCAACATCTTCGTCGGCGTGCAGATCCGCCCCGGTGGCACGGACCTTGCTCCGCTACTCGCGGAACTGCGCGAAGCCGGTTACCCGGTGGTGGACATGACCGGCAACGAGATGGCCAAGCTGCACATCCGCCATATGGTGGGTGGCCATACCTCCCGGCAGGACCTGGACGAAATGCTGTTCCGGGTGGAATTCCCGGAGCGGCCCGGCGCCCTGGTCAAGTTCCTGATGTCGCTGGGGCAGAAGTGGAACATCAGCCTGTTCCACTACCGCAACCACGGGGCCGCCTACGGGCGGGTGCTGGTGGGCTTCCAGGTGCCGTTCGGCGAGCGGGGCAACCTGCGCAAGGACCTCAAGAAGGTGCCTTACCCGATGGTGGAAGAGAGTGACAACCCGGCCTACCGGCTGTTCTTGAACTAAAACGGGGCACGCCGGTCGGATCGGGTAGACGCCTCACTGCGAACAACGCCGTATGCGCCTTTATGCAGTGAAGAGGGCGTGAATTTGAATGTTGGGCTGTAGTTTTGTTAAGAAGCGTGAGAAACCGGCCGTAACTCCTTGACTTGAGTGGCCTGAATGCCTGAATTTTGACCTGGTTCTCATCTTGTTACGAAACAAATGGCTTACCATGATGAGTCTTTCGCCCGACACGGGTTTAGGGGAAGCGGAAAACGCCGTACCACTCCGGTCATACCGGGGGGCCATAAAACGGCGGTCCGCACTTGTACTGGGTTTCACCGTACCGAGCTTTCTTGAAATTTGGGGAATGGAAACACAATGAAGAAGAAGCCGGACGCACTTGTCGTCCTCGCATTCGTATTTGCTCTTGGGGTGCTGATCAGCACCATCACCCACGGCGGTAATGATTCTGATCTGGAGCGCTTCGCGAATTCCGCGGGCATGCAGTTCAGTAATTACGACAGTCAGTAACGCCGCAGGTCGGTCACCACCTGATCCAGAGGCTGGTCCCAGGCTGCCTCGCGCAGCCTGGGCTGGCGCTGAAACTCGAACGCCACACCGATCAATCGGGGCCGCCGGGGCCGGCGCGCCAGATCCGCCAGTGCGCGGTCGTAAAAGCCCCCGCCCATGCCCAACCGGTGACCGCGGTCATCGAAGCCCACCAGCGGCACCAGAATCGCATCCAGCGCCCAGGCCGCCCGCGCCCGTTCCCGCCGACGGGGCTCGCCAATACCGAACCGGTTCGCCTTCAACCGCCGTTCGCGCCGCCACAAATGAAAATGCAGCCGCCCGCGATGCACGCGATCCAACACCGGAAGGTATAACGCCACCTCGCCAAAGCGCGAATGCGCTAGCGCAGGCAACGGATCCAACTCCCCGTCCCCCGCCTGATACACCCCGAAATGCCGAAACCGCCGCACCCCCAGCGCCCCCGGCAAATGCCGAGCAAACCCCCGCACCGCCCGCCGCCGCGCACCGGCGCTAACGGCACGGCGTTGCGCCCGCAAGGTGCGGCGCAATTGAGCACGTGAGGGAGTTTGATCGGACATAGGGGAACGCTCGGGCTTGTGGGAGCGGGCCTTGCCCGCGAAAGGGAGCGAAGCTCCCGGCAGGATTCCAGAGAGCTCTAAAAGCGGATCCATACCAAGCGTCTCTGGGATCCCGCCGGCCGGTTGCACCGGCCTTTCGCGGGCAGGGCCCGCTCCTACAAAATTAAGCGTGTTCCCCGAACCGCCGCTGCGGGTGTTGCCCTTGAACCGAAAAGTTCAAGGCGGGGACCGCAGGTTAATGCCCTCAGGCTTTCCGCTCGAAGGCGGACATGCACACAGGCACACCAATTTGGACCCCTGATGGAAAAGCATCGGCAGGGACGTAACCCGGCTGGCGCACAGTCCAGGGAACACTTGCCGGGAGTATAACAGGGGCGGGGGGTGACGGTCAGGGCTTGACAGACGTCTCGTCGTTGCCTTCCTCGAAGGCGCGGATCTCATTGTCCAGGCGGCTCAGCAGGCCCTGAATGCGGTCGTCGTTGCCGCTGTCGTCGCCCAGCTGCTCGCGGGCTTCCAGCAGTTCGTGGCTCATGTTCAGCGCCGCCATGATGGCGATCCGCTCCAGCCCGATCACATTGGCCTGGCGCACTTCGCGCATCTGGTTGTCGAGATAGCGGGCGGCGCGCAGCAGGTTGTCCTGCTCGCCGGGCGGGCAGGCAACGCGGTATTCCTTATCCAGGATATGAATCACCAGGGAATGGCCGTCGCTCATGAATCCTCCTGCTCAAGGGACTGCAGGCGGGTTATGATGGCTTCAACGCGAGCCTTGGCCAGGTCGTTTTTCTTCACCAACTGGGCGCGGTCATCGAGCAGGCGGGTTTCCCGTTCGCGCAGCAGACGGTTCTCCTGGCGCAGGTGCGCGGAGATACGCAGCAGCTCGTCCACCCGGGCTTCCAGTTGCCGGAGTTGTTGTTCCATCGTCATGGCAAATTGGTCGCTGTTCGCCTAAGGTTGAGCCCCCGATCCGGGTCCGAATCGCAGGCGGGAAGGAAGTGTGCCCGCCGCCATTGACGGCTTTTTGTACTATAGATACGGCCCTGCGAAGGGTCAACGCAATTCAAGGCGCGGTAGGCACTTAGCGCCGCTTTGCAGAAAGTCATTAAAGAGTAAAGATAGAGCCCCATGCCCGAACTACCTGAATTCGACGATCTCGCCCGCGCCGCCGCTCAGGCCGGCATCCCCAACTCGCCCAGCGAGCTGCACGGCGTGATCTGCGGCCTGTTGGCCACCGGCCACGGCCACGAGGACAACACCCTGCTCGGCACCCTGGCCGCCCACGCGGAACAGCCCGACGGCCTGCCGCCGGAGTTGATGCGCGGCCTGATCGATTGGCGCGACCAGACCCTGGAAGGCTTTTCCGGGACCGGTCTGGAACTGCCGCTGCTGCTGCCCCCCGACGAGGACGACCTGGACCTGCGCGTGGCCGCCCTGGCGCAGTGGAGTGAAGGCTTCCTGGTGGGCTTCGGCACCGGCGCCGCCGGCGTCGCCGACACCGAGCTGTCGCCGGGCGTGCAAGAAGCGCTGTCCGACCTGTCCGCGGTGAGCCAGGTGACCACCCCGGAAGAGACCGGCGAGGAAGAAGAGCAGATGTTCGAGCAGGTCGCCGAGCACTGCCGCATGTCCGCGCTGATGATCTACACCGACCTGGTGATGAAACAGCAGGCCGCGAAGAAACCCGGCCCCGGCGACGCCGGCGAACCGGAAACGCCGCCCACCCGGCATTGAGGAGAACCCATGACCATTCGTCTGCAGGAATTCCAGCGCCGCCGCCGCGAGCTGATGGAGCAGATGGAGCCCAACAGCATCGCCATCCTGGCCGCCGCGCCGGAGCGCACCCGCAACCGGGACGTGGAACACCCCTACCGCCAGGACAGTGACTTCTGGTACCTGAGCGGCTTCCCCGAAGCGGAAGCGGTGATGGTGCTGCTGCCCGGCCGCGAACACGGCGAGTACGTGCTGTTTTGCCGCGAGCGCGACCGCGCCCGGGAAATCTGGAACGGCTACCGCGCCGGCCCCGAGGGCGCGGTGGCGGAGTACGGCGCCGACGACGCCTTCCCGATCAACGACATCGACGACATCCTGCCGGGCCTGGTGGAAGGCCGCGAACGGGTCTACTACGACCTGGGCCGCGACGCCGGCTTCGACAGCCGCCTGATGGGCTGGATCAACACCATCCGCGAGCAGGTGCGCTCCGGCGCCCAGCCCCCCGGCGAGTTCGTCGCGCTTTCGCACCTGCTGCACGACATGCGCCTGTTCAAGAGCAAGGCGGAAGCCGACCTGATGCGCCAGGCGGCGCAAATCTCCGCCGGCGCCCACGTGCGGGCCATGCAGGCGGTGCGCCCGGGCCTGTACGAATACCAGCTGGAAGCGGAATACCTGCACGAATTCATGCGCCACGGCGCGCGCAGCCCGGCCTACCCGAGCATCGTCGGCGGCGGCGCCAACGGCTGCATCCTGCACTACATCGAGAACAGCGCGCCGCTCAAGGACGGCGACCTGGTGCTGGTGGACGCCGGTTGCGAGCTGCACAACTACGCCTCGGACATTACTCGCACCTTCCCGGTGAACGGCAAATTCAGCGGCGAGCAGCGCGCCCTCTACGAGCTGGTGCTGGCCTCGCAGTACGCCGCCATCGAAGCCACCCACACCGGCAACCACTGGAACGTGCCCCACGAAACCGTGGTGCGCATCCTCACCGAAGGCCTGGTCGACCTCGGCCTGCTGGCCGGCCACGTCGACGACCTGATCGAAGAGCAGAGTTACCAGCGCTTCTTCATGCACCGCACCGGCCACTGGCTGGGCCTGGACGTGCACGACGTGGGCGATTACCGCATCGGCGGCGAATGGCGCCAGCTGGAACCGGGCATGACTCTCACCGTGGAGCCCGGCCTCTACATCGCCCCGGACGACGACACCGTGGAAGACCGCTGGCGCGGCATCGGCATCCGCATCGAGGACGACGTGCTGGTTACCAAAGAGGGCTGCGACGTGCTCACCCGCGACGTGCCCAAAAACATCGACGACATCGAAGCGCTGATGCGCGAGGCGCGCGCATGAACGACGCCGGGGCGCCGCTGATCGTCGGCGGCGGCATGGCGGGCGCGGCGCTGGCGCTGCTGCTGCGCCACCACGGCGCGCCGTCGGTGACGCTGGTGGAAAGCCACGCCATGACCGCCGGCGAAGCGCCGGACACGCCCAGCTTCGACGCGCGCAGCACGGCGCTGTCCGCCGGCAGCCTGGCGATCCTCCACCAGCTCGGACTGCAGGACGCGGTGCTGGAACACGCCGCCGGCATCGACACCGTGCACGTGTCCCGGCGCGGCCGACTCGGCCTGGCCCGACTTACCGCCGAAGAACAGAACCTGCCGCGCCTGGGCGCGGTGGTGGAAAACCGCTGGTTCGGCCATGTGCTGCTGCGCGCCGTGGAAGCGGACCCGGCCATCACCCTGCGCGCGCCGGCGTCGCTGACCGGCATCCGCCGCACCACCGACGGCTACCAGGCCGCGCTGGACGATGGTGAAGAGCTGCACACGCCGCTGCTGATCGCCGCCGACGGCGCCCGCTCACGCACCCGCGACTGGCTCGACATCAGTGCCCGCCACCAGGACATCGGCCACGACGCCCTGATCGCCAACCTGGGGCTGGCGGAGCCGCACCGGGGCCAGGCCTTCGAGCGCTTCCTCGACGAGGGCCCGCTGGCCCTGCTGCCGCTGCCCGGCGAGCGCATGGCGCTGGTCTGGACCGGCCCCCGCGACCAGGTGGACGCCTGGATGGCGCTCGGGGACGACGCCTTCCTGGGCGCGCTCCGCGAACGCCTGGGCGCCGCCATGCCGCGCCTTACCCGCGTCGGCGAGCGCGCCCGCTACCCGCTGGTGCTCAGCGAAGCCTGTGCCCAGGCGGTGCCGTTCGCGGCGGTGGTCGGCAACGCCGCCCACACCCTGCACCCGGTGGCCGGCCAGGGCTTCAACCTGACCCTGCGTGATTTGGAATTGCTGGCCCGCCGCGTGGGCGGCGAAGCCGAACCCGGCCGCCTGGCGCTGCTCGAGCAATGGGCCGCCGACCGCCGCGCCGACCAGAGCCAGATCGGCCACGCCTCGCGCTGGCTGCCGGAACTGTTCCGCGTGCGCCAGCCGCTGTTCGCCCACAGCCGCCAGCTCGGCCTGCTGGCGCTGGATCTGCTGCCGGGTGCCCGCAAACACTTCGCCCGCCGGGCCATGGGGTTGTGATGGAGAACCAATCACTGCACACCGATATTCTGATCGTCGGCGGCGGCATGGCTGGCGGGTTGCTGGCGCTGCTGCTGGCGGACCAGGGCTTCTCGGTGCGGGTGCTGGACGCCGGCCCGGCGCCGGCGCGGCCCAGCGGCGAGTCCGCGCCGCGGGTGTCTACGCTCAGCGAGGCCAGCCATTGGCTGCTGCGCCACGCCGGCGTGTGGGATCGGCTCGACCCGGAGCGGGTGCAGGCCTACGCCAGCATGCAGGTGTGGGACCGGGACGGCACCGGCGAGGTGCGTTTCAGCGCCGCCGACGCCGGCGCGGACTGCCTGGGCTGGCTGCTGGAAAACGACCACCTCACCGCCGCGCTGTTCGAAGCCGCCGGCGAGCGCGACACCCTGGCCTGGCACGGCGACACCCCGGTGGACGACCTGACCCGCGACGGCGACGGCTGGCGCGTCACCGCCGGCGACCAGACCTTCACCGCCGACCTGCTGGTGGGCGCCGACGGCGCCCGCTCGCGGGTGCGCGACGCCGCCGGCATCCCCGCCCCGGCCCGCGACAGCGGCCACCGTGCCCTGGTCGCCACCATCGAAACCGACCAGCCCCACGGCGGCTGCGCCCGCCAGGTGTTCATGGACT
The DNA here is from genome assembly GCA_002389055.1 of Alcanivorax sp. UBA4485. Classification (GTDB taxonomy): domain Bacteria; phylum Pseudomonadota; class Gammaproteobacteria; order Pseudomonadales; family Alcanivoracaceae; genus Alloalcanivorax. The sequence continues at coordinate 18,002 of DGNT01000058.1, forward strand.
CCGGCCCGCTGGCGCTGCTCCCGCTGTTCGGCCACGACGGCCGCCGTTGCTCCATCGTCTGGTCCGCCTGGCCGCAACGCAGCGACGAGCTGATGGCCCTGGACGACGACGCCTTCGGCGCCGCGCTCAGCCAGGCCACCGGCGAAGCGCTGGGCGCCGCCCGCGTCGTCAGCCGCCGCGCCGTGTTCCCGATCGAAGAGCGCCACGCCAGCCGCTACCAGGCCCGCGCCCTGGCGCTGGTCGGCGACGCCGCCCACGTGATCCATCCGCTGGCGGGGCAGGGCATCAACCTGGGCCTGCTCGACGCCGCCGTGCTCGCCGAAGAACTCGGCCGCGCCCGCGCCGCCGGCCTGCCGGTGGCCCACGCCACCATCCTGGCGCGCTACGAGCGCCGCCGCCGCGCCGACAACCTGCTGATGCAAAACGCCATGCGCGGCTTCAAACTGCTGTTCGAGCGCCCCGAACCCGCCGTCCGCTGGCTCCGCAACACCGGCCTCGGCCTCGTCAACCGCCTCGCCCCCGCCCGCCACGCCTTCATGCACCGCGCCCTCGGCCGCGCCGGCGACCTCCCCCGCAACGCCCGACCCTAAGCACCACCGGCGGAATTCCCCAAGGAGCCCCGGGATCGGGTGGGTTCGTCCGGGACCGTGTTTGGCCAGGGAGGGCCAAACACGAGCTTACAGGGACGTACTCGCAGCGTGTCCCGGACGAACCCACCCGATCCCGGGGCGGACTCCCTGGAGAGAACGGCGTCGCTAATTTCCCCTGTACACACCTGTCAATGACACAAACATTGACAACACCGAAGGTTCCCGTCCCTCACGCATCTTTTACAAGTTTTGTGCTTCCGATACGTTGACGTTTATTCACAAGCCGTATTTTCTGTCCGTTATTGGCCCTAGCGCCGTAACCCCCTGATCACGCGGTCTACAGCGATTCTAATAAGGTCTTATGGTAGAGGGGCAACCAGAGCCGATACTTAATTATTAGCCTATAAAATCCTGATCAGTAAAAGGTTTTGACTAACGGAATCGGTTAACAAAAGTGCACTAAATGTAGCGTTAACCAGTGTTTTGTTTTGATTTCGTCGCACATACTGCGCGCCCGTTAAGTGAACACCTGTAAATAACAAAGCCGCCGTTCCCCCGAAACGGCCAAACGGAGTAGTTCGCCATGAACAATAAAATGGTCGCCCGGGGCGCTGCCCTGGCGCTTGCCCTTGGATCCTCCACCGCCGCCTTCGCCAGCATGGGCAACATCGGCACCACCTACGGGGTGCTGCCTTCCGACGTCGCCTCCGCCCAGGCGCTGTCCATGTTCAACACCCAGGTCTCCGCCGTGTACTACAACCCGGCCTACCTCACCAAGGACCCGCGCGGTGAGCTGACCATGGGCCTGCTGCACGCCGATCACGAGCTGCGCGCCACCAGCCTGGGCGGCGCCAACCCGCCCAACCGCAGCGGTGGCGATGTGCTGCAGGATTCTCCCTCCCAGCACACCCTGATCGGCCTGAAGACCGATTTGTCTTCACTGACCAAGCTCAACCACCCGATCTTCTTCGGCGTAATGATCGGCGTGGAAAAGTACGGCGAGGAAATGCTGGCGTTTGAATCCCAGACTTCCCGGGAAGGGCAGTACTTCGAATACGGCCGCCAGCCCCTGTTCCTGAACCTGGGCGGCGCCACCACCCTGTGGCGCGGCATCGATATCGGCGCCTCGGCGCGCATCACACTGCATTCGGAAGCAAAGCTGGTGGCCACCACCAACCTGGCCGGTGAGACCCGGTACGAAGAACTGAACGTCTCCGCCAAGCCGTCCATCCGCCCGATTCTCAGTGCCACCGTGGACATGGCGGAAACCTTCTGCCCCAACAACGAAGGCTGCTGGCTGGACGGCTTCGAAACCGCCTTCGCGTTCCGAGGCTACTCCAACACCAACACCACCGTGGACGCGCAGACCGTGATCCCCGGCACCATCGCGCCCCCGGGCCTGAACCTGAAAGTCACCACCCTGGATTCCTACCAGCCCAACATCTACTCCGCCGGCCTGCTCTACGGCGGCGAACGTTTCCGCGTGGGCGCCTCGCTGGAAATGCAGCAGTGGTCCGACCTGGAAGAAGAGTTCGACGGCGACACCATCAAGGACCAGGCGGTGAACAGTAACGTCGGCACCCTGGAATTCCAGGACATCGTAGTGCCGCGCCTGGGCGCTGAGTTCGAGCTCAACGACACCTTCATGATCACCGGCGGCGTCGCCTACAGCGAGTCCCCGCTGGAATCCAACGCGTCGCTGGACGTGAACTACCTGGACGCGGACAAGTGGATCGTCGGCCTGGGCCTCACCGCCAAGTACAAGAACCCGCATTTCCTGGCCTACCCGGTGCGCTTCGACTTCGGTTACCAGTACCAGAAACTCGAAGCCCGCGAGTTCGATCTCTACGCCACCAACTCGCCCACCTACCCGGAACCCTACGAAACCGTGGAAGCGGACGGCGACGTCCACGTCTTCTCGGGTTCGGTCACGCTGAAATTCTAACGGAGGTCGGTCATGGATATGCGCAAGCTGATAGTGCTCACGGGCACCGCGATACTGGCCGCCTGCGGTGGCGGCAGCGGTGACGAACAAACGGTAAGCTTCGACAACTGGCAAGAAACCGAGGTGGTCTACAGCTACCCGTTCGACGGCCAGGCGGAAGTGTCCCCCAACGCGCCGGTGGTGGTGCGGTTCTCCGACCCGGTGGAAGTGGACGCGTCCAACTTCACGCTCACCGGCCCGGACGGCGCCGTGGGCCTCACCGTACAAAGTGCCGACGAAGGCCGCAGCGCCGTGCTGATGCCGAACCAGGCGCTGTCGGTGAAAAGTGAGTACGCACTCACTCTCAACAACATCCGCACCGACAGCGGCGACGCCGCGCTGCCCGACGGCAGCGTGGACTTCACCACCCGCGCCGCCCTGGAAGGCAAGCCCCGCGCCCTGCGCCAGCTCAGCGACAGCTTTGAGGTGGCCAGCGTCAGCCCGGACGGCGACGACCTGCCGTTCCTGGACTTCTCGTCCGTGAACCTGGTGATGACCCAGCCCCTGGACCGCCAGACCGTGGTCTACGGCGACACCGTCACCCTCACCCAGAACGGCCAGACCGTGCCCGCGCAACTGCGCGTGGACGGCCGCCAGATCAGCATCGACCCGGACGAGGTACTGGAGCCGGGCTCCGACGTGACGCTGGACATCACCAACGGCGTGCAAAACCAGTACGGCGACGCCTTCGCCGGCTTCACCCGCACCTTCTCGCCGCGCGACACCAAACCCCGCGAAACCCTGGTGCAGGAAGCGGCGCCCACCGACCCGGTGCTCGGTTGCCTGGACAACGGCGTGCAGACTTCGCCGATCACCGGCGACCCGATCAACTGCGTGCCGCTGATCGCCAAGCTGCTCGGTGACAATACCGTCTCCAAACAGCAGGGCAATGTGTTCGCCGAGCTCGGCTTCGCGCCGAATTTTCCGGACAAAACCCCGCTGCGCGTGCCCAAGGGCTCACTGCTCAAAGGCGACCCGCTGGACGTGCGCATCGGCGGCGAAGTGCCCGCCGGCTTTGATTCCGGTGAAGTCACCGTCACCTTCCTCGGCGACGCCAACGGCTACCTGCTGCCCAACCCCTACAGCGACGACCCGTCCGCGCCCAAGCAACTGCGCCTGACCATGGACGTGGCCTTCGACACCGAAGTGCAGCGCGCCAACGGCGCCTTCAACCAGACCCTGTTGCAAGTGGAGCTGGTGGGCTACGCCATCGCCGACACGTCCAAGGGCAGCCTGATCGTCGACGCCGTCGGCGTGGTGGAGCCGGAAGTGCTCGGCACCGAAACCGCCTACGGCGTGCTCAGCTTCCACATGGAATCCTACCCGGACCAGCCCAACGCCCCGGAAATGGAAGTCGACATGAGCAGCCCCGAGCTGGCCGCCTGGCAGCCCGGCGAGCATGCCAACAAGCAGCGCCCCGGCGACCCGATCATCCTCAACTTCAGCGAGCCGCTGGACCCCACTTCCGTGATCGAAGGCGACACCCTGCGCGTCACCGCCGACGGCAACCCGGTGGACTTCGAGTACTACCTGGACGGCGTC
>DGNT01000040.1 GCA_002389055.1 Alcanivorax sp. UBA4485
GGTAGGAACGGGCGTAAATGCCGGGCGCCGAGTGGCCCTGGAAATACACCAGGTCGCCGGGGTTGTCTTCGTGGGGGGCTTTGAAAAAGTGGTTGAAGCCGACGTCGTAGAGCGTGGCCGACGACGCGAAGGTGGCGATGTGCCCGCCCAGTTCGTCGTCGTTGTCCTTGTTGGCCCGGATCACCATCGCCAGCGCGTTCCAGCGCACCAGGGAACGGATGCGTCGTTCCATGTAGATGTCGCCGGGGATCGGCGCTTCGTCTTTAGGGCGGATGGTGTTGAGGTAAGGGGTGTCGAGGTGGGTGCGGATAACGCCCTGTTCCTGGGCTTCGTTGGTGAGGGTTTCCAGCAGCCAGCCGGCGCGTTCGGGCCCCTCCTGTTCCAGCACCGATTCCAGTGCCTCAAGCCATTCCCGGGTTTCTTCCGGGTCCACGTCTTCGAAGAAGTTTCTGTTCTGCATGGGCGCGCGTCCTTTTTCGCAGTGCCTGGCCGGCGCGGGATCGCCGCGACGGCGGGGTAAACGACGGAAACGGCGCGGGGTATATAGGCCGTTTCGTTACCCGATCATAGCAGCAAGAACGGACAGCTTCATGTCCATGAAGGTCGCGTGTTCGAACGGTAGCTGCAGGTCGCTTGTGGGAGCGGGCCTTGCCCGCGAAAGGGAGGCTTTAGCCTCCCGGCAAAGGTTGCCCCGCAGGATTCCAGAGTCCCTTCTAAGCGGACTGCCAAGAAACCTCTCTGGGATCCTGCCGGCAAGCGTAGCTTGCCTTTCGCGGGCGGGGCCCGCTCGCACAAATATGGCTCCGTCGCGGCGTGATTGGCACTGCCTCAGGTGGGCAATACGGCCCAGAGCGCGGCGAAGATCAGCCAGACGGCGAGCGCGCGGAGCATCAGCTCCTGGAGGCCTTCCAGGCGGTTGACGCCGGCCTGGAAGGCCGGGTCGTTGCTGTCGGCGTCGCCGCCGAGCGCGGCGTCGGCGGCCAGGGTGAGCAGGCCGCGGCTGTCGTCGAGCCGCCAGAGGCGCCCGCTGACGGCCTGGGCGACCATGCCAAAGTGCCCCACCAGAGCCAGTGCCAGGGTGGTCAGGCGCGCCGGGATCCAGGCCAGGGCGATATCCAGGCTGCGGGCCCAGTCGCTGTGCTCCGGGTGGCGGCGCAGCCAGGCCCGGTTCAGCACGAACAGCAGCGCCGCGCCGAACCCGAGCACCGTGACCCAGAACAGCACCGCGAACAGATCGCCGGCGCGCAGCACGAAGCGGTCGGCCAGATCGTTGAACCAGGCCCGTTCGCTGTCCGGGCCCTCATCCAGCGGCCCGGCATCGAACGCCTGGGCGGCGCTGCCGGCCAGGGCGTCGCGGTCGTTCATGCGCCCGCGCACCAGCAGGGTGTCCATGCGCCGGAACTCGCTCTCCACGCCGATCAGCCAGAGCAGCAATACACCGCCCAGCAGCAGGGTCAGCAGCGCGCCCGCCAGGCCGCACAGCCAGCTGAACAGCAGCGCCACCAGCAGCGTCGGCAACGCCACCGCCAGCCACCACGCCAGCGCGCCGCCGCCCGGCGACAGCCGGTCGAGAAAGCGCTGATGGCGCTCCTCGCGGGTCAACCAAAGCGGCCAGCCGCCGTCGCGGCGGCGCAGGGCGAGCACAAGAAGAATGACGAGTAGTTTCATAACCCCGTTTATACCACGTCAGCGCAGGAATGGTAGGAGCGGGCCTTGTGGGAGCGGGCCCCGCCCGCGAAAGGGAGCGAAGCTCCCGGCAGGATGCCAGAGAGGTATCTAAAGGTCGCACAAACAGCGTCTCTGGGATCCTGCCGGCAAGCAGAGCTTGCCTTTCGCGGGCGGGGCCCGCTCCCACAAGGGCCGCTCCCCCCAAGGCGGTTAGAGCCGGGTCCAGTCGAAGGCGGGTCCGGGGTCGGTCTTGCGGCCGGGGGCGATGTGCTCGTGACCGGTGACGGTGTCGTTGGACAGGCGCGGGTAGTGGGCGATCAGGGTGCCGAGAAGCGCGCGCAGGCTGCGGTACTGGGCGTCTTCGAAGGGAACGTGGTCGGCGCCTTCCAGCTCGATGCCGAGGGCGAAGTCGTTGCAGTTGTCGCGGCCGCGCCAGCGCGACACACCGGCGTGCCAGGCGCGCTGGTCGCAGGCCACGAACTGCACCAACTCGCCGTCGCGGCGGATCAGGAAGTGGGACGATACCTTGAGGTCGCGGATCTCTTCGAAGTACGGGTGCTCGGTCGGGTCCAGGCGGTTCTGGAAAAAGGCTTCCACCTGGGGGCCGCCGAATTGCTCCGGTGGCAGGCTGATGTTGTGGATCACCACCAGGGCGATGTCTTCCGGGTCCGGGCGGGCATTGAAGTTGGGCGACGGCACTTTGCGCGCCTGGTCCACCCAATGATTGGTGAGAGTCAGCATGGGGCTATTTTCGCGGGCGGGGCCCGCTCGCACAAGACGTCAAGCGTTTTGCAGGCGCCGCAGGTCGCCGATCACCGCTTCCAGGGCGCGGTCGAACAGAGCGCCGTCTTCGATCAGTTTGACGTCGCCGTCGTGGAGCGCCAGCGCCAGGCCGGCGGCGTCGTATTCGCACACCTTGATGCCGCGCCGGTTAATGAACACCAGTTTGGCGCCGTCGCGGATGTTGGCGGCCAGCTTGGCGCGCTGGGCCTCCTCGCCCTCACCGATTTCCAGCCACTGGCCGGCGCGCAGGCCGCGGGCCCGCACCACCAGTTCATGGTCGTCGGGCAGTGCCGACGGGGCCGGCGGCTCGGGCTCCGGCGCCTCGGGCACCGCCACCCGTTCGGTCTCCAGCCCCTGGATCAGGCTGTCGTGGACGGCCAGAAGGTCGTCCAGCAGGGCGCGGGTTTCACCGGCGTCGTACTGAATCGATGCCAGGCCGTGCTCCAGCGCGCGCACCACTTTCGGGCTCAGGGCGCGCAGCTTGTCCAGATCCGCCGGGTCACGGTGGGGCATCACGCTCCACACCAGCGCGTCCACCGCCTTGGTGTAGCGGCGCCAGGCGTCGCTGTCCTCGCCCTGGCGCAGCCAGGTCAGGTAGAGCACCTGCTGCCAGCCCTGGCGCAGCAACCGCACCGCCACGTCCGGCACCTGGCGGCCGGCCAGGCGGGCATCGATATACAGGCGCGCTGCGTCACCGGCCTGCTCGGCGCGGGCCTTGCCCTCCTCGGCTTCGCGCACCCGCTCGGCGACCCGTTCGGCGCGGGCCCGCTGGTCGCTGAAGAAGCTGTCGAATTCCGCCAGCAGCTCACTGAACAGGGCCGGGTCTTCGTCGTAATCGTCGATGATGGCGTGCACCGCCCGGTCGATGCGCTGGTAGGTGTCATCGTCGTAGCCCTGCTGCGGGTCCCACTGACAACCGGCGCGGGCCAGGGTATTGAGCAGCAGGCGGGCATCGTGCTCTTCGTTGCTGAAGAAGGTCTTATCGGCGATCGCCACCTTCAGCAGGGGAATCTGCAGCCGCCCGATCAGCGCCTTGATTTCCGAGGGCAGGCCGTCGTCGTCGAGGATGAAATCGAACAGCATGGCGACCAGATTAATAACGTCGTCGTCGGCCTGATCGAGGGCGTGGATGGCCTCGCTGTTCTCGCTCTCAAGCAGCTCGGAAAGCTCGTCCTTGACGCTGCGGTCCGGCGACTCGGCGCCGCCGCCCTCCAGGGCGTGCTCAAGGCGCTGCAGGCGGGTGAGCAGGCCGAACAGATCCTGGCTGCTGACCGCCTGCACCGGCGCGTCGGCGGTGAGAGGGGCGCCGTTCAGATGGGCCACGCCGTTATGCATGATCGCCATGCCAGAGGTCAGCGCCGGGCCAGCGTCGACCCCGGGCGTGCCGGTGGGCGCCGTGGGCGCGGACGAACCGGAGGCCGGCGCGCCGCCGGCGGGGCCCAACCCGCGCAGGGTGGTGAGCAATTCCTGAAGCAGCCCGAACATGGCGTTGTCCGCTGGCGGCGCGCCGGCCTGGGCGTGGCCCGCCGACGGCACACCACCGGCGGTGCGGGACTCGTCCGCGGAACCGGCGGCGTCGGAGCCCGGGGCCCCGGTTCCGCCGCCGCCCCCGCCAGCCGGGCGGCCGCGCGGCACCGGCACGGTTTTCATGTCCGGCAGCACACCGGCGTCGGCCAACACCTGGTTGGCCTCCTGGACCATGGCGCCGGTTTCGTCCATCACCACCCGTTCGAACAGCTTGAGCACGATCAGGCGGGCACGGATATCCAGCGACAGCCGCTCCAGGCAAGCGGAAAAACACGCGGCCAAGTTGCGCGGCTCCAGGGGGTTGTTTCTTTCGGTGATGTCGACCTTGCTTTCGAACAGGTACTCGAGGCGGTGCTGGAAGGCGCGCAGGGCCTCGTCGTGGTTCTTACGGGCGCGGCGGGCCAGGTTGTCCAGGGCCACCGTGGTTTCCAGCTCTTCGTGCTTGACCAGCGCCAGGTCTTCCACCGCCACCTTGCCGGCGGCGCGTTCCCGGTCGTCCGTGGGGCGGGCACTGTCCTGGAACAAGTTTCCCAGCGCCTGGCGGAAACCGGTCTCCAGGGCGCCGCGCTGCAGGCGCAGCTCGCGCATGGCGTCGAAGTAGCGGTCGCGCTCGCTGTCGGTCTCTTTTTCCGCCAGGTCGAACAGGGTGTCGTCGGCGCCGTCGAGCATGTCCGCCAGCAGCCCGCCGGCGCGCTCGATTACGCGATCACGCACCCGCTCGAGCGGCCTGGGCAGGCTCAGCGCGCGGCCTTTACCGCCTTCCAGCGGCTTGAGACGGGTCACTTTGGACATGGCACACACCTTGACGGCGACAAACGTGAACTACGAAGCCCACTACGAATTTCCGTACGAAGAGTACCTTAGCACCGCCCTGTGCCGAGAAGTTTGAACCAATCCGCGATTCGGGGAATATCTGGCAACACCGTACAAAAACCGCGATCGCCACTCACTTTCAACCGCTTCCCCTGACCGGCTAATTTACCTACTCTGGCTGTTTCGCGGTTGAGGCGCCGTGAAGGAACGTTAATCGGGGACACCTGAAAAGGATAGACCGGCCATGACCGAATTTGTTGAGTTATTGAAACAGATCAGCGGCCTGCTGTGGGGCTGGCCGGCACTGATCCTGATCGCCGGCACCGGCATTTACCTGACGCTGCGCCTGGCGTTCCTGCCGATCCGGCGCCTGGGCTTCGGTTTCCGGCAGATCGTGGCGCCGGCCACCGGGGTGGGCACCATCGGCGCCGGCGCGGCGCTGGCCACCTCGCTGTCCGCCACCATCGGCACCGGCAACATCGTCGGCGTGGCCACCGCGATCCACTCCGGCGGCCCCGGCGCCCTGGTGTGGATGTGGCTGATCGCCCTGGTGGGCATGGCCACTAAATACGCCGAGGCGGTGCTCGCCGTGCACTACCGGGAAAAAGACAGCCTCGGCCAGTACGTGGGCGGGCCGATGTACTACATCCGCAAGGGCCTGGGCGAGAACTGGGCCTGGCTGGCGCTGCTGTTCGCGGTATTCGGCATGATCGCCGGCTTCGGCATCGGCAACACCGTGCAGGCCAACTCCGTGGCCCACGGCCTCAATGACAGCTTCGGCGTGCCCACCTGGGCCACCGGCCTGACCCTGGCGGTGCTGGTGGGCCTGGTGGTGCTGGGCGGCGTGAAGCGCATCGCCAAGGTGGCCACCTTCATCGTGCCCTTCATGGCGCTGGCCTACCTGCTGGCCGGCCTGGTGGTGCTCGCCGACCACGCCAGTGCCCTGCCCGGCGCCATCGCCCTGTGCTTCAACGACGCCTTCACCGGCACCGCCGCCGCCGGGGGCTTCGCCGGCGCCGCCGTGAAAGAAGCGATCCGCTTCGGCATGGCGCGGGGCATCTTCTCCAACGAAGCGGGCCTGGGCAGCGCGCCCATTGCCCACGCCTCGGCGCACACCGACCACCCCGCCCGCCAGGGCAGCATCGCCATGCTCGGCACCTTTATCGACACCATCGTGGTATGCTCCGTCACCGGTTTGGCCATCGTCGCCACCGGTGCCTGGACCAGCGGCGAGGAAGGCGCGCCGCTCTCCGCGCTGGCGTTTTCCAGCACCTTCGGCACCTTCGGTAACGTGGTGGTGGCCTGCGGCTTGGCGGTGTTCGCCTTCACCACCCTGCTGGGCTGGAGCCTCTACAGCGAGCGCTGCACCCAGTATCTGTTCGGCGACAAAGCCCTGCTGCCCTTCCGGGTGGTGTGGGTGCTGGTGGTGCCGGTGGGCGCCATCGTCGGGCTGGACCTGGTGTGGGCCCTGGCGGACATCATGAATATTCTAATGGCGGTTCCCAACCTGATCGCGCTGCTGCTGCTGGCGCCGGTGGTGGTTCGCCTGAGCAACGAGTTCTTCAAAACGCATGGATAAAAGCACCTCCACCGCAACCGCCCTGCCCGACTACGTCGGCGATCACTTGACCCGCGCGGTCGCCTTCGCCCTGGAAGAAGACCTGGGCGACGGCGACCTCACCGCCGGCCTGATCGCCGCCGACGACACCGCCACCGCCACCATCCTCACCCGCGAGGACGCGGTGCTCTGCGGCACCGCCTGGGCCGATGAAGTATTCCACCAGCTGGGTGGCGTCAGCCTGGAATGGCACGCCCGGG
>DGNT01000002.1 GCA_002389055.1 Alcanivorax sp. UBA4485
CAGGACCGTCTTTGGCCAGGGAGGGCCAAAGCCGAGCTTACAGGGATGTACTTGCAGCGTGTCCTGGACGGGCACACCCGATCCCGGCGCGGACTTTCTGGAGAGACGGGTCAGCGAGCCAGAGCAGCACACTGGCCCGCGGTCAGCGCCAACAGATCCACCGCCGCCATCTCGATTTCCAGCCCCCGCCGCCCGGCGCTCATATAAACAGTGTCGAAACTCAGGGCGCTCTGGTCCAGCCACAGCGGCGACCGGCGTTTCTGCCCCAGCGGGCTGATGCCGCCCAGCACATAGCCGGTGACCCGTTGCGCCAGATCGGCGTCGGCCATCTGCGCTTTCTTGCCGCCGGCCGCTTTCGCCAGCGCCTTCAGGTCGAGGCTAAGATGCACCGGCACCATCGCCACCTGGGGCTGGTCGTCGACCACCACCAGCAGCGTTTTGAACACCCGGCGCGGATCGAGATCCAGCAGCTCGGCGGCCTCGAGTCCGTAGCTTTCGGCGGCGGCGTCGTGCTGGTATCGGTGCAACCGAAAATCGACGCCGGCCTCCTCGGCCATTTTCACTGCCGGTGTCATGCCCGGTCCGGCTCGCGCAGTGCCTGAGCCCGCGAGCGTGCCTCGTCGGCGCCGCCGTGGTCGCCCTGCTCGGCGCGGGCGGCGGCCACCAATTCCCACAGCTCGGCGCGGTAGGCGTCGTTGTCCGGGGCCAGGCGCAGGGCACGCTGGGCAAAGCCTTCGGCGGCATGGCCGTCGCCTTCTTCCAGTCGCAGCAGCGCCAGCTCCCGGTACAGCCACGAGGAATGGGGCGCCATGGTCAGGGCCCGTTCCAGATAGCGGCTGGCCGCGCTGGTCTGTCCCTGAGCACGGGCCTGCTCAGCGCGGCTCAGCAGGGCCATCGCTGGCGACCCTTGCAACTCGGTGTCCGCGGTGACCGGCTCCGCCTGCTCCGCCGGCGGCGTCACCGCGCAGCCGGACAGCAACAGCACCGCCAGCAGCGTTAGTCGAACCAGCCCTTGAACCATTCCACCACTCCTTCCTTAACCTGGGTCGCGCTACCGCAACCGTCGCTTTGCTCCGGGATGGAGGCCTCCAGCATCGGGTATCGGCGCGCACCGGAACAGCCTTTGCCACTGGTTTTTTCGCCGGAGGGGTCCATCCAGACCTCTTCGACGCCCGGCGGCGGGGTCTGCGACAGGCTGGTCTGCGGCAGCCCGGCCATCAGCCGGCTCCACACCGGAAGCGCCCCGGACGAGCCGGTCACCCGGGCGTTCTCATTGTTGTCCCGGCCCACCCAGACCACCGACAGGTGGTTGCCGGAAAAGCCAGCAAACCAGGCGTCTCGGTATTCATCGCTGGTGCCGGTTTTGCCGGCCACTTTCAGGTCCGCGGGCAATACCGAGCGGGCGGAACGGGCGGTGCCCTTCTCGACCACCTGCTGCATGCCCCACTGAATCAGGTAGGCCGGCCCGGAGTCGATCACCTCTTCGGTGTCCACCGGATAGCGGGCCAGGGGCTCGCCTTCTTTATCCAGCACATCGGTGATCGAGCGCAATGGCGTGGCGAACCCGCCGGTGGCAAGGGGCTGGTACAACATCGCCACTTCGAAGGGCGTCATGCCGATGCTGCCAAGCAGAATACTCGGATAGGCCGGGATGGTCTTTTTCACACCCAACTGGGACAGGGTCCGCACCACCGCGTCCGGGCCCACATCCATACCCAGACGCACGGTGGCCTGGTTGCGCGAGTAGGCCAGCGCGTCGACCAGCGGAATCGGCCCCTTGGATTCGCCGTCGAAATTCTGCGGGGTCCATTTCTTGCCGGTGGTCAGCGGCACGGTGATCGGTTCGTCGGCCACCGGGGAGGCCAAGCTGTAGCGCTTGGGTTGCTGCAGCGCGGTGAGCATCACCACCGGCTTGACCAGCGAGCCCATCGGCCGGGTGGCGTCCAGGGCGCGGTTGAAACCCTGCTCGCGGGATTCGCGGCTGCCCACCAGCGCCAGCACGTCGCCCTGGGCCGGGGCGACCACCACCACGGCGCCGTTGAGCGCGTCACCGGAGGCGTCGAGCCTGTTGAGATGCTCACTAAGCGCTTTCTCGGAGGCCAGTTGGGCCAGCACGTCCAGGGTGGAGTGAATCCGCAGCCCCTCCTCGCCGAGCACGTCGGCCGGGTAATCACGGGCCAGCTGACGGCGCACCAGATCAATGAATGCCGGGAAGGCGTACAGCGGCGACGCGCCGCGCGGCACCACTTCCAGATCCCGTTCGCGGAAACGCCGGTATTCCTGATCGCTCAGCGCCCCCTCTTCCAAGGCCACCTTGAGCACGGTGTTGCGGCGCGCCAGGGAGCGCTCCGGGTTACGGCGCGGGTCGTAGTAGCTGGGGCCCTTCAACAACGCCACCAGGGTGGCGAGCTGGTGCGGCTCCAGCTCTTCCAGGGGCCGCCCGAAATAGAACTGGGCGCCCAGACCCATGCCGTGGATGGCGCGCTTGCCATCCTGGCCCAGGTACACCTCGTTGAGATAGGCCTCGAGAATCTGCTCCTTGCTGTAGTGCAGCTCCAGCAAAACCGCCATCGGCATTTCCACCAGCTTGCGGGCCAGGGTCCGGTCCTGGGTGAGCCAGAAGTTCTTCACCAACTGCTGGGTCAGGGTGCTGCCGCCCTGCACCAGACCGCCGGCTTTCACATTGGCCACCATGGCGCGGGCCAACCCCCGTGGCGACACCCCGTGGTGCTCGTAGAAGTCACGGTCCTCGGTGGCGAGCAGCATCTGCACCAACAGTGGCGGCACCCGGTCCAGCGGCACGAACACCCGGTCCTCGGTGTGGCCCGGATGGATGCTGCCGATCTGCAGCGGCTCCAGCCGCGCCAGCGAATCGCCGTCGTTACTGTCCAGCGCACGGATCTGTCCGCCACCGAGCGTGACGCGGATACGCTGGGCCGGCTCGCCGCCGTCACTGTCGCGGAAACCACGGGTGTGGATCACCAGGGTATTGCCGTCGGTGGTATAGCTGCCGGGGGTGGGCGCGCCGCCGGCGCGCCGGTAACGCATCAGCTCGAGCATTTTGAGCATGTCGTTGCGCGCCAGAACCCGGCCCGGATACAGCTCCACCGGGCGCGCGTAAACGCGCGCCGGCAACTGCCAGACGTGGCTGTCGAAGCGGTCGCGCACATAGGCGTCCAGGTAGGCCAGCCCGGCGGCCGCCAGCACCAGCAGCACCACCGACACCTTGGCGATGAACCGCCAGCTGAACCAGCGCCGCGCTCCGGAGCCGGTGTTTCGTTTGTTTCCCGACTTAGCGGGGCGGCGCGCGGACCCTTTACGGGCGGACGCCGGCTTTTTCGCATTCTTCGCCATGGCCGCGAGTATAGTGAGACGTTGGCCGGGAGCCTACGCAAGAACACCCGGTTTTACACTTTGTTCGGCGAACCCGGTTTGGCACGGGGCGGCGGCGCCACCATAATGGCCTCTTTTGTTAACCGGCCCGGAGTCCGCATGGAAAAGAAATACCACGTTTACGCCCTCGGCAATGCCCTGGTGGATACCGAAGTGGAAGTAACCGATGAATTCCTGACCCGTCTGGATTTAAGCAAGGGCCTGATGACGCTCGTCGACGAGGCACGCCAGCAGGAACTGGTGGCGGCGCTGGCCGGCGAGGCCGAACCCCACAAGCACACCTGCGGCGGCTCCGCCTGCAATACCGTGGTGGCGGCACGCCACTTCGGCGGCCAGGGTTACTACGCCTGCAAGGTGGCCGACGACGACACCGGTGACTTTTTCGTGCGCGACCTGCGGGCCGCCGGCGTCGACACCAACATGACCGGCGCCCGCGAGAACGGCGTGTCCGGCAAATGCCTGGTGATGATCACGCCGGATGCGGAACGCACCATGCACACCTTTCTGGGCATCTCCCAGTCGGTGGGTGAGCCGGAGCTGGACGAAGACGCCATCGCCGCTTCCGAGTTCGTCTATCTGGAGGGCTACCTGGTGAGCTCCGACAGCGCCCGCGCCGCCGCGGTGCGGCTGCGCCAGCTGGCCGAAAAGCACGGCGTGCGCACCTCGCTGACGTTCTCCGATCCGGCGATGGTGCAATTCTTCCGCGACGGCTTGGCGGAAATGCTCGGCGACGGCGTTGACCTGCTGTTCTGCAACGAGGCGGAAGCCCTCGGCTACACCGACACCGACAGCCCGCAGGCGGCGCTGGAGGCGCTCAAACCGCTTTGCCGCAGCCTGGTAATGACGCGAGGCGCGGAGGGCGCGCTGGTGTGGGACGGCGAGCAGGTACACCACATCGAAGCGCCGCCGGTTAAAGCCATCGACACCAACGGCGCCGGCGACATGTTCGCCGGCGCTTATCTGTACGCCCTCACCCACGGCCATGACCACGCCACCGCCGGCAAACTGGCGGCCGCCGCCAGCGCCCGGCTGGTCACCGAGTTCGGCCCGCGCCTCCCCGCCGAGGCGCATCTGGAAGTGCGCAAGCAGGTGCTGGGCCAGTAAGAGGAGAGGGGGAAGCCATGCAAGCAGTTTGCAACACCGAGGACATCGGCGAGGAAAGCGCCCGGGAATTCATGGTCGGCGAGCAGTCGGTGATCGTGGTGAAATTCGACGGCCAGTTCCACGCTTACCTGAACTGGTGTCCGCATCTGGGCATTGAATTGAACTTCATGCCCGATCAGTTCATGGACGACGACGGCCGCTTTCTGGTGTGCGCCAACCACGGCGCCCTGTTTGAGCCGGAAAACGGCGCCTGCCTGTCCGGCCCCTGCAGCGGCGACAGCCTTACGGCGGTACCGCTGGATGTCCGCGACGGGGAAATCTGGGTGGGCAACGCCGAAGCCACCGCTTAACCGAGCACTCGTAATGACCGACCAGGAAGGCTCCACCCATCCATTCGACGCCCTCACCCCGGACGTGATTCTTGACGCCGTGGACAGCGCCGGCTTTGTCACCGACGGCCGCTTGATGGGTCTCAACAGTTTCGAGAACCGGGTGTATCAGGTTGGGCTGGAAGATAGCGCGCCGGTGGTGGTGAAGTTCTACCGGCCACAGCGCTGGAGCGACGCCCAGATTCTCGAGGAGCACGCTTTCAGCCGTTTCCTGCGCGAACAGGAATTGCCGGTGGTGGCACCCCTGGCCAACGACCGGGGCGAGACCCTGTTCTACCACGCCGACTTTCGCTTCACGGTGTTCCCGCGCCAGGGCGGCCACGCCCCGGAACTGGACAACGCCGACCATCTGCTGGTGCTGGGTCGCACCCTGGCCCGCTGGCACGCGGCCGGCAATGACCGCCCGTTTCAGACCCGCCCGGCCATCGACATCACCGCCGACTGCCGGGCCGCCGTGGACTACGTCAATCAAGGCGTGGTCGACCCCAACTTCTCGGGGCGCTATCGGGACCTGGGCGAGGCGCTGATCGGGGCCATGGAGAAACGGCTGGACGGGGTCACCTGGCAGGCGATCAACGTGCACGGCGATTGCCACACCGGCAATATTCTATGGCGCGACGACCTGCCCCACTTCGTCGATCTGGACGACAGCGTGCGCGGCCCCGCCATGCAGGATCTGTGGATGCTGCTCTCCGGGGATGCGGAGGAGAACAATCAGCAACTGCGCACCCTGTCCGAGGGCTACGAGACCTTCCTGCCGTTTCCCTGGGAGCAGCGCCGGCTGATCGAACCGTTGCGCGCACGGCGCATGTTGCGCCACAGCGCCTGGCTGGCACAGCGTTGGGACGATCCGGCGTTTCCGCTGGCGTTTCCCTGGTTCGACTCACCGCGCTACTGGCAGGACCACATCAACGATCTTGAGCAGGAGCTGGCCACCATGCAGCGCCTGCTCGAGCATTGACCACCGCTCAGGGCAGCACCACCGGCACCGGCGCGTCGAGTACGAATTCACCGGTGCTCATCCGCGTGCGCCAGGCGAGGATTTCCACGCCGGAGCGCGCCGCCTCGCGCAGCAGTTGCCCGTAAACCGGGTCCACGTCGTCAGCGGGCCCGGCGGAACGGGCGCCGCCGTGCTGCACACAGAAGAACAGCACCGCCCGGTACCCCTCCCGCGCCGCGGTCATCAGGGTGCGCAGATGCTTCTGACCGCGTTCGGTCACCGAGTCGGGGAAGCGGATCTCACCGCTGTCCGGCTCGCCCGGCGCCGGCCCCAGGGTCACGTTCTTGACCTCGATAAAGGTGTGCGGCGCGGCGCGCTCACCGAGGGCCAGATCAAAACGGCTCTCCGCGAACGTCACTTCGCGCTCCACGCCGTCCGCCGGTGACAGGCCGTCGATGCGGCCGGCGCTCAGCGCCTCCGCCACCAGGGCGTTGGTGCGACCGGTATTCACCCCCGCCCAGTGGCCGTGCGCCACGCGCACCGCTTCCAGAGTATGGCGGTACTTGCGCTTGAGATTGCCGCTGTCGGAGATCAGCGCCGCCTGTTCCTCGCCGGGCAGCACGCAGTTTTTCATCGACCCGGTGTTGGGACAGTGCACCGTGATCTCGCTGCCGTCGGGCAGGCGCACATCGGCGAGAAAGCGCTTATAGCGACGCAGCAGTGTCACCTCGCGCAGAGGGGGATCAAAATTCACGGTTTCTCCAGGTAGGTACGCAACCGCTCAAGCGCTTCGTGCAGGCGGCTTTCCTCGCAGGTGTAGGCGAGTCGCAGATAGCGTTCGGGATGATGGTGGGCGCCGAAATCCAGGCCCGGCGTCAGCGCCACGCCGGTACGCTCCAGCAGGTCCCGGCAGAACGCGAAGCTGTCGTCGGTGTAAGCACTCACATCCAGATAGAGATAGAAGGCGCCCTCGGCGCCGCCCACCACCGGCAGGCCGATGCCGGGCAGGGCTTCCATCAGCAGGGTGCGGCGCCGGTCGAGAAGCTGCCGGCGCTGCTCGGCGATCGCCAGGCTTTCTTCCCCGAAAGCGGCCATGGCGGCGTGCTGCGCCACCGTGGGCGGGGCCAGAAACCAGTTCTGCGCCAGCCGCTCGATGGCCGGCACCCAGGCTTGCGGTGCCACCAGCCAGCCCAGCCGCCAGCCGGTCATGCCGAAGTATTTGCTGAAGCTGTTGATCACCACGGCGGCGTCGCCGTGGCGCAGCACGGTGTCCGCCGTCCCGCCGTAACACAGCCCCTGATAGATCTCGTCCACCACCAGGGTGCCGCCACGCGCCGTGCAGTCCCGGGCCAGGCGCGCCAGTTCCGCGCCGTCGGTGCGGTTGCCGGTGGGGTTGTCCGGGCTGGCCACCATCGCCACCCGGGTCTGATCGGTCCAGGCGCCTTCCAGGACTTCGGCGGTCAGCCGGAAGCCGTGTTCCGATTGCAAAGGCAAGGGGCGGGGAACACCGCCGAACATGGTCACGAACTGGCGGTTGCACGGGTAGCCCGGGTCACACAGCAGCACCTCGTCACCGGCGTTCAATAAGGCGCCCATGACCAGCTGCAGCGCGCCGGAGGCACCCGGGGTGACCACCACCTGCGCCGCGCTCACCGGCGCGCCAAACCGCTGGCGGTAGTCTTCGGCGATGGCCTCGCGCAGCGCAGGCAACCCGGCGGCGGGCGCGTAACGCGTCTGGCCCCGATCCAGGGCACGCCGCGCCGCGTCCATGATCGGGGCGGCGCACGGAAAATCCGGCTCGCCCACTTCCAGGTGCAGAATGTCATGGCCGGCGGCTTCCAGGGCCTGGGCCCGCTCCAGCAATGCCATGACGTGAAACGGCGGCGCCTGCTCGGCAAGATGAGACAAGATCGGACGCTTCAAGAAAAACCCCTTTCCTGTGGCCTGGGTGTCGTTATAATCCCGTGGTTTCGCCACGCAATGCGTGCGCGGGCAAGGGAACGCCCCCCGCTTCGCAAGCCGCGCCAACAGCGAATCTCGCCGGAAAAACGGCGACTGTGCTGAATAGTGACAAGGCTTGCAATAAAGCGGTAAGGTCGAAGGTTACACTATTATCTGTCCTGGATTGGGCGGCCCTGTGCAAGGGCGGCTGTCGCCTGCAGGGATCTGGGCTCTTAGGTAGCGAGTCGTGACTATGTTAAGGGAGTTGATCAAAATGGCCACTGGTAGCAAGAGCAAAAAGAAAACGGCCAGCAAGGCGGGCAGCGCGGCTTCCAAAAAAGCCACCACGAAAACGACGACGGCTAAAAAAGCGGTCGCCAAGAAAGCGGCCGTAAAGAAGGCCCCGGCTAAAAAAGCCGCCGCCAAGACTACCCCGAAACGCGCCGCGCCGAAATCGACCGGCAAAGCCGCCACGGCCGCCTCCACCAGGAAAACCACCGCCTCGAAAGCGACCACGAAGAAAGCGGCCGCGAAAAAAACCACGGTGAAAAAAGCGGCGGTAAAAAAAGCCGTTGTGAAGAAGGCGGCGGCGAAGAAGACCACGGCGCGCAAACCCACGGCCGCCAAAAAAGCAGCGACCCAAAAGCCGACAGCCAAGCCGGCGGCCAAAAAAGCCACCGCCAAGAAGGCCGCCGTGAAAACAGCCACGGCCAAAAAGACTCCGGCTAAAAAAGCCGCCGTGAAGAAGGCCGCGGCCAGCAAGCCCGCGACAACCCCGAAAACACCGGTCAAACAGAGCGCGGCCAAGAAGGCGCCGGCAAAAGTCGCCGCCCGCAAAGCCGCCAAGCCCGTCGCCAAAAAGGCGGCGGTGAAGAAAAGCACCGCTCGGAAGGCCTCGGCCGCGCCGGCCGCGAACCCCAATCGTCCGGCCTCCGCCCAACCGAGCAGCAAGCGTTCCCCGGGAATCGCCAGGAGGGCCACCGGCAGCATGGACAGGCCGCCGTCCCGTTCTCCATCTTCCAATCAGGTGACATCCAAGGTGAAGAAATCCGCATCCTCCGCCGCTAAGGCGGAAACGCTCATTCATGGTTTTACGCCTTACACGCCCAATAAAGGCGAGGAGTACATGAACGAAGCACAACGCGCCCATTTCCGTCAGATTCTGCTGGCCTGGCGCCAGGAGCTGATGGAAGAAGCCGACCGCACCATGCACCACCTCCAGGACGAAGTGGCCAACCTGCCGGACCCGGCCGACCGTGCCACCCAGGAAGAAGAATTCGCCCTGGAACTGCGCACCCGCGACCGCGAGCGCAAACTTCTCAAGAAAATCGAAAAGGCGCTCGACCAGATCGACAAGGACGATTACGGCTTCTGTGATGCCTGCGGCATTGAAATCGGCATCCGCCGCCTGGAAGCCCGCCCCACCGCCGAGCTCTGCATCGACTGCAAGGAACTGGCGGAAATCAAGGAAAAACAGCTGGCCGGGTGAACCGGCCGTATCGGGGGCGCTTCGCCCCCACGCCATCAGGGCCGCTGCATTTCGGCTCGCTGGTAACGGCGCTGGCCGGCTGGCTGGACGCCCGCTACCACGGTGGCCAGTGGCTGCTGCGTATCGACGATCTGGACCCGCCCCGCCAGCAACCGGGGGCGGTGGATACCATCCTGCGGCAACTGGCGGCCTTTCAATTGCACTGGGACGGCGACACCGTCTACCAGAGCCGGCGTTCCGACCGTTATCAGCGTGCCGTCGACGCCCTTGTCGCCGAGGGCAAGGCGTTTTATTGCACCCTGTCGCGCAAACAACTGAAAGCCCTGGATCACATCCACCCCGGCCCCGCCGTGGCTCAACCGCCGGGCCCGGACCGCGCGGTGCGTCTGGCGGTGCCCGACACGCCCCTTTGGCTTGACGACCGGCTGCAGGGCCGGGTGCGCGCCGATCTGGCCCTGGAGGGCGGCGCCTTCGTGATACGTCGCCGGGACGGCCTGTTCGGCTATCAGTTGGCGTGCGCGCTGGACGATGCGGAAATGGGCATCACCGACGTGGTGCGCGGCAGCGACCTGCTGGCCTCCACCCTGCGCCAGCAATGGGTGCTGGAGTGCCTGGGCAAGGCCGCGCCGTGCTACGCTCATCTGCCCGTGGTGATGGACCGGGCCGGGGGCAAGATGAGCAAGTCCGCCGGCGCCGCCGCGCTCGACAGTGACCGGCCCGGCGACGCCCTGTTCCTGGCGCTCGGCTATGTGGGGCTGACACCGCCGCCGACGTTGCGCGGCGCCGGCGTGGCCGAGCAACTGGGCTGGGCCCGGGCGAACTGGACACCGGCCCATCAGCCCGGCGGACGCAGACTGCCGCCGCCCTCGATTTAGGAAGCGATCATGTACACCGACCGGCTGCTGATCATTTTCATTCTCGGCACCTATCTGTTGTCACCGTCCCTGATCGACTGGTGGAGCGAAGGCGGCCGCGCCTGGTACCGCCCTTACCTGGTCTGGCTGGGGCTGATCGCATTGAGTTACTGGATCGCCAGGAGCCGGGATGTCGATGGCCTATAGTGTCAGCGATCTGATCCTGATCGCCGGCGCCTACCTGCTGTTTCTGTTCCTGGTGGCGTGGATCACCGAGAAGGGGTGGATTCCGGCGCGGCTGGTCCGCCATCCGGCGGTCTATGTGTTTTCCCTGGGCGTCTACGCCAGTGCCTGGGCGATCTACGGTTCCGTGGGTTACGCCCACGCCTACGGCTACAACTTTCTCGCCTACTTCCTGGGCATCTCCGGTGTGTTCCTGCTGGCGCCGATATTGCTGGCACCGATACTGCGGCTCACCACCACCTATCAGCTCAGTTCCCTGGCCGACCTGTTCGCGTTCCGCTACCGCAGCCGCCTGGCCGGCGCGCTGACCACCGTGATGATGGTGGTCGGCATGCTGCCGCTGCTGTCGATGCAGATTAAAGCGGTGGCGGAGTCGATCCAGATTCTCACCGGCGAGCCGGACCCGGCCTGGGTGGCGTTCTGGTTCTGCCTGCTGATCACGCTGTTCGCGATTCTGTTCGGGGCCCGCCACGCCACCGCCCGCGAACGCCACGAAGGCCTGGTGGTGGCCATCGCCACCGAGTCACTGATCAAGGTAGCCGCGTTCGCGGCGGTGGCGCTGATCGGCCTGTTCGGCGTGTTCGACGGCCCCAGCGGTCTGGGCCTGTGGCTGGATCAGCACCCGGAGATGCTGTCGCGTCTGTACGCGCCGCTGCAGGACAATACCTGGCACAGCCTGATCATGGCGTTCTTCGTGTCCGCCGTGGTGATGCCGCACATGTTCCACATGGCCTTCACGGAAAACCTCAACCCGCGTGCCCTGGTGTCGGCGAGCTGGGGCCTGCCGTTGCTGTTCCTGGTGATGGCGCTTTGCGTGCCGATCATTCTGTGGGCGGCGCTGGCCAGCAATGCCACCACTTCGCCGGACTACTTCACCCTGGGCGTGGGGCTGGCCAACGGCGGGGGCGGCGCGGTGCTGGGCTATCTGGCCGGTCTGGCCGGCGCCAGCGGCATGCTGATCGTCGCCATTTTGTCGCTGTCGGGCATGTGCCTGAACCACCTGATCCTGCCCGCCAGCCCGCTCAACTCCGCCCAGGATCTGTACCGCAACCTGCTCTGGACCCGGCGCGTGCTGATCGCCGCGATTCTCGCCCTGGCCTATGTGTTCTACCGACTGGCCGGGCCCAATCATTCGGCGGTGGAACTGGGCGTGCTGTCCTTCGTGGCGGCGCTGCAATTCGTACCCGGCCTGATCGGCACCCTGTTCTGGCCTTCCGGTAACCGCAACGGTCTGTTCGCCGGTCTGTGCGCCGGCTTCGCGGTGTGGCTGGCGGCGTTGCTGCTGCCCATGATCTACCCGGAGTGGCACGCCCAGCACCTGGTGGAAATGTTCGGCCTGCGCCGCGCCGAAGGCATGGACCACTGGAATCAGGTCGCCATCGTGTCGATGGTCCTCAACGGCGTGGTGTACGCGATTGTCTCCATCGTCACGCCGATGTCCCGGGCGGAGCGCACCGCCGCCGAAGCCTGCGCGGTGGACAGCCTGCGGCGCCCCTATCGGTGGGATCTGAGCGCCCAGACCGTGGACGAATTCGTCACCGCCCTGAGCGGCCCGCTGGGCCCCGGCACCGCCGCCCGGGAAGTGGACATGGCCCTCGGCGATCTGCAGTTCCACGCCAACGAAACACGCCCCTACGCGCTGCGACGTCTGCGCGACCAGCTGGAGACCAACCTGTCCGGGTTGCTGGGGCCGTCCGTGGCCCATCAGTTGATGGACGACAACCTGCCCTACAAACCCCAGGACGGCGAATCCAGCGAGGACATCCAGTTCATCGAATCGCGCCTGGAACAATACCGCGACCGCCTCTCCGGCCTGGCCGCGGAACTGGACAGCCTGCGCCGCTTCCACCGCCAGACCCTGCTGGAGCTGCCCATGGGCGTGATTTCCCTGGGCGGCGACGGCGAGATCATCGGCTGGAACCGGGCGGTGGAGCACCTCACCGGCATCGACGCCGAGCACACCATCGGGTCGAGGCTGGCGCATCTGCCCGCGCCCTGGGGCGATCTGTTGTCGGAATTCGGGCGTGGCGAAGCGATGCACGAGCCGCAGCGCCATCTCGAGGTGGACGGCCAGTCCCGCTGGCTCAGCCTGCACAAATCGCTGATTCAAAGCCCCGGCCCCAGCGAGCAGGCCGGCGGCCTGGTACTGGTGCTGGAGGACATCACCGAACTGCGGCAAATGGAATCCCACCTGGCCCACAACGAGCGTCTGGCGTCGATCGGCCGGCTGGCCGCAGGCGTGGCCCATGAGATCGGTAACCCGGTGACCGCCATTGCCTGCCTGGCGCAGAATCTTGACGGCGAATGCGACCGGGAGGAACAGAATCTCAGCGCCAGTCAGATCATGGAGCAGACCCGCCGCATCACCCGCATCGTCGAGTCCCTGGTCACGTTCAGCCACTCCGGCGGCGTGCGCGACACCGTCCAGGGCCCGGTGAACGTGGCCGCCGCCGCCGCCGAGGCCATTGCCCTGCTGCTGCTCGACCCGGACCATCGGACCCAGCGGTTTGAAAACCACTGCGCGCCGGATCTGGAAGTGGTCGGCGACCCACAGCGTCTGCTGCAGGTGTTCGTCAACCTGCTCGGCAACGCGGCGGACGCCAGCGATCCGGACGAGGCGATCCGTGTCGCCAGTGAGGACCACGGCGACAAGGTGCGAATCCAGGTCGAAGACCATGGCCACGGCGTTCCCGAAGAATTGCGCGCCGCCCTGTTCGAGCCTTTTGTCACCAGCAAGCCGCCCGGCAGAGGGACGGGGCTGGGTCTGGCGCTGGTTTACAGTATTATCGAGGACCACCAGGGCACGGTGTGGGTGGAAAGCCCCATCGACGGCGACCGTGGGACCCGCTTTATCATCGAGCTGCCGCGCTTCACCGCCGGCGCCTTGAGCACGTATTAAAAAAGGAACGGCACCATGAGCCACATCCTGATCGTTGAAGACGAGCCGGTGATTCGCGGCGCGCTGCGCAAACTACTGGAACGGCACGATCACTCCGTGGCTGAGGCGGAATCCGTGGAACAGGCCCGCGAGAACGGCCTCACCCAGTGCGACCTGATCATCAGCGACCTGCGCCTGCCCGGCGAGCCGGGCACCGCATTGATCGAACTGGCGGCCCCGGTGCCGGTGTTGATCATGACCAGCTACGCCAGCCTGCGCTCGGCGGTGGACGCCATGCGCGAGGGCGCCGTGGACTATATTCCCAAGCCCTTTGATCACGATGAAATGCTGATGTCGGTGCAGCGGGTGTTGAAGGAAGGTCGCATCAACCGGGGCAATCAGGCGCTGCGCCAGGATATGGAGCGGACCTACCCGGTGCGCTCCATGATCGGCGACTGCGAGCCGATGCGCGAGCTCAAGCACCGCATCAGCCGGGTCGGCCCCACCGATACCCCGGTGCTGATCCTCGGCGAGGCCGGCACCGGCAAGGAGCTCACCGCCCGCGCCCTGCACGAACACAGCGACCGCGCCGCCGCGCCGCTGGTGACGGTGCATTGCGCCGCCCTGCCCAAGACCCTGCAACTGGAAGAACTGTTCGGCAGCGACAACCAGCCCGGCCGCATCGAGAACGCCGACGGCGGCACCTTCTTTCTGGACGAAGTGGGCGAGCTGTCCAACGAGGCACAGAGCCGACTGCTGACACTGCTGGAACAGGGCGAAATCCACCGCCAGGGGTCGCTGTCCCCACGCCGGGTGGACGTGCGCGTGATCGCCAGTAGCCAGATGGATTTGCCGGCACGCGTCACCGACGGCCGTTTCCGCGAGGACCTTTACTACCGCCTGAACGTCATGGAGCTGGAGCTGCCGCCGCTGCGCGAGCGCGAGGATGACATCGAGCAACTGGCCGCCACCCTGCTCACCCGCAGCTGCGAAAAGCTCAGCCGGGGCGCGCTCTACTTCACCGAGGCCGCGCTCGCCGCCATGCGCGCCTACAGTTGGCCGGGTAACGTGCGGGAGCTGGAAAACGTGATTGAGCGGGCGGTGATTCTCACCGAGGAAGACGGCATCGGCCCCCCGCAGCTGGGCCTGAACCCCAACCGGACCCCGCAGCGGGTCAGCCGGGCCAGCCTGGATCCGTCCGAGGATCTGTCCCTGGAGGATTACTTCACCCGCTTCGTACTGGAAAACCAGGACAGCATGACCGAGACCGAGCTGGCCCAGAAACTGGGGATCAGCCGGAAAAGCCTGTGGGAACGCCGGCAACGGCTGGGTATTCCGCGGCGCAAAAGCACCCGCCGGTGAATTTCAGTGCTTGCCTTTGCGATTTCCGTGGGGGCGGGGAGAGGCCGGAAGGGGTGTTACCCCAGAAGTGTTACCTTACTACACAGGACGGTAACAGGTGTGCTACCGCGCCGGAGCTTATAACTGTTCACATTTCTTCATTTTTTTATAAGTTGTTGATTTATAAGTATTTAACAACTTGTTGCAATGGAAAAACCATCCATGCACTATGAATCCCACGCCACATAAGGAAAACAACAACGGCGTTAAGGCTCATAATAAGAACAAGAAAAGAAGAAGAATAAACTTGGAGCCAAAGGAAAACGCCGTAACAAAAATTGGTTATGGCGCAAGGCAGAAAAAAACACAAACAAT
>DGNT01000013.1 GCA_002389055.1 Alcanivorax sp. UBA4485
CGCAGGTTCTCGGCCAGCTCCATGATGTCCGCTTCGCTGAAGCTGCCCCACTCCTCGTCGGTGCCACCGGCGCCGGTCTGGTTGTAGATCTGGTCCAGGAAGTCGCGCACCTCGGTGGCTTTCTTTTCCTGATCCAGCATCTCGCCGATGCGCTCGCCCAGGCCTTTCGCTGCCCAGCCGAGGTGGGTTTCAAGAATCTGGCCCACGTTCATCCGCGACGGTACACCCAGCGGGTTGAGAACCACATCCACCGGCACGCCATGCTCGTCGTACGGCATGTCCTCCTCGGGCATGATCACGGAGATCACACCCTTGTTACCGTGACGGCCGGCCATCTTGTCGCCGGGCTGGATGCGACGCTTGATCGCCAGGTAGACCTTGACCACCTTGAGAACGCCGTGGGACAGGTCGTCGCCGCCGGAGATCTTGGACTGCTTGTCCTTGTAGCGCTCGTCCTGCTCTTTCTTGTGCTGCTCCAGGTACTGATGAGTACGCTCGAGCTGCTCGGCCACGTCGTCATCGGCGGGGCGCAGTTCGAACCACTGGGCCGCGTCCAGATCATCAAGGATCGCGTCGGTCAGCTCGGTGCCGCGCTTGAGACCGGCACCGCCGTTG
The DNA here is from genome assembly GCA_002389055.1 of Alcanivorax sp. UBA4485. Classification (GTDB taxonomy): domain Bacteria; phylum Pseudomonadota; class Gammaproteobacteria; order Pseudomonadales; family Alcanivoracaceae; genus Alloalcanivorax. Next base: position 616 of record DGNT01000013.1, read on the forward strand.
ACCTTCTTGCCCACCATCACGGTGCGCAGACGGTCCAGGCTGTCCCGCTCGAGAATGCGGTACTCGTCCTTCAGGTCCTTGCGGAACTTGTCCAGCGCGTCTTGCTCGATCTGCTTGGCGCGCTCGTCTTTTTCCACGCCGTCACGAGTGAAGACCTGAACGTCGATCACCGTGCCTTTGACGCCGGAAGAGACGCGCAGGGAGGTGTCCTTAACGTCGGACGCCTTCTCGCCGAAGATCGCACGCAGCAGCTTCTCTTCCGGTGTCAGCTGGGTTTCGCCCTTCGGCGTCACCTTGCCCACCAGAATGTCGCCGGCTTCCACTTCCGCACCGATGTAGACAATACCGGACTCGTCCAGCTTGCCCAGCGCCGCCTCGCCCACGTTGGGGATATCAGCGGTGATTTCCTCGGCGCCCAGCTTGGTGTCCCGGGCGATCGCGGTCAGCTCCTGAATGTGGATGGAGGTAAAGCGGTCCTCTTTCACCACACGCTCGGAGATGAGGATGGAATCCTCGAAGTTGTAGCCGTTCCAGGGCATGAACGCGACGCGCATGTTCTGGCCCAGGGCCAGCTCACCCATGTCCACGGACGGGCCGTCGGCCATGATGTCGCGGGCGGAAACCCGGTCGCCCACTTTCACCAGCGGACGCTGGTTGATGCAGGTGTTCTGGTTGGAGCGGGTGTACTTGGTGAGGTTGTAGATATCCACACCGGCTTCGCCTTCCACCACTTCATCGTCATTCACTTTAACGATGATCCGGGAGGCATCCACCTTGTTCACCACGCCGCCACGCTGGGCCACCACGCAGACGCCGGAATCCCGGGCCACGTGACGCTCCATGCCGGTGCCCACCAGGGGCTTCTCGGCGCGCAGGGTCGGCACCGCCTGACGCTGCATGTTGGAACCCATCAGTGCGCGGTTGGCGTCATCGTGCTCCAGGAATGGAATCAGGGACGCGGCCACGGACACCACCTGACGGGGGGAGACATCCATATGGGTAATGGTGTCCCGCTCCATGACGGTGAATTCGTAGCGGTGACGCACGGTGACGAAGTCTTCAACGAAGCCGCCGTCGTCGGTCATCTTGGCGTCCACCTGTGCGATCACGCACTCGGCTTCCTCGATGGCGGAAAGGTATTCGATGTCGTCGGTCACCTTGCCGTCGACCACCTTGCGATAAGGCGACTCCAGGAAACCGTACTCGTTGGTGCGCGCGTAGCTGGCCAGCGAGTTGATCAGGCCGATGTTCGGACCTTCCGGCGTCTCGATCGGGCATACCCGGCCATAGTGGGTCGGGTGCACGTCCCGCACTTCGAAGCCGGCGCGCTCGCGGGTCAGGCCGCCCGGGCCCAACGCGGAAACACGACGCTTGTGCGTGATCTCGGACAGCGGGTTGTTCTGGTCCATGAACTGGGACAGCTGCGAGGAGCCGAAGAACTCCTTCACCGCCGCCGCCACCGGCTTGGCATTGATCAGGTCCTGGGGCATCAGCCCCTCGGACTCGGCCAGGCTCAGGCGTTCTTTCACGGCGCGCTCGACGCGGACCAGGCCCACGCGGAACTGGTTTTCGGCCATTTCACCGACGGACCGGATACGGCGGTTGCCCAGGTGATCGATATCATCGGTCACGCCGTTGCCGTTGCGGATATCCACCAGCGTTTTGAGCACGTCGATGATATCGGAGGTTTCGCCACCGATCTGCTCGAAGTACTGCTTGCCTTCGTCGTCATTGCGGTTGCTGAAGTAGCGACCGTCATAAACGATACCCGGACCAGTGACGTCCTCACGACCCAGACGGCGGTTGAACTTCATCCGGCCCACGCCGGACAAGTCGTAACGCTCGTCGGTGAAGAACAGGTTGCGGAACAGATTCTCCGCCGCTTCCTTGGTGGGCGGCTCGCCGGGGCGCATCATACGATAGATTTCCACCAGCGCCTCAAGGGGGCTGCGGGTGGGATCGGCACGCAGGGTGTCGGACATGAACGGCCCGTTATCCAGATCGTTGGTGTACAACGTCTCGAACCGCTTAATGCCGCCCTTCTCCAGTTTCTCCAGCGCGTCGGCGCCCAGCTCGGTATTACATTCCAGCAATACCTCGCCGGTTTCCTCGTCGATGATGGACTTGGCGAGGTAACGGCCCTGGAGATACTCGGCGGGAATTTCCAGGTATTCGATATTGGCTTTTTCGAGCTGGCGGATGTGACGCGCGGTTACCCGGCGGCCACGCTCCACCACCACTTCATCGCCGGCCAGGATATCGAACGTCGCGGTTTCACCACGCAGACGTTCCGGCACCAGGCGCATGCGATACACACCGTCTTCGACCAGAATCTCGTTGGTTTCGAAGAAGATGTCGAGAATTTCATCGGAGGTGTAGCCCAGTGCGCGCAGCAGGATCGTCGCCGGCAATTTGCGGCGGCGGTCGATACGCACGTACACCATGTCCTTGGGATCGAACTCGAAGTCCAGCCAGGAACCACGGTAGGGAATCACCCGGGCGGAATACAGCAACTTCCCGGAGGAGTGCGTCTTGCCCTTGTCGTGGTCGAAGAACACGCCGGGAGAACGGTGCAGCTGGGACACGATGACCCGCTCGGTACCGTTGATCACGAAGGTACCGTTTTCGGTCATCAAGGGAATCTCACCCATGTAGACCTGCTGCTCACGGATGTCCTTGATGGCGCCATTGGACTCTTTGTCGTAGATCACCAACCGGATACGCACGCGCAACGGCGCGGCATAGGTGGTGCCACGAATGATGCATTCCTTGACATCGAAAACGGGTTTGCCGAACTCATAGCCGGCATACTCGAGTGCCGCGTTCCCGGAGTAGCTTGATATCGGGAATACGGACCGGAAGGCCGCTTCCAGGCCTTCTTCAAAGCGCTCATCAGCGCTTTTGTCGTGTTGCAGGAACTTGCGGTAAGAATCGAGCTGTATGGCCAGAAGGTACGGAACCTCCATGACCTTTGGAAGCTTGCCGAAATCTTTGCGGATCCGCTTTTTCTCAGTGAATGAGTATGCCATCTGCGTTCCTCGGCTGTTGACCTATCACCCCTGGGTGATACTTCTGTACGAAACCCTTCATACAGAAACGACAAAAGGCTGGCAGCCCTTAAGCTGCCAGCCGGCGTCTTTCCGTCATAATGTGGAAAGACATAACGCTCTCGCGCTTACTTGAGCTCAGCAGTACCGCCGGCCTCTTCGATCTTTTTCTTGATCTCTTCGGCTTCGTCCTTGGAAGCGCCTTCCTTGACCGGAGCGGGTGCGCTCTCAACCAGTTCTTTCGCTTCTTTCAGACCCAGACCGGTCACTTCGCGCACTGCCTTGATCACGCCGACTTTCTTGTCGCCGAAACCGGTCAGAACCACGTCAAACTCAGTCTGTTCTTCGGCGGCGGCACCAGCGTCACCACCAGCGGCTGCGGGAGCAGCGGCAACGGCGGCGGCGGCGGTTACGCCGAACTTCTCTTCCATGGCCTCGATCAGTTCAACGAGGTCCATAACACTCATATCAGCTACTGCGCTGAGGATATCTTCTTTGGAAACGGCCATTTTCAATCTCCTAAAATCACCGTACGGGCGATCCCGAGTGAATCGGGTAGTTACGCTGCCGGCCTGAGGCTCAGGCAGCTTCCTGCTGTTTCTGGTCCTTCACAGCGGCCATCGTGCGAACAAACTTGCCGGGCACCTCGTTGAGAGTGCGGACAAACTTGGCCACCGGGGCCTGCATGACGGACATAAGCTGAGCAATGGCTTCATCACGGGTGGGCAGCTTCGCCAGGATATCGATATCCTTAGCGTCGTACGCCACACCGCCTATCGCCAATGCTTTAACTTCGAGCGCGTCGTGGTCCTTGGCGAAATCCTTGATGAGGCGGGCAGCTGCGCCCGGATCCTCTTGGGAAAAAGCCAGAACCGTGGGGCCGACCAGCGCATCGGAGAGGCACTCATAATCAGTACCTGCAACGGCGCGCTTGGCCAACGTGTTCCGAACAACTTTCAGATACACGCCGGTTTCGCGGGCCTTGTGACGGAGATTGGTCATGTCCGCCACAGAGAGACCACGATAGTCGGCAACCACGGCGGACAGCGCTTCGGAAGCCGCAGCATTCACCGAAACCACAATCGCCCGTTTGTCCTCCAGATTCAAAGGCACAATTTACCTCCTGGATTCACAAACTTAACCGGATTCATCGACTGCCTTGCTGATGTACCCGGCGGTTGCCATGACCGGTTACCCGGTCGGTATCGCGGAAGCCAGCCCCTGCTTTGACACAGGATTTGTAACTACCGCGCCTGCGCAGGCGGTTACCCCTTAACCGCGGACGGAAACTTGGCTCATAAAGCCAGACTCCATTCACGCCAGCGGACCTGCGGTCTTTGACGCCCCGTCGACCGCGCCTTTTTCAAGGCCGCCGCCGGGATCAAAGCCCTTTGGACCGGCATAAGCCGGTCCGTTTTCTTACATGGCCAGGGAAGCGGGATCGATCGCCAGACCCGGGCCCATGGTGCTGGAAAGCGTGAGCTTCTTGAAATACGCCCCTTTCGCGGAAGAAGGCTTGGCCTTCTTCAGGTCGTTAATCAGCGCTTCCACGTTTTCCTTGATGGCGTTGGCGTCAAAACCCACCTGACCCACGGTGCAGTGGATGATGCCGCCCTTGTCGGTGCGGTAACGCACCTGACCGCCTTTGGCGTTCTTAACCGCCTGAGCCACGTCCGGAGTCACGGTGCCCACCTTGGGGTTGGGCATCAGACCACGAGGGCCCAGGATGGTGCCCAGCTTACCGACGACGCGCATGGCGTCCGGAGAAGCGATCACCACGTCGAAATTGATTTCACCGCCCTGAACCTGCTCGGCCAGGTCGTCGAAACCGACCACGTCGGCGCCGGCTTCCTTGGCTTCTTCCGCCTTGGCACCCTGCGCGAACACGGCGACGCGCACGGTTTTGCCGGTGCCGTGGGGCAGCACGGAGGCGCCACGCACGTTCTGGTCGGATTTGCGCGGATCAACACCCAGATTCACGGAAACGTCGATGGATTCCTTGAACTTCACGGTGGACATTTCGGCCAGCAGAGTCACAGCCTCTTCCACCGGGTACAACTTGCCCGGCTCAATCTTTTCACGGATGGCGCGGGCGCGCTTGGACAACTTGGTCATCGGTTAGCCCTCCACATCCAGGCCCATGGAACGGGCGGAGCCCGCGATAGTGCGCACGGCGGCGTCCAGATCCGCGGCGGTGAGATCAGGCTCCTTGGCCTTGGCGATCTCTTCCAGCTGCGCCCGGCTTACCGTGCCCACCTTCTTGGTGTTGGGCTCACCGGAGCCGCTCTTGATGTTGGCCGCTTTCTTCAGCAGGTACGACGCCGGCGGCGTCTTCATGGTGAAGGTAAAGGAGCGGTCACCGTAAACGGTGATCACCACCGGCACCGGCGCACCCTGATCCATTTGCTGGGTCTGGGCGTTGAAAGACTTACAGAATTCCATGATGTTCACGCCGTGCTGGCCCAGAGCGGGACCCACCGGCGGTGAGGGGTTAGCCTGACCCGCTGCCACTTGCAGCTTGATGTAGGCTTCTACTTTCTTAGCCATGATAAGACTCCTTGGGTTCAAGCGCCCGGGTAAGGGCTCCCCTGAGGTTGGTCATCCGCCTTCCGCCACAACAGCGAAAGACACCGGGGATCAGGTCTTCTCGACCTGTCCGAATTCAAGCTCCACCGGGGTGGAGCGACCGAAGATCAATACCGCCACATGCAGGCGGCTCTTCTCGTAGTTCACTTCTTCCACGACGCCGTTGAAGTCGGCGAACGGCCCATCGGTGACGCGGACCACTTCGCCCGCCTCGAACAGGGTTTTCGGCTTCGGCTTCTCCACCGCGTCGTCCATGCGACGCAGAATGGCGTCCGCCTCTTTCTGCGTGATCGGCGACACGCGACCCGGATTCTTCGGGTCCTCGCCAATAAAGCCCATCACCTTGGGCGTCTCCTTGACCATGTGCCAGGAGTCGTCGTCCATTTCCATGTGCACCAGCACGTAGCCGGGGAAGAACTTACGCTCGGACCGGCGCTTCTGGCCGGCGCGCATTTCCACCACTTCTTCGGTGGGCACCAGAATCTCGCCAAACAGCTCCTCCATGGAGTTGAGCTTGATACGCTCCTCCAGGGACCGTTTGACGTGCTTTTCAAAGCCGGAATAAGCGTGTACCACGTACCAGCGCTTTGCCATGTGCACCCCTTAGCCGATGAGCATCGAGATTGCGCCGTTGAGCACCCAGTCGAGCACGAACAGCAGCAAAGCCACGATCAATACAAACACCAGAACAATCGCCGTGGTTTGCAGCGTCTCCTGGCGCGTCGGCCAGACCACCTTGCGCAGCTCCACCATGGAGTCCTTGCGCAACTGGTTGAATGCCTTGCCTTGCTCGGTCTGCAGGGCCACGAAGGCCGCCAACAGAGCCACCACCACGACACCCAGCGCCCGATACAGGGGGGACATGTCGGAGAAATAGCTGTTACCAGCAACGGCGGTGACTACCAATGCAGCCACCACCAGCCATTTGATGCCCTCCAGAACGGAGGAGGAGCCAGACTGCCCTTGTGCTTTCTCAGTCATCTGCCGATGCACCCCGCCGCCCGAATGGCAGCTCTGGGAAATTTGGCAGGCCAGGAGGGACTCGAACCCCCAACAGCCGGTTTTGGAGACCGGTGCTCTACCAATTGAACTACTGGCCTGTAACTTTACAAATGCAA
>DGNT01000011.1 GCA_002389055.1 Alcanivorax sp. UBA4485
TGTCCGCGTTCCGCGCCATGAATCAGGCGGCGCTGAACGTGTACCGCACGATTCGCGAAGAGGGCACTCAGAAGAACGTGGTGGACACCATGCAGACGCGCATGGAACTGTACGATTTCCTGGGTTACCACGACTACGAACGCAAACTTGACGAACTGTTCGCCCAGCAACGCGGCGAATAAATAAACCCGTTGCCGGTCGGTGGGGCACGTGGTGCCCGTTCGCGCCGGGCCGGCAGCGTTTCACTTCTTGAGCAGAGGAAAACGACGATGGCAGAGAAGAAAGTTGGCGGCGCCGGCCTGCGTGGCCAGGTAGCGGGCAAGACCGCGCTCTCCACGGTGGGCAAATCCGGCTCCGGCCTGACCTATCGCGGCTACGACGTGAAGGATCTGGCGGAGAACTGCCAGTTCGAAGAGGTGGCGTACCTGATCCTCAAGGGCGAGCTGCCCAAGCAAAGCGAGCTGGACGCCTACAAAACCAAGCTGAAAGGCCTTCGCGGGCTGCCCCAGGCGCTTAAGGAAGTGCTCGAGCGGGTGCCCAAGGACGCCCATCCCATGGATGTGATGCGCACTGGCTGCTCCATGCTCGGTAACCTGGAAACCGAAACCAGCTTCGACCAACAGGACGACCAGGCCGACCGCATGCTGGCCGCGTTCCCCAGCATCATCTGTTACTGGTACCGGTTCAGCCACGACGGCGTGCGGGTGGAGACGGAAACCGACGACGAGTCCATCGGCGCCCACTTCCTGCACATGCTGCGCGGCGAGAAGCCCAATGAGCTGCACGAAACGGTGATGAACGTGTCGCTGATCCTGTACGCGGAGCACGAATTCAACGCGTCCACCTTCACCGCCCGCGTTTGCGCGTCCACGCTCAGCGATATTCACAGCTGTGTCACCGGCGCCATCGGCAGCCTGCGCGGCCCGCTGCACGGCGGCGCCAACGAAGCGGCGATGGCCATGATCGAAAAGTTCAGCGACGCCGACGACGCCGAGAAAGGCATGCTCGGCATGCTCGAGCGCAAAGAAAAGATCATGGGCTTCGGCCACGCTATTTATACCGAGTCCGATCCGCGCAACGCGATCATCAAGCACTGGGCGGAGAAGCTGGCCCAGGACGTGGGCGACACCACCCTGTACCCGGTGTCGGTACGCTGCGAGGAAGTGATGTGGCGCGAGAAGCAGCTGTTCTGTAACGCCGATTTCTTCCACGCGTCCGCCTATCACTTCATGGGCATTCCCACCAAGCTGTTCACGCCGATCTTCGTGATGAGCCGCCTGACCGGCTGGGCCGCCCATGTGTTCGAGCAGCGCGCGGACAACCGCATTATCCGTCCCAGCGCCGATTACACCGGCCCGGAACTGCGTAAGGTCACGCCGATCGCCGAGCGATAAAACAGACCACCGGACGTTTCGCCTTCCGCGGACGTCCGGCGTCTTCCCCGCACTACCCATTTTTCTACTCAGGTACTCCCAGGCATGAACACCGAATACCGCAAACGCCTTCCAGGCACGGATCTGGACTACTTCGACACCCGCGCCGCGGTGGACGCGATCCAGCCCGGCGCCTACGACAAGCTGCCCTACACCTCCCGTATCCTGGCCGAGCAGCTGGTGCGGCGCTGCGAGCCGTCGGCGCTGACGGACTCGCTGAAACAGTTGATCGAGCGTAAGCGGGATCTGGATTTTCCCTGGTACCCGGCACGGGTGGTGTGCCACGACATTCTCGGCCAGACCGCCCTGGTGGATCTGGCCGGCCTGCGTGACACCATTGCCGAGCAGGGCGGGGACCCGTCCAAGATCAATCCGGTGGTGCCCACCCAGTTGATCGTCGACCACTCCCTGGCGGTGGAACACCCGGGTTTCGAGGAGGGCGCCTTCGAGAAGAACCGGGCGGTGGAAGACCGCCGCAACGAGGACCGCTTCCACTTTATCAACTGGACCAAGACCGCCTTTGATAACGTGGACGTGATCCCGCCGGGCAACGGCATCATGCACCAGATCAATCTGGAGAAGATGTCGCCGGTGGTGCAGGTACGCGAAGGTGTCGCCTATCCCGATACCTGTGTCGGCACCGACAGCCACACCCCGATGGTGGACGCGCTGGGCGTGATCTCCGTGGGCGTGGGTGGTCTGGAAGCGGAAAACGTGATGCTGGGCAATCCGTCCATGATGCGCCTGCCCGACATCGTCGGCGTGGAACTGACCGGCAAGCTCAAGCCCGGCATCACCGGCACCGACCTGGTGCTGGCGATCACCGAGTTCCTGCGTAAGGAACGGGTGGTGGGGGCCTACCTGGAGTTCTTCGGCGAAGGGGCGGACAGCCTGTCCGTGGGCGACCGCGCCACCATCGCCAACATGACCCCGGAATACGGCGCCACCGCCGGCATGTTCTTTATCGACGACAATACCCTGGATTACCTGAGACTCACCGGCCGCGAAGACGAGCAGGTGACCCTGGTGGAGCAGTATGCGAAGGAAACCGGCCTGTGGGCGGACGCCCTGAAAGACGTGGAGTACGAGCGGGTCCTCAAGTTCGACCTGTCCTCGGTGGGCCGCAACCTGGCCGGCCCCTCCAACCCGCATTCTTTGTTGCCGGCGGCGGACCTGGCGGCGCGCGGCGTGGCCGGCGCCTGGGAAGAGAAAGAGGGCGAAATGCCCGACGGCGCGGTGATCATCGCCGCCATCACTTCCTGCACCAACACCAGCAACCCGCGCAACATGATCGCCGCCGGTCTGATCGCCCGTAACGCCAACCGGCTGGGCCTGATCCGCAAGCCCTGGGTAAAGTCCTCGCTGGCACCGGGTTCCAAGACCGTGAAGATGTACCTGGAGGAAGCGGAACTGCTGCCGGAATTGCAGCAGCTCGGTTTCGACGTGGTGGCGTTCGCCTGCACCACCTGCAACGGCATGAGCGGCGCGCTGGACCCGGAGATTCAGAAAGAAGTGATCGACCGGGATCTGTACGCCACCGCCGTACTGTCCGGCAACCGCAACTTCGACGGCCGCATCCACCCCTACGCCAAGCAGGCGTTCCTGGCCTCGCCGCCGCTGGTGGTGGCCTACGCCATCGCCGGCACCATCCGTTTCGACATTGAAAAGGATGTGCTGGGCCACGACCCGGACGGCAAACCGATCATGCTCAAGGACATCTGGCCGGAAGACAGCGAGATCGACGCCATCGTTAAATCCAGCGTCAAGCCGGAGCAGTTCCGCCGCACCTACATCCCGATGTTCGAGAAGAAAGAGGGCGGGGCGAGGGCGGTGAGCCCGCTGTACGACTGGCGCCCGCAGTCCACCTACATCCGTCGCCCGCCTTACTGGGAAGGCACCATGGCGGAGGCCCGCGCGCTGAAGAACATGCGGCCGCTGGCGGTGTTGCCGGACAACATCACCACCGACCACCTGTCGCCGTCCAACGCCATCCTGCTGGACAGCGCCGCCGGCGCTTACCTGGACAAGATGGGTCTGCCGGAGGAGGACTTTAACTCCTACGCCACCCATCGCGGCGATCACCTCACCGCCCAGCGCGCCACGCTCGCCAACCCGAAACTGTTCAATGAAATGGTGCGCGACGAAGACGGCAACGTGATTCAGGGCTCGCTGGCCCGGGTGGAGCCGGAAGGCCAGGTGACGCGCATGTGGGAAGCCATTGAAACCTACATGGAGCGCAAGCAGCCGCTGATCATTATCGCCGGCGCCGACTACGGCCAGGGCTCGTCCCGTGACTGGGCCGCCAAGGGCGTGGCGCTGGCCGGCGTGGAAGCGATCGTGGCGGAAGGCTTCGAGCGCATTCACCGCACCAACCTGATCGGCATGGGCGTGATGCCGCTGCAGTTCCAGGAAGGCACCACCCGCCACACCCTGGGCATCGACGGCACCGAAGTGTTCGACGTGGAAGGCGAGGCGTCGCCGCGCGCCGAGCTCACCCTGGTGTTGCACCGTGCCAACGGTGACGTGGAGCGCATCCCGGTGATCTGCCGTCTGGATACCGCCGAGGAAGTCTCGGTGTATTCCGCCGGCGGCATCCTGCAGCGCTTCGCCAAGGACTTCATGCAGGCCGCCAGCTAACGCAATCGCGAGGATCCGTACCATGGCTTACGCAGCCCAGATCAAAATCCCCGCCACTTACATGCGTGGCGGCACCAGCAAGGGCGTTTTCTTCAGCCTCAACGATCTGCCGGAAGCGACACGCGTCCCCGGGCCCGCCCGGGACGCGCTGCTGCTGCGGGTGATCGGCAGCCCCGACCCCTACGGCAAGCACACCGACGGCATGGGCGGCGCCACGTCCAGCACCAGCAAGACGGTGATCCTGGCGAAAAGCGACAGCCCCGACCACGACGTGGACTACCTGTTCGGCCAGGTGTCCATCGACAAGCCGTTCATCGACTGGAGCGGCAACTGCGGCAACCTGACCGCGGCGGTGGGCGCCTTCGCGATCAACAACGGCCTGGTGGCCGCCGATCGTATTCCCGATAACGGCGTGGCGGTGGTGCGCATCTGGCAGGCCAATATCGAAAAGACCATTGTCGCCCATGTGCCGATCACCGACGGCCAGGTCCAGGAAACCGGCGACTTCGAACTGGACGGGGTGACCTTTCCGGCGGCGGAAGTGCTGATTGATTTCATCGATCCGGCGGACGGCGACGGCGCCATGTTCCCCACCGGCAACCCGGTGGACGAACTGGAGGTGCCCGGCATCGGCACCTTGAAGGCGACCCTGATCAACGCCGGCATTCCCACCGTGTTCGTCAACGCCGAGGATGTCGGCTACACCGGCGCCGAGCTGCAGGGCGACATTAACGAGGACGCCCGCGCCCTGGCCATGTTCGAAACCCTGCGCGCCCACGGCGCCCTGCGCATGGGGCTGATTCAGTCCCTCGAAGAAGCGGAGCAGCGCCAGCACACGCCCAAGGTAGCGTTCGTGGCGCCGCCGCGCGACTATGTGGCTTCCAGCGGCAAACAAGTGGCCGCCGCCGACGTCGACCTGCTGGTGCGGGCGCTGTCCATGGGCAAGCTGCACCATGCCATGATGGGCACGGCGGCGGTGGCCATCGGCACCGCCGCGGCGATTCCCGGCACGCTGGTGAATCTGGCCGCCGGCGGCGGTGAGCGCGACGCGGTGCGTTTCGGGCACCCGTCCGGCACCCTGCGCGTGGGCGGCGAAGCCCACCAGCAGGGCGGCGAATGGGTGGTCACCAAGGCCAGCATGAGCCGCAGCGCCCGTATCCTGATGGAGGGTTGGGCGCGCGTACCCGGAGACGCATTCTAGAGACAAAGGAGGCCCCATGAGCAGCAATGTCGACCAGAACCTGCGCCCGGATTACGATCCGGAAATCCAGGCCATCGTGGACTATGTCCTCGATTATCGGATCGATTCCGAGGAGGCCTGGGACACCGCCCGCAACTGCCTGATCGACACCCTGGGCTGCGGTTTGCTGGCACTGCGTTTCCCGGAGTGCAGCAAACACCTGGGGCCGCTCGTGGAGGGCACCCAGGTGCCCCACGGCGCCCGGGTGCCGGGCACGCCGCACCGGCTTGACCCGGTGAAGGCGGCCTGGGACATCGGCTGCATCGTCCGTTGGCTGGATTACAACGACACCTGGCTGGCGGCGGAGTGGGGCCACCCCTCGGACAATCTCGGCGGCATCCTGGCGGTGGCCGACTATCTGTCACAGAAAAATCTCGCCACCGGCAAGGCGCCGCTGACCATCAAGGACGTGCTCGAAGCCATGATCATGGCCCACGAGATTCAGGGCGTGCTGGCGCTGGAGAACTCCTTTAACCGGGTCGGTCTGGACCATGTGGTCCTGGTCAAGGTGGCGTCCACCGCCGTGGTCGCCCGGATGATGGGCGCCAATCGGGAACAGCTGCTTTCGGCGGTTTCCCACGCCTGGGTGGACGGGCAGGCGCTGCGCACCTACCGGCACGCCCCCAACGCCGGTTCGCGCAAATCCTGGGCCGCCGGCGACGCCACCAGCCGCGCGGTGCGCCTGGCGGACATCGCTCTGCGTGGTGAAATGGGCATCCCCGGTGCGCTGTCCGCGCCCCAGTGGGGCTTCTACGACGTCCTGTTTTCCAAGACCAACAAGGACCAGAAGCTCAAGCCTGAAGAAGACCGCAGGTTCAAATTCCAGCGTGACTACGGCAGTTACGTGATGGAAAACATCCTCTTCAAGATCAGCTTCCCGGCGGAGTTTCACAGCCAGACCGCCTGTGAAGCGGCGGTGACCCTGCACCCGCAGGTGAAGGACCGCCTCGACGAGATCGACCGCATCGTCATCACCACCCATGATTCCGCGATCCGCATTATTTCCAAGCAGGGGCCGCTCGCCAATCCGGCTGACCGGGACCACTGTATTCAGTACATGACGGCGGTGCCGCTGATTTTCGGCAGCTTGGTGGCGGAGCACTACGAGGACGAGTTCCACGAGGCGCACCCGCTGATCGACGAGCTGCGAGACAAGATGGAGATCGTCGAGGACGAGCGCTATTCCAAGGACTACCACGACCCGGAAAAGCGCTCCATCGCCAACGCCATCCAGGTGTTTTTCAAGGACGGCTCCAGCACCGATCAGGTGGCCGTGGAGTACCCCATCGGCCACCGCCGGCGCCGGGAAGAGGGCATCCCCGTGCTGGAACAGAAATTCAAACGCAACCTGGCAACCCGTTTCCCGGCTGCCCGGGTGGCGGAGATCATGGACCTGTGCCTGGACCCGGCGCGGCTGAACGACACGCCGGTGAACGAGTTCATGGACCGGTTCGTGATCTGAACCGGCCACCTGCGGCGCCGGTTATTGCAGCCGGCGCTGCAGACCGGCGGTGGCGAGAATGCGGGTACTGATTTCCTCGATGGACAGCTCGGTGGCGTCCAGGTGGGGAATATTGAACTTATTGTAGAGCGCCTGCAGGGCGCGCACTTCCATATCGCACTGGCGCGGTGAGGCGTAGCGGCTGCCCGCCTTGCGCTCGCTGCGGATGGCGCTGAGCCGGTCGGCGTTGATGGTCAGGCCGAACAGCTTCTGTTTGTGCGGGGCCAGCGCGTCGGGCAGCCGCAGGTCGTCGAAATCGTCCTCGGTGAGCGGGTAGTTGGCGGCGAACAGGCCGAACTGCAGCGCCAGATACAGACAGGTCGGCGTCTTGCCGGACCGCGATACCCCCACCAGAATGACATCCGCCTGGTCGTAATAACGGGTGCGCGCGCCGTCGTCGTTGTCCAGGGCGAAGTGCACCGCGTTGATGCGGATGCGGTACGCCTGTTGGTCGCGGATCGCGTGGCTTTGCCCGACCTTGTGGTTGGCGGTGACGCCGAGCTCGTCTTCCAGGGGTTTCTGGAAGGCGGTGAACAAGTCCAGCACTTTGCCTTTACAGGTGTGCAGGATGGCGCGGTGATCGTCGTTGACCAGGGTGGAGAAGACGATGGGCTTGTCGCCGTCAGTCTGCGCCGTCCGGTCAATTCGGGCCACCGCCTCCCGGGTCAGGTCGTCGGAGGCCACATAGGGAATGGTGACCTGGTCGAATTTGATCCCGCCGAACTGGCTCAGCAGACTGTGGCCGAGGGTCTCGGCGGTGATGC
>DGNT01000012.1 GCA_002389055.1 Alcanivorax sp. UBA4485
CGGTGCGTAAGGTGTCCCACGGTGTCGGTGTGGAGCGGGTGTTCCAGCTGCACAGCCCGATCATCGATTCCATCGAAGTGAACCGTCGCGGTGACGTGCGTCGCGCCAAGCTGTACTTCCTGCGTGAGCGTTCCGGTAAGTCCGCACGGATCAAGGAAAAAATCCGCAAGCAATAATCCAGCTTGCGGTTGTTTCGCCGCGAGCCATGTCGTCTCAGCCTTTGCTGTAGGGCAATTCGGAGACGACCTCTGGTCCGGCGGACGCTCCCAAAAAAAGGGCCACCTCAGGGTGGCCCTTTTTTATGCCGGCGGGCTGTGGGAGCGGGCCTTGCCCGCGAAAGGGCGCTAAGCGCCCGGCGGGATCCCAGAGACCGCTATCGAGCGCCTGCTATTTCGAGACTGCCCGGAACACCGCCAGAATCACCAGGGCGCCGATTATCGCGGTCACCAGGCTGCCCAGACTGAATGAGCCCACCGGGCCGCCGATGCCGGCCATGGCGCCCAGCCAGCCGCCGACAATGGCACCGATGATGCCGAGAATAGTGGTCAGAATAAATCCGCCGCCGTCGCGGCCGGGCATGATCCATTTGGCGATAATGCCCGCCAAAAGCCCCAGTACGATCCACGATAAAATGCCCATAAAACGTTCTCCTTGGCCGATGTGTTGATTGCTTTCAGTATGCCTGCGCCAGCGCGCCGGGGCGGGTAATAAAAGGTAAAACCAGAACGTGATTGAAGCGTGAGGGCGAAGATTGTGTTTTGCGCCGTGATTGCCAATACTCGCGGCATGGACTCTCCCCGTAAGCCGCTCGGCGACGCCGACCAGACCCTGATTGACGCCTGGCTGGACAACCAGTGGCTGGAGCGTGGCCTCAGCCGCCACACCCTGGAAAGCTACGGTCGCGACCTGCGCCAGTTCGGCGAATGGCTCGGCGGCGCGGGCCTGGGCCTTGGCCGCTGCGACCGGGAGCGCTTGCTGACGTTTCTCGCCGACCGGCACCGCCAGGGCGTGGGCGCGCGTTCGGTGGCGCGTCAGTTGTCCGCATTGAAAAGTTTTTTCCGCTGGATGAAGCGGGAAGGGCGTATTGCCGAGGACCCGACCCTCAACGTGGCCCGCCCGCGTACCGGCCGGGCCTTACCGAAGACACTGTCCGAAGCCGATGTGGAGGCGCTGATGCGCGCCCCGGACCTGGACGACAGCCTGGGCCTGCGTGACCGGGCCATGCTCGAAGTGCTGTACGCGTCCGGCTTGCGGGTGTCGGAATTGGTGGGCCTGACGCTCAGCCAGGTCAACCCCCGCCAGGGCCTGGTGCGGGTGATCGGCAAGGGCGACAAGGAACGGCTGGTGCCGTTGGGCGAGGAGGCGCTGCACTGGCTGGAGCGCTACCTGCGCGACGCCCGGCCGGCGCTGTTGGGTGAACACCGCGAAGTGCTGTTCCCCAGCCGCCGTGGCGGCTTCATGACGCGCCAGACGTTCTGGCACCGGATCAAGCTGCTGGCGGTGCGGGCCGGGGTGCAAAAGCCGCTATCGCCCCATACACTGCGGCATGCGTTCGCCACGCATTTGCTCAACCACGGCGCCGACCTGCGCGTGGTGCAGATGCTGCTGGGGCACAGTGACCTGTCCACCACGCAGATTTACACCCACGTCGCGCAGCAGCGGTTACAAGAGGTGTACCAACAACACCATCCGCGCTCGGGAACCTGAGGGCGGACCCGGGCTCCAAAGGGCCTGGGAACCCGAACAACTGGAGAACAACGATGAAAGCGATTCTAAGTGCCCGTATGGCGACCCTGGCGGCCACGCTGCTGGCTGTTTCCGCCGTCGCCCAGGGCGCGGGGGAGATCGACGAGAAGGCCTTCAAGAACAACTTCCAGGACGCCTTTCCGCGCACCGAGATCACCGGCATCCGGCCCGCCGCCGAGGGTCTGGTGGAAGTGGAGCTGAACGGTCGGGAGATCATCTACGCCTCCGAGGACGGCCGCCTGGTGTTCACCGGCGACGTCATCGAGCTGCGCGACAGCGGCCCGGTCAACCTCAAGGAAGCCCGCTACCAGAAAGTGCGCACCGCGGGCCTGGCCGATCTCGACCCGGACGCTTTGATCACCTATCCGGCCAAGGGCAAGGAAAAGGCCGAGATCTACGCCTTCACCGACATCACCTGCGGTTACTGCCGCAAGATGCATCGCCACATCGAGGAATACACCGACGCCGGTATCACCGTGCATTATCTGGCGTTCCCCCGTGGCGGCCCGCAGGCCGGCAGCGCCGAGGACATGCGCCACATCTGGTGTGACGACAAACCGGCCCAGGCGCTCACCGCCGCCAAGCTGAATAACCGGATCTCCGACGCCGAGCTCGCCGAGTGCGCCGCCGCCGTGGACGAGCAATATCAGCTGGGTCTCGAGTTCGGGGTGCGCGGCACGCCGGCGGTGTATTCCGTGGACGGTGCTCAACTGGGCGGCTACGTCACGCCGGAGCAGCTTAACCAGCGTCTCGGCCTCTAGCGGCCGGTCGCTCCAGGCCCCGCCACACGGCGCTTTGCGGCGCCGTTC
>DGNT01000014.1 GCA_002389055.1 Alcanivorax sp. UBA4485
CGTGCTTGACCAGCGTGTCCATACCTTTGTCCATACGCGGCTTCCAAGCGGCCTGGTCCCCGGTTTTGGGAGCACCGGCGGCACCGCTGGTATGGCAATAGGTGCAGCTCTGATCATAGAGCTCTTTGACGGATTCGGCCTGGGCGCCGGCCGTCAGGCTCATAGCGATGGTCAGGGCAAGCCCCGTGGCAAAACCTTTCATGCGAATCTCCCCATGAGCTGGCGACATGCTGGCTTACTCAGGCGTCGGCGCTGAATTTGCCTTTGCACACAAACACCTGTAGAACGTCGGCCGCACGGCGAACGCGCGACGGCGCGCATTATATACTAGAGGTCCGCTCCCGTCATATGCCTTATTAAAGGCGCGGGTATTCGCTCACTGCGCTCACCGAGAGACACACCATGGCCCAAGATCCGACCCAGCGCCTTCTCCACCAGGCCCGCTTCCTGAAAAGCGCCCAGAACGTGGAACAGTGCCCCCCGGACGCGGGCTTCGAAGTGGCCTTCGCCGGGCGCTCCAACGCCGGCAAATCCAGCGCCATCAACCGCCTCACCGGCCAGCGCACCCTGGCGCGCACCTCCAAGACCCCCGGCCGCACCCAGTTGCTGAACTTCTTCGAACTGGACGAAGAACGGCGCCTGGTGGACCTGCCCGGCTACGGCTACGCCAAGGTGGACAAGGTGACCCGCCAGCAATGGCAGCGCGACCTGGACGATTATCTGGCACGCCGGCAAAGCCTCACCGGGCTGGTCCTGCTGATGGACATCCGCCACCCGCTGAAGGATTTCGACCGCCTGATCCTGGAATGGTCGGCGCGCGCCGGTATGCCGCTGCACCTGCTGATCACCAAGGCGGACAAGCTCAAGTACGGCGCCGCCAAGAACACCCTGCTGAAGGTTCACAAAGAGGTCCGCGACCATCCGGCGCCGCTCAGCGCCCAGTTGTTTTCCGCCACCAGCGGCGACGGCTGCGACGAGGCCTGGCGCCAGCTCGGCATCTGGCTGGCGGTGCCGCCGGACCCGGCGGACTGACCGGGTCCGTCACTACGGCGACGTTTTACGACACCGCTCTGGCGCAACGGCGCCGCTGGCCCGATCGCGCGAATTCATCATAAGTCATTGATACAGAATGCTTTTCCTGGTTTTTCAAAAACAGGCATGCCTCTTGCTTTAGATACGGCAAGAAGAAGGAAGAGGGGAAGTCCCACTTTTCAGTGGGCAAAAAAAATCCCTGGCAGCAAGTGGGGGAAGGGAACGACTGCGCTGCCAGGGAGGCTTGCCGCCCCGGCCTCCTGGGGGAGAGACCGGGGTGTCCAGAAGCTACGAACCGGTGAGGGTACTGGGGGATCGGGGGTACCGGTCCGTAGCTATTGATTAGGACTGGCCGCCTTTCAAAAAAGTTTCCACGTCCGAATACCTTTTACAAATTTCATAATTTTCGTGCAACAAGCACTATTAAACCCGCTTGCGGCTACTGCTTCCAGGGGCCGCCGCGGGTATCTTCACGACGCTTCAAATTCCGGTGCATGGCCGCCTTGGCCAGCATATGCGCCGACACCGGGGCGGTAATAAACAGGAACAGGACAATCAGCACTTCCTGAAGCTGCAGCGCCCTTTCCTGCCAGGAAAAAAACAGCAGCGACCCGAGAATCGCGCCGCCCACGCCCAGGGTGCTGGCCTTGGTCGGGCCATGCAGGCGCAGATAAAAATCGGACAACCGCACCAGGCCGATAGACCCCACCAGCGCGAACACCGCCCCAATCAGAATGAAGCCGCTGACCAGAAACTCAACAATCCCGTTCATAGTGTTGCCCCTACTCGATGATGTCGCCGCGCAACATGTATTTGGCCACCGCCACGGTGCTCACGAAACCGATCAACGCGATCAGCATGGCGGCCTCGAAATAGAGCTTGCTGTCCGAGGAAATGCCGTACAGCACGATCAGCCCGATGGTATTGATGTACATGGTGTCCAGGGCCAGGGCCCGGTCCGGCAGAGTGGGCCCGCGCAACAACCGGTACAGGTTGAGCAGCAGGGCCAGCACGAACAGGCCGAAGGCAATCGGCAGCGCGATCTCTAACATTCGAAAATCTCCTTCAGCGGCCGCTCATAGCGCTGCTTGATCTGCTCGATCATGGCGCCTTCATCGTCCACGTCCAGGGCGTGAATCAACAACGTGCGCCGGTCCTCGCTGACATCCGCACTGACCGTGCCGGGCGTCAGCGAGATGGTGCTGGCCAGCAGGGTGATCGCGAATTCGTCGCTGAGGTCCAGCGGCAACTCCACGAACCCGGGCCGCAAACGCCGCGGCGGGCCGATGATCAAAATCGCCACCGCCACATTGGCGGTGAGAATGTCCCAATGCACCACCAGCACGAACCGCACCAGCTTGGGAAAGTTGCGCAGCCTGGGCACGTTCGGCCAGAACGACTGGGTGCCCAGCGGCAGCACCACCGCCAGCACCAGACCGAGCAGGGCGTGCCCCCAGGAAAAGCCGTTGAGCAGCATCCAGGTGGCCCACAGAAACAGGCTCAACAGCGGAAACGGCAATAACCGACTCATAACGCACTCTCCCCGGCGCCCAGCACCGCGTCGATATACAAGCCCGGTTGCGACCATTGCCCGGCCACCGCCAGACAGGCTTCGAGCACCGGCTCGCCCCAGATCGCCAGCGCCGGGGTGGTGGCCAGCAGCGCCACCGTGGCCGCCAGACGGGGCCCGTCCAGGCGCCGCTCTTCGCCGTCACCGGTGGCCCGCCAAAACAGCGTGGAGCCGGCCCGGCTCAGGCCGATCAGGGCGATCAGGCCGCCCCCCAGCAAAAACAGCCAGTACAGGGGCGCCGGCACCGCCTGCATCAAGGCGACCTTGCCGACAAAGCCGGACAACGGCGGCAGGCCGACCACCGCGATCGCGCCGGCGAAAAACAGCACGCCGAGCACGCCCCGGCCAGTGGGCGACGGGCCCGCTTCCAGCCGGTCCGCCAGCTCTCCACGCCCCCGGGTCACCAGGTCGGCGAGCAGGAACAGGCCACCACACACCAGCGTCGAGTGGATCAGGTAGTACAACATGGCGCCCAGTGCCTCCGGCGAGGACCAGGCCAGCCCGGCCATCAGCGTGCCCACCGACATCACCAGCAAATAAGCGACCATTTCGCCCAGACGGCGGGCGCCGAGCACGCCCACCGCGGCCAGGCCCAGGGTGATCAGCGCAATGACCCAAAGGGGGTCGCGGCCGAGACCGGCCAGCGCGCCGCCGCTGAAGGCCAGCCCGTACACCCGGGCAATGGCGTAAATACCCACCTTGGTCATGATCGCGAACAACGCGGCCACCGGCGCGGTGGCGCTGGCGTAGGTAGCCGGCAACCAGAAGTACAATGGGAACAGCGCCGCTTTGAGGCCGAACACCACCCACATCAATAGCCCGGAAAGTCGCGCGAGATCCAGGCTGTTACCCTCCAGTTCGCTCACTTTAACCGCGAAGTCAGCCATGTTGAGCGTGCCCGTGGTGCCGTAGGCAAGCCCCAGGGCGACCAGGAACAGCGCCGAGCCGATCAGGTTGAGCACCACATAGTGGATGCCGCCCTTCACCCGGGCCGGGCCACGGCCGTGCAGGGCCAAGCCGTAGGAGGCGATCAGCAGCACCTCGAAGAACACGAACAGGTTGAACAGGTCCCCGGTCAGGAAGGCACCGTTGATGCCCATCAACTGCAGCTGGAACAACCCGTGGAAGTTGGCGCCGCGACGGTCATCGCCACGGCTGCCGTAAATCAGAGCCGGCAACGCCAACACCGCCGTCAGCAGCACCATCAGGGCGCTCAGCCGGTCCAGCACCAGCACGATGCCGAACGGCGCCCGCCAGTCACCCAGCTGATACACGCCAATCTCACCGGTGGCCGCCTGTTGCCACAGGCCCAGCGCCACCGGAATCAGCGCCAGCGTCGCCAGCAAACCGGTGAACCGGCGCAGACGCTGGCGCTCGCGGACCTCCAACAGAAGCAGCATGCCCGCGAACGCGGGAATCAGAATCGGCGCGATGATCAAGTGTTCCATCAGCGGTCCTCCTTGTGGGACTCGCCGTCGGACCCGCCGTCCACATGATCACTGTTCATCTCGCCCTGGCCGCGCAGGGCCAGCACCACCAGAAAGGCGGTCATAGCGAAACCGATCACGATGGCGGTGAGCACCAGAGCCTGGGGCAAGGGGTCGCTGGGGTTTTCCGACATGCCGACCACCGGCACCTGGTTGAGACTCAACCGGCCGGACACGAACACGAACAGGTTGACCCCGTAACTGAGCAACGTAATGCCCAGAATCACCGGAAAGGTGCGCGCCCGCAGGGTCAGATAGACGCCGCTGCCCACCAGCGTCGCGATCATCAATGCAATCATCACTTCCATCAGGCGCCCCCTCCCTGGCCGGTCTCGTCACCGTCGTACGCGGCGCCGGCACCTTTGTCGTCCAGCAACGACAGCTTGCCGAGGTTCGCTAGCATGAGCAGCGTGGCGCCCACCACGGTGAGGAACACACCGGTATCGAACAGCATGGCGCTGGCCACCTCGAATTTGCCCACCAGCGGCCAGTGGATGTAGTCAAAGGTGCTGGTCAGGAAAGGATGGCCGAACAACCAGGACGCCACCCCGGTTATCCCCGCCAGCAGCAGGCCCAACGCCACCACCGGGTGGTAGTCGCCGGGCATGCGGTGGTGCATCCAGCCCACCCCGGACGCCACGTACTGCAGCAACAACGCCACCGACGTCACCAGGCCGGCGATAAAGCCGCCGCCGGGCAGATTGTGGCCGCGCAGGAAGATGTACACCGACACCAGCAGGGCCAGCGGCAACAAGGGCCGCGAGATGGTCACCAGCACCAGCGGGTGCGCGTCCCGCGCCCAGGGTCGGCCGGTGGCATCCGCCCCTGGCGAGGTCAGCTTGAGATCCTTGAGCAACGCATAGATGCCCATGGCGGCGATGCCCAGCACGGTGATCTCGCCGAAGGTATCGAAGCCCCGGAAGTCCACCAGGATCACGTTGACCACATTGGTGCCACCGCCGCCCGGCTTGGCGTTTTCCAGGAAGAATCCGCTGATGCTGTTGAAATCGCTGGTCATCATGGCGAACGCCATGACGCCGACGCCGCCGCCGACCACCACCGACAGGAACAGATCACGGCTCACCCGGAACACGCCGGATTCGGCGCTGGTGCGCACCGGCAGAAAGTACATCGCCAGGATCAGCAGCATCACCGTGACCACTTCCACGGAAAGCTGGGTAAGCGCCAGGTCCGGCGCCGAGAAGCGCACGAACACCAGCGACACCACCAGCCCCACCACACTGATCGACATGATCGCCGTCATCCGGTGGCGGTGCAGAATGGCGGTGATCACCGCGGCCACGATCAGCATGGCGCCGGCCAGCAGCGCCACCCCGTCCAGGGGCAACAAGGCCCGCTCGCCGCTCAGCAAATGCGGGCCCAACTGGGTCAGCAGCACCAGCGACACCACCGCCAGCAACCAGGCCACATAGGTCTGCAGGGAGCCGTTGCGCAGGCGCCCGCTGAGCGCCCCGGCGAACCGCGCCACCGCCTGCATGGCGCGTTCGAAAATCAGGTTGGCGTTGATCTCCGGCAGGCGCGCGTGCCACCGGAACAGGCGCTGCCGCTGGCTGTAGACCAGCACCCCGCCGACCAGCGCGACCACGCTCATCAGCAACGGCAGGTTAAAGCCATGCCAGATCGACAGATGATATTCCGGCAGGGTGCCGCCAAGGGTGGCGGTGCCGGCCACCGCCAGCAGCCCGGCCACGGTGAGCGCCGGGAACACACCCACCGCCACGCACAGGGCCACCAGTATCTCCACCGGCACTTTCATGTAACGGGGCGGCTCATGGGGCGGAAATTTGGGCAGATTCACCGGTTCGCCGTTGAAGAACACGTCGTGGATAAAGCGGGCCGAATAGGCCACCGACAGCACACCGCCCAGGGTGGCGCCCAGCGGCAGCACCCAGCTCATGGCCCCCAGCCGGTCGGACTGCAGGGTCTCGGCGAAAAACATTTCCTTGGACAGGAAGCCGTTGAGCAGCGGCACCCCGGCCATCGCCGCCGAGGCCACCATGGCCAGCACCGCGGTGTACGGCATATACCGCCACAAGCCGTTGATGCGGCGCATGTCCCGGGTGCCGGTTTCGTGATCAATGATGCCGGCGGCCATGAACAACGACGCCTTGAAGGTGGCGTGGTTAATGATATGGAACACCGCCGCCACCGCCGCCAGCTCGGTGTTCAGGCCGAACAGCAGGGTAATCAGGCCGAGATGGCTGATGGTGGAATAGGCCAAAAGCCCTTTCAGGTCATGCTGGAACAGCGCCGCCAACGCGCCCCAGATCAGCGTCGCCATGCCGGCCAGCGTGACCAGATCGAACCACAGGTTGGTACCCGCCAGCATCGGGTAGAAGCGGGCCAGCAGGAACACCCCCGCCTTAACCATGGTGGCGGAGTGCAAGTAAGCACTTACCGGCGTCGGTGCCGCCATGGCATGGGGCAGCCAGAAGTGAAACGGGAACTGGGCGCTCTTGGTGAAAATGCCCAGCAGTACCAGGCACAGAATCAGCGGGTAGAGCCCGCTGGCGCGGATGGCGTCGCCGCTGGCCAGCGCCTCGCCCAGGGAATAGCTGCCCACCACCTGGCCGATCAACAGCACCCCGGCGAGCAATGCCAGGCCGCCCAGCCCGGTGACCGTGAGCGCCATGCGCGCGCCCTTCCGGGCACCGCTGTTATGCGACCAGAAGCCGATCAGCAGAAACGAGCTGAGGCTGGTCAGCTCCCAGAACACCACCAGCAGCAGCAGGTTATCGCTGGTCACCACGCCCAGCATGGCGCCCATGAAAAGCAGCAGGTAGGCGTAAAAGCGCCCGGCTTTTTCATTGGCGGCCAGGTAGTAGCGCGCGTAGAGAATAATCAGCAGGCCGATGCCCAGCACCAGCATGGCGAACATCAGCGACAGGCCGTCCAGGCGGAACGCCAGGTCCAGCCCCAGGCTGGGCAACCACTGCAGTGAAGAGAGCACCGTGTCACCGGCGATCACCCGCCGCGCGGGCGCCACCATCAACGCCAGGGCCAGTGCCGGCAACGCCGCGGCACTCAGGGCCAGCAGCGTGCGCGAGGCTCTGAAACGTTCGGCCAGCGGCGG
Source organism: Alcanivorax sp. UBA4485 (assembly GCA_002389055.1). GTDB lineage: Bacteria > Pseudomonadota > Gammaproteobacteria > Pseudomonadales > Alcanivoracaceae > Alloalcanivorax. The sequence goes on from DGNT01000014.1 coordinate 7,184, forward strand.
CAGTGCGGCCCCCAGAAAGGGCAGCAGCACCAGGATGGAAAGGTTCATAGGCAATCCGTTGTCAGTTGCGGCAACGCCGCGTCGAGCTTATCAGTAAACCATCAACTCAGCGTGACAACGGGCGGATCCGGGAAATAGGGGCGGCGGCCCCGCCGCGGGCAATGGGCGGGAATACTCATCATTTTGTGGTGCCGCAACTGGCAGTCCATGCAAAACCGAATCGCTGAAAGGGTCCGGTAGTATGCCACGCCGGGGCGGGGCGAACACAAGACCGGCCGGCCGGGCGTTACAGCTCGCCCACGAACTGGTTATAGAACTGCCGGGCGGTGCGTCCCGAGCGCCCGCCCCGCTCCATGGAAAAGCGGCGGGCGAGAATGTGCAGTTGATCGCGGTCGGCGACCTCGCCGAACAGGTGATCAACGATCTCGAAATACTGCTCTTCGTTGATCGGGTAAAAGCTCAGCGACAGGCCGAACCGGTCGGACAGGGAAATTTTCTCCTCCACCACGTCGCCGTGGTGAATCTCGCGGCCCACCACCCGGCTCTGCTCGTTATCGGACTGGTACTCGGACACCAGATGCCGGCGGTTACTGGTGGCGTACAACCGGACGTTCTCCGGCGGCAACTCCAGCGAACCCTCCAACACGCTTTTGAGATGCTTGTACTGGGTTTCGCCGTCCTCGAAGGCGATATCGTCGCAGTACACCACGAAACGCTGGGCGCGCTCGCGCAGATCGTCGACGATCTCCGGCAGGTCCACCAGGTCGTGTTTTTCCACCTCGATCATGCGCAGCCCGCGCGGGGCGTACTCATTGAGCAGCGCTTTCACCAGCGACGACTTGCCGGTGCCCCGGCTGCCCCACAGCAGCACATGGTTGGCCGGTTTGCCGGCCAGGAAGCGCTCGGTGTTCTGCACCAGCTTGCGCTTCTGCGTGTCCACGCCGAGCAGATCGCCCAGCGCCACCGGATCCAGGTGCCGCACCGGTCTCAACCGTTGCTGCCTGGGCCGCCAGATGGCGGCCGCTTCCGCGCGCCAATCAACGTGATTCATGGGGTTCCCGTCAGAAATAAGGTCAATAATATTGCCACGGATGGCCGGACGACTTAAAGAACTTGCTTGCCCGCCCCGGGTCCACCTTTAACATGGACCCAGGATACAACACGCCACCAACCCGGAGACGCCCATGATTCGCTTTCCTCTCGCCGGCCTGACGCTGATCCTGGCCGCCGCCGGCTGCACCCATGCCCCGGCGAACCTGCCCGACAACGCCCGCGCCTGCCCGGAGCCGCGACCGCAAATGTGTACCATGGACTACCGCCCGGTGACCGGCCTGGACAAGAACGGCAAGACCCTGGGCGAATACAGCAACGCCTGCAGTGGCTGCGCGAAGGAAGGCGTAGCTTATACCGTGCCGGTCAAATAACCCCCGTCCAAGGACACCGCTTTGCCGCTTTCGCCCGTACGCCGGTTACTGGACTTCGACGCGCAATACCGCCGCGACCAGCAGCACACCCCGGATTTTCTGCATCGCCGTGACCGCCGTCTGGCGCTGGCCCGTCAACAGGACGGCGCGCCGCCGCCGGACGCCGCCGCCTGGCTCAGCGCGGTGGACGCCCCCGGCGCCGGCGATGCCCTGCGGTCCTGGCGCCGGGGCCGCGCCGCGCTGACCGTGGCCGGCGCGGTGCTGGGCGTGCTGACCATGCTCGGCGTGCTGTACGTGGACGGCCAGGGCCGCATCAACGTCACCCTGATTATGGCGCTGGCGCTGCTGCAACTGGTGCTCGCCCTGGCGACCAGCGCCCAGGCGTTAAGCGGCCGGCGCCCCTGGGGCCGCCTGCTGGGCCGGGGCGACGGCGCGGACACGCCGGTGCTGCGCCAGCTGCACCCGCAGCTCGCCGCCCGCGCCGCCCACGGCGCCGGCCTGGCGTTCGCCGTCACCGCGCTGCTGACCCTGTTGGCCCAGGTGCTGGTGCGCGATCTGGCGTTCGGCTGGAGCACCACCCTGCAGACCTCGGCGCCCGCCTACCACGCCCTGGTGGAACAGCTCGCCTGGCCCTGGCGCGGCTGGCTGCCCGCCGCCGTGCCGGGCCTGGAACTGGTGGAGCAGTCCCGCTACTTCCGGCTGGTCAGTGAGGCCCCCGCCGACCCGGAACGGCTGGGCGCCTGGTGGCCCTTCCTGGCCATGCTTTGGCTCTGCTATGTACTGCTGCCCCGTTTAGCGCTGCTGGGGCTGGCGCGTCTGCACCTCAACCACCGGGCCAGGGCGCTGCTGCAACGGCACCCGGGCTGGGTGGCACTGCGCGAACGGTTCGCCACGCCCTGGGTGGACAGCGGTCAGGCACCGGCCGCCGCCGGGCCAGGGCCGGCGGTGCCCGCCGCCACCGAGCTGGCGCCAGCGCCGGAACGCGGCGTGGTAATCCGCTGGGCCGGCGCCGGCAGCGCCGATCTCGCCGGGCGTCTGCTCGAGCAGGCACCGGCGCAGGTGCTTGAGGCCGGCGGCAGCGCCAGCCTGGAGCAGGACCGCGACACCCTCGCCCGCGCCGACCTGGGCCTGCCGGTGGTGCTCCTGGCGCGCGGCTGGGAGCCGCCCACCGGGGAGCTGGCGGACTTCCTCGACGACGCCCGCCACTGCCTGCCGGCGGACACCGACATCATGCTGCTGCCGCTCGCCAACGACGATAAAACCGCCGTCGTGGACGGCGCCTTGCTGGCCCAGTGGCAACGCTTCGTGGGCCGGCACAAGCCGGTCAGGCTGTGCCGCCCATGACCGAGCACGCCACCCCCCGTTTCGCCGTGGTCGGCCACCCGAACAAGGGCAAGTCGAGCATTGTCGCCACCCTGGCCCAGAACGACGGCATCGCCATCGCCCTGGAGCCGGGCACCACCCGGGAGAACGGCCACTACCCGCTGCGGGTGGACGACCGGCTGCTGTACGAACTGATCGACACCCCCGGCTTCCAGCGCCCGCGCCGGGTGCTGGCCTGGCTGCAGGCGCACAGCCTGTCGGCGTCGGACCGGCCGGACACGGTGCGCGCCTTCGTCACCCAACACCGCGACGACCCGCGTTTCCATGACGAATGCCAGCTGCTGACGCCGATACTGGACGGCGCCGGCATTCTCTACGTGGTGGACGGCGCGGTGCCCTACAGCCGCGAACAGGAAGCGGAAATGGAAATCCTGCGCTGGACCGGCCGCCCCAGCCTGGCGCTGATCAACCGCATCGGCGCGGGCGACCACCTGGCCGACTGGCGCGCCGCCCTGGGTCAGTATTTCCAGATCGTGCGCGACTTCGACGCCGTGCACGCCCCCTTCGACGCCCACCTGAGCCTGCTGCGCGGTTTTGGCCAGCTGGCCCCGGAATGGGAAGCGCCGCTTGAGGAAGCCACCGCCCATCTGCGCGACCAGCGCCGGCACCGCCAGCACCAGGCCCTGCAACTGATCGCCGCCGCCCTGGCGGACATGCTGACTCACCGGGAAACCGGCCGGCTGCGTGACGACGGCAACCGCGACGCGCTCGAACACGACCTCGGGCAACGCTGGCGGGACTGGCAGCGCCAACGGGAGCAGCGCCTGCGCCGCGACGTGGAAGCCCTCTACCAACACCGCCACCTGCGCCGCCGGGAGCAGGCCCTGGCCTGGCAGCCCGGCAGCGATCTGTTCAGCGAACAGGCCCGCCGGACCTGGGGGGTGAGCCGCACCTACCTGGCCACCGCCGGCTTCGGCGCCGGCGCTCTTGGCGGCGCCGGCATCGACGCGCTCACCGCCGGCCATTCACTGGGGGCCGGCGCGCTCATCGGCGGGGTGCTGGGCGCCGCCGGCAGCGTCTTCTACGGCGGCAAATACGCCGACAAGCTGGGCGCCTTTAAAATGCTGGAGCGCTTTACCGGCGGCACCGAGGCCGCCTTCGGGCCGGTGCGCGATCCGCAGTTCGGCTACGTGGTGCTGGGCCGGGCCCTGGAGCACTGGCACCAGGTCAGCCATCGCAATCACGCCGGGCGTGACCCGCTCACTCTCGGCGACGCGGACCGTCATTGGCTGGAACAGTTACCGCGCGGTCAGCGCCAGCGGCTGCAGAAGGCGCTGCAGGATCCGCCCCGGGAGCCCGGGGATGTGAAGCGTCGGGATGCTTTGGAAAACGCTGTCGAGCAGGCGGGTGAAGCGTTTCTTAACTGGCGGTCGGGGGCGTCTTAAAAGCGTCTCTGGCATCCTGCGGGGCAACCTTTGCCGGGAGCGTCGCTCCCTTTCGCGGGCGGGGCCTGCTCCCACAAGGTGGCTTAGTGGGCGGAGCGTTCGCGACGGTAGTGACGGGGCGCTACGCCCATCACTTTTTTGAACAGGCGCGAGAAGTAGTAGGGGTCGTCGTGGCCCAGGTGGCGGGCGATGTCGCTGACGCCCAGGTCGCTGACGTCGAGCAGGTAGCAGGCGCGGCTGATCTTGAGGTGCTGGAAGGCCTGCATGGGCGTCTGCCCGGTGAGGCGTTTGTACTCGCGGATAAAGTGATAGCGCGACAGGGTGCTGGTGGCGGCGACCAGGTCGTCCAGGGCGAGCCGTTCGTGCAGGCGGCTTTGCAGGTAGCTCTGCACCCGGTCCACGTCCAGCGCCGCCTGGCGGGCCTGCTGGCGGCGGCGTACCAGCGCCAGAAAGGTGAGCAAGCCGCGCAGCACGTTGGCGGCGTGCACCTGGTGGTGAATCTGAAAGCTGACGGCGGTGGCGAGCAGCACTTCGAATTCTTCACTGAGCCGCGAGTGCAGGCCCACCGGCACCAGCCCGGCGCGCGGGTCCGGTTCGATGGCGTCGAAAAACAGGTCCACGGCGGCGCCACCCAGGTGCACCCAGTAGATGGTCCAGGGGTCGTCCGGGCGGGCCCGGTAGCGGTGCGGCTGGCCTTCGCGGAACAGCAAGACGTCACCAGCGCCCACCGGATGGGGGTCACCGCCCAGGTCCACCTCACCCCGGCCGGCCACGCAATAAATAAGCAGATGATCGCGGGGCGAGGCGCGCCCCATCTGATGGCCGGCGGCGCGCGGGTAATAGCCCACCCCGTGGGGCAGGCAGTCGCCGCACAACGGGTGCGCGCCCAGCGTCTGTATCAGCGCCTGGGGCACCACGATGCGACGACCGTCCCGCGGCAACGGCCACTGGGAGGTCTCGATAACGGAGACGTCGCTGGATTCCATACCGCAATATAGTCCATTAGTGGTCAATAGAAACCATCCGCATGGGGACGATACTGTGGTACACCATAGCAATAATAGAACAACACCCCACTTTCGGAGGCTCCATGACCACGCGACTGCCGCAACTGATCAACGGCGAATTCCAGCAAAGCCAGACCGACACCTGGATTCCAGTCACCAACCCGGCCACCCAGGCGGTGCTCTGCGAAGTGCCGGCGGCCACCGCCGAGGAAATGGAAAGCGCCATCCAATCCGCCCGCCAGGCGTTCCTGGAATGGCGTGAAACGCCGGTCTCCGAACGTGCCCGGGTGATGCTGCGCTACCAGCACCTGCTCAAGGAACACCACGACGAAATCGCCGAGGTACTGGCCAAGGAAACCGGCAAGGTGTTCGCCGACGCCAAGGGCGATGTGTGGCGCGGTATCGAGGTGGTGGAGCACGCCGCCAACATTGCCTCGCTGATGATGGGCGAGACGGTGGAAAACGTGGCCCGTGGTATCGACGGCCACGCCTGGACCCAGCCGCTGGGCGTGTGCGCGGGCATCACGCCGTTCAACTTCCCGGCGATGATTCCGCTGTGGATGTTCCCGATGGCCATCGCCTGCGGCAACAGCTTCGTGCTCAAGCCCTCCGAACAGGACCCGATGACCCCCAATATTCTCGCCGAGCTGTTTCTGCGCGCCGGCGCGCCCAAGAACCTGCTGCAGGTGATCCACGGCGGCAAGGAGCAGGTGGACACCCTGCTCACCCACCCGGAGATCAAGGCGGTGTCCTTCGTTGGCTCGGTGCCGGTGGGCCAGCACGTCTACCGCACCGCCACCGACCATCTCAAACGCGCCCAGTGCTTTGCCGGCGCCAAGAACCACATGGTGGTGATGCCGGACGCGCGCAAGGATCAGGTGATCAGCAACCTGGTAGGCGCCTCCTGCGGCGCCGCCGGCCAGCGTTGCATGGCGATCAGCGTGGCGGTGTTCGTGGGCGAGTCGAAACAATGGATCGACGAACTCAAGGACGAGCTGGCGAAGATCCGCCCCGGCGCCTGGGACGACGAGAACGCCGCCTACGGCCCGCAGATCAGCCCCAAGGCCCGCGACCGGGTGCTGACGCTGATCAAGCAGGGCCAGGAAGAAGGCGCCACCTGCCTGCTGGACGGTTCCGATTGCACCGTGGACGGGCTGCCCGACGGCAACTGGGTGGGCCCCACCCTGTTCAGCGACGTGACCTCGGAGATGGCGCTCTACAAAGAAGAGATCTTCGGCCCGGTACTGTGCTGCATGACCGTGGACACCCTGGAAGAGGCGCTTGAACTGGTGAACAACAGCCCCTACGGCAACGGCACCTCGATCTTCACCGCCAGCGGCGCCGCCGCGCGCAAGTACCAGCACGAGGTGGAAGTGGGCCAGGTGGGCATCAATGTGCCGATCCCGGTGCCGCTGCCGTTCTTCAGCTTCACCGGCTGGAAAGGCTCTTTCTACGGCGACCAGCACGCCTACGGCAAGCAGGCGGTGCGCTTCTACACCGAGACCAAAACCGTCACCAGCCGCTGGTTCGACGACGACATTCCGGACGGCGCCCACGGCGGCCCGAATATGACCATTCATTTGAAATGACCAGCCTGAAATAGCCATGGACTTTAACTTCACCGACGAGCAGCTGGCGTTCCGCGATACCGCGCGCCAGTTCGCCGACAAGGAACTGGCGCCGTTCGCCGCCGAGTGGGATCTGCACGGCACCTTTCCCAAGGACACTATCCGCCGTGCCGGCGAGCTGGGGTTTTGTTCGCTGTACTGCGACGAGGACCAGGGCGGCATGGGCCTGAGCCGGCTCGACGCGGCGCTGATCTTCGAGCAGATGGCGGCGGGCTGCACCTCCACCACCGCGTTCATCACCATCCACAACATGGCCACCTGGATGCTGTCCCGGTTCGGCTCGGAAGCGGTGCGCCAACGCTGGAACGGGCCGCTGATGAGCGGCGAGGCGCTGGCCTCCTACTGCCTCACCGAGCCCGGCGCCGGCTCCGACGCGGCGTCGCTGAAAACCAGCGCCCGCCGCGACGGCGACCACTATGTGTTGAACGGGGCCAAGGCGTTTATCTCCGGGGCCGGCGACACCGACCTGCTGGTGCTGATGGCGCGCACCGGCGGGCCCGGCGCGGGCGGCATTTCCTGCTTCGCGATTCCCGCGGACACCCCGGGCGTCAGCTACGGCCGCAACGAAGACAAGATGGGCTGGAAAAGCCAACCCACCCGGGCGGTGATTCTCGAGGACGCGCGCATCCCGGTGGACCACCGCATCGGCGACGAGGGCCAGGGCTTCAAGATCGCCATGGCGGGCCTGGACGGCGGGCGCATCAATATCGCCAGCTGCTCGCTGGGCGCGGCCTCGGCGGCGCTGGCCCAGGCGCAGAGCTACGTGCAGGAACGCCGCCAGTTCGACCAGCCGGTGAGCGAGTTCCAGAGCGTGCAGTTCACCCTGGCGGACATGGCCACCCACCTGGTGGCGGCGCAGCAAATGGTGCGGCTGGCGGCCTGGAAGCTGGATAACGGCGACGCGGACAAGGGCACCTTCTGCGCCATGGCCAAGCGGCTCGCCACCGACCTGTGCTTCGACGTCTGCAACCAGGCGCTGCAACTGCACGGCGGCTACGGCTACATCAAGGAATACCCGCTGGAGCGCTATGTGCGCGACAGCCGGGTGCACCAGATTCTGGAAGGCACCAACGAAATCATGCGGGTGATCATCGCCCGCCGGGTACTGAAAGACCTGAGCTTCTTATAAGGCCCGATTCAAAAAGGAGAACAATATGAACATCGGATTCTTTGGCGTCGGCAATATGGGCGGGCCCATGGCTGCCAATCTGGTCAAGGCCGGCCACACGGTGACCGCCTTCGACCTGGTGCCCGAACTGCTTAAGACCGTGGAGGCGGACGGCGTCGCCGTGGCCGCCGACCCGCAAGTGGCGGTGGCCGGCGCCGACGTGGTGATCAGCATGCTACCGTCCGCCGGCGCGGTCACCGGCTTGTACTTGGGCGACGACGGCGTGCTGGACGCGATCCACCCGGACACCCTGATCATCGACTGCTCCACCATCGACGCGGACACCGCGCGCCGGGTGGCCACCGCCGCCGCCGACAGCGGCCGCACCATGATCGACGCCCCGGTGTCCGGCGGCGTCGGCGGCGCCAAGGCGGGCACGCTCACCTTTATCTGCGGCGGCCCGGAAGCGGCGGTGGAACGCGCCCGTCCGGTGCTGGACTGCATGGGCAAGAACGTGTTCCGCGCCGGGGACAACGGCGCCGGCCAGGTGGCGAAAATCTGCAACAACATGCTGCTTGCCGTGCACATGATCGGCACCGCCGAGGCCCTGCAGCTGGGCGCCGACCACGGCCTGGACCCGGCGGTGCTCTCCGACATCATGAAAGCCAGCTCCGGGCGCAACTGGTCCCTGGAGGTGTACAACCCCTGGCCCGGCGTGATGGACGGCGTGCCGTCCAGCAACGACTACAACGGCGGCTTCGCGGTGAAGCTGATGAACAAGGACCTGGGCCTGGCATTGGAAGCGGCGCTCGCCAGCCAGTCCAGCACACCGATGGGGTCGCTGGCGAAAAGCCTGTACGCGGCGCTGGGCAACCAGGGCCTGAGCGGCAAGGACTTCTCCAGCATCCAGACGTTCTTCAAACACCGCGAGCCGTAGCGGCGGTCAGTCCTGGATGCGCCGCCAGGGGCGCGCCTGCTCCAGTTCGAAGGCCAGTTCCAGCAGGGTTTTTTCGGCGCCCTGCAGGGCCGAGAACTGCACGCCGATGGGCAGGCCCTCGCGGCTTTCGCCCAGCGGCAACGACAGCGCCGGGCTGCCGGAGGCGTTGTTGGCGGGGGTGAAGCTGACGTACTTGATCAGCCGGTCGATCAGCACCTCGAAGTCCACATTGGGGCTCAGGTAGCCGAGCGGCGGCGTGGTGTGGGCAAGCACCGGCGACAACACCACGTCATAGTGTTCGAACGAGCGGGCGTAGGTGGCCCAGGTGCGTTTCAGCTGGTACAGCATGGCGGGGGTTTTCCACAGCCTGCGCCGGTAATAGCGGCTCAACCCACGGGTCAAGCCGTCCAGTTCCGCGGCATCGAAGCCGGGTCCGAACATGGGCCGGCCAAAGGTGCTGACCATGAACGCCATAAAGCCGTAGTACAGCACGAAGTCATCGATAAAGCGGCGTTCCAGCGGCACCGGTGCTTCTTCCACCTGGTGGCCGAGCCCGGCCAGCAGATGGCCGGCGTCTTCCACCGCCGCGCGGGTCTGCGGGCAGGTGGGGCTGCCGGTGATCGAGTCCATCACCAGGCCCACACGCAGCCGCCGGCTACCCGGCCCCTCGACGCGGCCAATCGGCGGCAGCTTGGGGTTAAGGTAATACTGCTCGGCGGCGGCGAAGAAGTTGGCGGTGTCGCGCACGCTGCGGGTCAGCACGCCTTCGGCGATGATGTCGATGGGCAATGAGCGGGACGCTTCCGATTTCACCAGCCGCCCACGGGTGGGCTTGAGCCCCACCAGGCCGCAGCAGGCGGCGGGAATGCGGATCGAACCGCCACCGTCGTTGCCGTGGGCGATGGGCACCGCGCCGGCCGCCACCAGGGCGGCGCTGCCGCCGGAGGAAGCACCGCTGGAATAACCCGGCGCCCAGGGGTTACGGGTGGCGGGCGCGCCGGCGTATTCGGTGGTGGCGCTGAAGCCGAAATCCGGCAGCCGGGTTTTGCCCATCAGCACGAACCCCTGGTCCAGATACTGGCGCGCGAAGTGGCTGTGCTTGGCCGCGTTGCGTGGCCGCACGGCGCTGGCCCCGTGGCCGGTGGGCAGGCCGGCCACATCGATATTGTCCTTGATCAGGCTGGGCACACCGGCGAATTCGCCGCCACCCTGTTGACACTGGCCCGCGCCCTGGCGGGCGGTTTGGAAGGTGTCCAGCGCCAGCCCGTTCAGTGCCGGATTCACCGCCTGGATTCGCTCCATGGCGGCGTCGGTGAGCTCCGCCGCGCTGCGCTCACCACGGCGCAACAAGTCGGCCAGGGCGGTGGCGTCGTGGTCGCCGAGGGCGTCATCACGGAAGGCATGGTGGCGTGCTTCGGGGGCGGGTCCGGCGTATTGATTCATCGCTGTGTCCTGCTGTGAAGGCGGTCGATGGGCAAATATCGTACCATGGTGCCACATTCACGGCGGGCCAATCGGCGGGCGATGAAGGCCTAGCCCCTGGCCCGGTCCACCCGCTTGCCCTGGGCGAGCATCACCCGCGCCAGATGCACCAGGTCGGCGATGCTGGTGACCACCGCGTCCGGGCGGTGCGGGTGGCTGACGGTATTGGGGAAAATCTTATCCAGCCAGGAATCCGGCCAGCCGGCGCCGTTATAAAAGATCGCGGTGATGCCGGCTTCCTTGGCGGCAATCACGTCGGTGGTGCTATCGCCCACGTACCAGCAGTTTTCCGCCGGCGTCAGGCCGAGGTTGTCGAGCGCCTTGAGCAGCATGTCCGGCGCCGGCTTGCGGTGTGCCACGTCATCGCCGCAGACAATGGTGTCGAACAGGTCTTCCCAGCCGGTGCCGTCGACAATGCGCAGCTCGTGCTCAAGAAACTCGCGCTTGCGGTTGGAGATCAACGCCACCGGCACGCCGGACTGGCGCAACCGCTCCAGCTGAACACGGATGTCTTCTTCCAGCGGGTGAACCTCGTCCACATACTTTTTGTAGCAGTCATCAAAGGCGTGATGAATACGACGCTTGGCGTCGCCGTCGGCGCCGAACAGCACTTCGAAGATATCGGTGCGCGAGATTTTCCGCTGGGCGGTGATCTTGGGGTGCAGCTTGTTGTGCTCGCGCACATACTTGACCAGCTTGGCGTCCTCGATGGTCTTCGATTCTCCCGGTTTGAGCAGCCGGTCCCAAAGCCCCAGCTCTTTAAGCCTGGGCAGCACATCGTCGACGGCGTGGTACATGGCGTCGTGGGTATCCACCAGGGTCGCGTGCCAGTCGATCAACACGGCCGCGGGCTGGTCGTGGGGCAGTTGCAGAATACTCATGGCTCCACGTCTCCTTATCCGCTCCCGGCACGGGTGCCATGCCGGAGCCGAACGTATTTTACCACAGCGCTGATAAGGCGCCGGACCGAAGCCCGGAGGGTTTACTGGGCGGCGGCCATTTCGTCCCGGTAGGTATCCGCCAGACGTGTCTTGTCGTCGTCGCTCAGGGCGCGCCCGGCGAGCTGGAACACTTCCTGCTCTTCTTCGTCCAGGTGGTGAGTGACCAGCTCGTGCAGCTTTTTAGCGGCGGCCAGCCAGCCCGGCGAGCTGAAATCCGTGTCTTCCAGTTCTTCCACCAGTTCATCGATCTCATGGTGCTCGGCGACACTGTGACGAGCCTTTTCCTGGGTCATGTCCAGTTCCATCATCGGAATGTAGAGCGCCCGTTCCTCGGCGGCGGCATGGCTGCTGAGGGCCTGCTTTACCTTTTCGAACAGTTCCTCGCGACCGTCGCTGTCGCCGTGGGTTTTGATCAAAAGCCCCAACAGGGTCCGCTGGGTGTCGTGGTCTTCTCTGAGTGCTTCAAACAACGTCATGGCTGGCTCTCCTGTGATCGCGGGCTATGAATGCGGACCAAGATACCGGAAGCGGACGCGGCCGAGGTTTTTGTTTACCGGAATTTACAGCCGGCGACGCTACTCCGGCTCCAGTAACCGCGGCCCGGGACCGTCCTCGGACAGCTCATCCAGCGGGTTGCGAAGCCGGCAGGCGTTGATCGACAAACAGCCGCAGCCGATGCAGCCGTCGAGCTGATCGCGAAGTTGCGTCAGGCTTTGAATGCGTTCGTCCAGATCATGACGCCAATGCGCCGACAGACGTTTCCAGTCGTGGGCGTTGGGGGTGCGGCCGTCCGGCAGCTCGGCCAGTGCCCGGCCGATCTCCGCGAGTGGAATGCCGATCCGCTGCGCCACCTTGATCACCGCCACGCGACGGAGCACGTCCCGGCTGTAGCGGCGCTGGTTACCGCTGCTTCGGACACTGTGAATCAGACCTTTCTTTTCATAGAAGTGTAATGCCGATACCGCCACGCCGCTGCGCCGGGCCACTTCCCCCGGCGTCAACGCCTTGCCGATATCGGCCACCGCTATCTTGCTCATCGTGACAACCTTTTCCATTTTGCATTGATCTCAACCTTACTTCAGGTCTCAAAGTGGCGTCCAACGATCAGCACACAAGTGAGGAGACGAACCATGTCAAAGCCCATCAAGCTCGCGGTGATCTACGGCAGTGTCCGTAACGGAAGGCTGTGTGACGCGGTCGCCGGCTGGGTGGCCGACCGTGTCCAGGCGCGGGACGACTATTCGCTGGACATCATCGACCCTCTGGCCGAGGGTCTCATCGATTTACGCGGTGCCGGCGGCGCGGAGGAAGACGCCGTCGCCGGTCGCCTTACCCAGGCCGACGCCTTCATCGTGGTGACGCCGGAGTACAATCACAGCTTCCCGGCGGCGCTGAAGCATTTCATCGACGGCTTCAATCAGCCCTGGCACGCCAAACCCGTGGCGTTCGTTTCCTACGGCGGTCTCTCCGGGGGCAGCCGCGCGGTGGAGCATCTGCGCCAGGTATTCGCCGAACTGCACGCCACCACCCTCCGTCAGGTGGTCAGCTTCCCCAATGTCTGGGCACACTTCGACGAGCAGCACCGCTGGCGGGATATGGAACGGGGGGATCGCAACCTGAGCACACTGCTGACGCAATTGCGCTGGTGGGCGTCCGCGTTGCGCGACGCCAGGGCCGGCACCGACTACCAGGCACTGTCATGAACCCGTGCACGACCGGGGACCGCCGTCTCAGGCATACTACGGTGTCGTTTTTCGCGGCTCCCGAACGACCCAACGGGCGCACAACGAAAACATTCAAGGAGTGGTCGTGAGTAATATCATTTCCGTGCAACAACTCAACAAAACCTATGACTCAGGATTCCGGGCTCTCAAGGACGTCAATCTGGAAATTCGCCGGGGCGAGATCTTCGCCCTGCTGGGCCCCAACGGCGCCGGCAAGACGACCCTGATCAGTGTCATCTGCGGCATCGTCAATCCCACCAGCGGCACCGTACTGGCCGACGGTCACGACATCGTGCGGGATTTCCGTGCCGCCCGTTCCACCATCGGCCTGGTGCCCCAGGAGCTGTCCACCGACGCCTTCGAGACGGTCTGGGCCACGGTGACGTTCAGCCGTGGCCTGTTCGGCAAACCCAAGAACCCGGACTACGTGGAGAAAGTCCTGCGTGATCTGTCGCTTTGGGACAAACGCAACGACAAGATCATCGCGCTGTCCGGCGGCATGAAGCGGCGCGTGATGATCGCCAAGGCGCTGGCCCACGAGCCGCGCATTCTGTTTCTCGACGAGCCCACCGCCGGGGTGGACGTGGAGCTGCGCCGGGACATGTGGGAAATGGTGCGCGGCCTGCGCGAAAACGGCGTGACCATTATTCTCACCACCCACTACATCGAGGAGGCGGAAGAGATGGCCGACCGGGTCGGCGTCATCAACCGGGGTGAAATTATTCTGGTGGAGAACAAGCACACCCTGATGGAAAAGCTGGGCCGCAAGGAGCTGCGCCTGCAGCTTTCCGAACCGCTGGCGGCGGTGCCGGACAGTCTGGCGCCGCTGTCACTGACGCTGTCCGGCGACGGCCACGAGCTGGTGTATAGCTTCGACGCCCGCCACGAACACGGCGACATCGCCGGCCTGCTGCGTCGCCTGGGCGAGCTGGGCATTGAGTTCCGCGATCTGCGCACGCGGGAAAGCTCGCTGGAGGAAATCTTCGTCGACCTGGTCCATAACGGCAAACCGGGCGGCCCGGACACCACCCAACCCGCTGCCGGAGACAGCCAATGAACCTGCATGCGATTCGCGCCATCTATCTGTTCGAAATGGCCCGCACCTGGCGCACCCTGATGCAGAGCATCGCCTCGCCGGTGATTTCCACCTCGTTGTATTTCGTGGTGTTCGGTTCGGCGATCGGCTCACGCATGGTGGAGATCGACGGCATCAGCTACGGCGCCTTTATCATCCCCGGCCTGATCATGCTGATGCTGCTGAATGAAAGCATCTCCAACGCCTCGTTCGGCATTTACATGCCGAAGTTCAGCGGCACCATTTACGAGGTGCTGTCCGCGCCGGTGTCCTATGTGGAAGTGGTGCTCGGCTATGTGGGCGCCGCCGCCAGCAAGTCGATCATTCTCGGCCTGCTGATTCTCGCCACCTCACGCCTGTTCGTGGATTTCGGCATCGAGCACCCGTTCGCCATGCTGTTCTTCCTGGTGCTCACGGCGGTGACGTTCAGCCTGTTCGGCTTCATCATCGGCATCTGGGCGGACGGCTTTGAGAAGCTGCAGATCATCCCGATGATGATCGTGACGCCGCTGACGTTTCTGGGCGGGACCTTCTATTCCGTGAACATGCTGCCGCCGTTCTGGCAAACGGTGACACTGTTCAACCCGGTGGTGTACCTGATCAGCGGCTTCCGCTGGAGCTTCTACGGCGTGGCCGATGTGAACGTGGCGGTGAGCCTGGGCATGACGGTGCTGTTCATGCTGCTCTGCCTGGTGACCATCTGGTGGATTTTCAAAACCGGCTATCGGCTGAAGAACTAGCGCTGAAAAACTAGTCCTGATCGTCCTTGTCGCCGGACTTACGGTTCGCTTTGGCCAGTTCCTCCATCTCATCGCGGGACATGTAGTCCAGGTCCCAGTGGCTGGTGTGGCTTTCCTTAAGCCGGCGGCGACCGTGGTGCAGGTCTTCCGGGTCATCATCCGGGTGGGCGGCGCCGTGCTCGCCCATGTTGGCGTGGGGACCCGCCTCCGGGTAGTGCATGCGCACCGCCTGGTCCTCATCCGGCGCCTGACTGTCGTCCCGAGGGGCCCTCGCCGCGCTGTCACCGCGCAGCAAACGCCGTAATTTCTCCACGATTCCAACCATGACTCTCTCCTTGCACGGTTGCATTTCATTAAGGGCCGCGGCCCCTTACCATGAACGCCAAACTCACAATGCGGATATACCGTGAACCTGGAACTGACCGATCTTCTGTTACTGAGCGCCCTGGTGATCGGCGCGGCGCTGTTCTGGCGCGCCCAGCGCCTGCGTGAAACGGCGTTGCGCGCCACCCGCCGCCACTGCCAGCAAGAGCAGGTACTCTTGCTCGACCAGACCGTGGGTCTGAAAAGCCTGCGCCTGCGCCGCGACACCAATGGCAAATGGGGGCTGTGGCGACGCTACGACTTTGAGTTCACGGTCACCGGCGGCGAACGCTATCACGGCGAAACAGTATTGATCGGCGAACGGGTCAGCGGCGTCACGCTGCCGCCACACCGCTTCACCCGCGACCCCGACCAGCTGCACTAGCCGCGGCTTTACCGCGCCCTCAAATGTGCTTGAGCACGGTCTGGGCGCTGCTGTCTTCCACGCCCTTGGCGTCCACGCCGAGATACTCCACCACGCCGTCATTGGCGACCAGCGCGAAGCGCTTGCTGCGGATGCCCATGCCGCCGCCGGTGGCGTCCAGCTCCAGCCCCAGAGCCTTGACGAATTCCGCGTTGCCGTCCGCGAGCATGGTGATGCGCTCGGCGTTCTGGTCCTTCTGCCAGGCGTCCATTACGAAGGCGTCGTTGGTGGCCAGGCAGGCGATCGCGTCCACCTTGGAGAGCAGCTCGTCCGCTTCCACCACGAAACCGGGCATGTGGGTGTTGGAGCAACCCGGGGTGAACGCGCCAGGCACCGCGAACAGCACCACCTTGCGGCCTTTGAAGAACTCACCGGTGGAGAGGTCCTCTGGGCCTTTAGCGCCGTTGGTTTTGATAGTTACGTCGGGAATCTTATCGCCTACGGAAATAGTCATGGGTCGATCCTTTTAACCAGGAAATTGTGAAGGACTTGGAATGTAACAGGTTCCCGCGCCCGGCGCCGAGTGCTGCCACCATGGGAACGTAAAAGTCTGTTTTGAGCACCGGCCCACGGGTTGCCCCGGGCGCCGGCAGGCCCCAGGTTGTGGGGCATCGCAACGCAACCGCAAGGACGGAACCAATGAGCCAGACCATCGTAATCACCGGTGCCAACCGCGGCATCGGCTATGACATGGCGCGCCTGTGGAAAGCGCGCGGCAATCACGTTATCGCGGTGTGCCGCTCTTCCGCCGTGAAGAAAGGCGGCGAAGACCTGCACGACCTGGGCGTGCGCGTGATCGAGGGCATCGACGTGAGCCGCGCCGAGGACGTGCAAACCCTCAAACAGGAACTGGGCGACACCCGCGTGGACGTGCTTTACAACAACGCCGGCATGATGGAGAGCGAAACCCTGGAGGACATGAACTTCGAGCAGATCCAGAAGCAGTTCGAAGTGAACACCCTGGGCCCGCTGCGGGTCACCCACGCCCTGCTGGACAACCTCGGCGACGGCGGCAAGGTGGGCCTGATGACCTCGCGCATGGGCTCCATCGCCGATAACGATTCCGGCAAGAAGTACGGCTACCGCATCAGCAAGGCCGGCCTCAACGCCGCCGGCAAATCCCTCGCCGTGGACCTGAAGGACAAGGGCATCGCCGTGGCGATTCTGCACCCGGGCTATGTGCAGACCGACATGACCGGCCACACCGGGCACATCACCGCCGAGAAGGCCGCCCACCGCCTGGTGCAGCGCATGGACGAGCTCAACCTGGACAACACCGGCACCTTTTGGCACTCCGACGGCAGCGAGCTGCCCTGGTAAACGCCCGGGCGGCGTCGCTCCAACCTGACAAGCCGGCTTTCCAGCTCTCGAGATAGTACCGATCGGGATAAATTGCTCGGATTTCCCTTAGAATCCACTTTTTAGTCCCGATCGGTATGATTATTGGACTTCGGCCTGAATATCGCTCTAATATTACCGATCAGGAATATTTGGAGCCGCCTCAATGAGCGCCGTGCCGAGACAGTACAACGTGGACAGCCCGGAAGAGCTCGGCCGGCGTATTCGCGCCGCCCGTAAGGCCCAGGGTCTGACCCAGGTGGATCTGGCGGAAATCGCTGGCGTCGGCCCGCGCTTTTTGTCGGAGCTTGAGCGCGGCAAGGACACGGTGCGCCTGGGGCTGGCGCTAAAGATCGCCCGGCTGGTGGGACTGGATCTGTTCGCCGTGCCACGAGGGGGCGTCTCATGAGCCGGGCCCTGAACGTCTGGTATCGAGACCGCAAGGTCGGCCGGTTGTTGGATAGTGGCGGCGGGCGCATGGCGTTTATCTACGACGGCAACTGGCTGGAAGACGGCTGGGCGATCTCCTGCAGCCTGCCCGTGGAGGAAACCGGCGACTTCCTGCCGCCGG
>DGNT01000016.1 GCA_002389055.1 Alcanivorax sp. UBA4485
GCGGGCATAAAAAAGGCCGCCTGGGGGGAGGCGGCCTGGGGTTCCTTCAAATGCCTGAAGGAAGGGGGGATGCGCGTTGCGTGACGTCCTGGGGGAGACGTTGACCGTCCGTGGCCAGCAACGCAAGATCACTGTGCCACGATCCCGCGCCGCCGTGTGTAAAACAGCTTTAAATGTGCGTGCTTTCCCGCCTTCACCGTTTCACCTTGAGACCTGCTTCACAAAGCCTTCATGGGTGACGCCCGAGACTTGTACAACGATAACGGTTTGTACAGCTTCAAGCGCAGCGGACGGAGGCAACCATGGGGCGGCATTCAGACAGCGACGATCAGCGGATTCCGGTGGGCATCAGCGCCTGTCTGATGGGCCGTGAGGTGCGCCACGACGGCGGCCACAAGCATTCCCGCTACTGCACCGGGGTGCTGGCGCGCTATTTCCGGTTCCGCTCCCTGTGCCCGGAAATGGGCGCCGGCCTGTCCACGCCGCGGCCGGCCATGCATCTGGTGGACACCGACGGCGGCGTGCGCCTCAAGGCCACCCGCGGCGACCGGGATTTCACCGCGCTGATGGACGGTTTCGTGACCGACACCGTGGAACGCCTGGCGGACCTGCGCGGCTTCGTGCTGATGGCCAAGTCGCCCAGTTGCGGCATGGAGCGCATTCGTGTCTACCGCGAGGACGGTGAAGTGGCGCGCCGCGACGCCAGCGGCCTGTTCGCGGCGGCGCTGATGGCCCGTTTTCCGCTGATGCCGGTGGAAGAGGAGGGCCGTCTTAACGACGACCGCCTGCGCGAGAACTTCGTCGAGCGGGTGTTCGTCTACGACGATTGGTGCCGGCTGACCGAGCGCGAGGGCGGCCTCACCGCCAAGGGCCTGATCGACTTCCACAGCCGTCATAAATTCCAGCTTCTGGCCCATTGCCAGGCCACCTACCGGCGGCTCGGGCCGCTGCTCGCCGACCTTAAGACACGGCCGTTGGCGGACATCGCCGACGACTACATCCACGCCTTTATGCCGGCCATGGCCAAGCGCATTTCCCCGGGCGCCCACGTCAACACCATGCTGCATTTGATGGGCTTCCTGCGCGAGGCATTGGGCGAGCAGGACCGCGCTGCGATCCACCAACAGATTGACGCCTATCTGCGCGGCGAGGTGCCTTTGGTGGTGCCGATGACGCTGCTGCGCGCCGCCCAGAGCAAGGTGGCGCAGCCCTATCTGGCGACCCAGCAGTACCTGCGTCCGTACCCGGACGCGCTGGGCCTGCGCAACCGGGTATGAGACAGCCATGAAAGCCTTCGACGACGGTTACAGCATTCAGGCGGTGAGCCGGCAAAGCGGCGTGCACCCGGTGACGCTGCGCGCCTGGGAGCGCCGCTACGGGCTGATCCGCCCGGCGCGCACCGAGCGCGGCCACCGCCGCTACAGCGACCAGGATCTGGCGGTGATCGAACAGATTCTCTCCTGGCTGGATCGGGGGCTGCCGATCAGTCAGGTGCGCCCGGTGCTGGAGCAGGGCGGCACCCCGGTGACCGCCTTGGCCGGCCCCTGGCGGGACGCCATGGAGGAAGCCCTGCAGGCGCTGGAAGGGCACAACGTGCGCCGCCTGGAGCAACTGTTTCAACGGCTCACCGCCGATTACCCGCTGGTCCGGGTGGTCACGGGATTTTGCGACCCGTTGCGCGATCATCTGCGCGCGCTGCCGGGCCAGGGCGCGTCGCAGGCGTTGCTGGACAGTTTTCTGCGCCAGAAGTTGGCCGGGCGGCTGCTGGCCCGGGCGCCCGGGCGCCGCGAGCGGGCCTGGCTGGTGATGGCGGTGGGCGATCCGCTGCCGGCGCTGATTCAGGCGGCGGTGGCGGATCGGCCGGTGTGGTGCCTGGAAACACCGGTGGCCTGGCCGGCATTGACCCCCTGGCTGGCGGACCCGCGTCTGGCGGGCGTGCTGTGGATGCTCGGTGAGCGTCCGACACGCCGTCAGATCGGCCAGCTGTGGCCGGAACAGCCCCCCGAAGGCGCCTTTCTTTGCGCCGGACCGGCGCTGGCCGGGGACCCGCCGACGCCGGCCTGGCTGCATTGCGAGCCGGGCGGCTATCAGGCGGTGGCGAAAAGAATGGACGACGTCGATTCAATGATTCAACAGCAAGGAGAACAGGGTGCGACTGGTCTGGTTTCGTAATGATCTGCGCTGTCACGGGCACACCCCGCTGACCCAGGCACTGGCCGGCGGCGGCGCGGTCACCGCGGTGCACGTGCTGTGCCCGGATCAGTGGGACGCCCACGGCGTGGCGCCGGCGCGCCGCTGGTTCGTGCTGCACAGCCTGCTGGAGCTGGGCGAGTCCCTGGCCGCCCGGGGCGTGGACCTGCATGTGCTTGATGGCGGCGATTTCGACGGCAGCGTCACCGCGCTGGAAACCTTCGTGGCCGAGCAGGGCGTCACCGAGGTGTTCTGCAACCGCGAGTACCCGCTCAACGAACTGAACCGGGATCGGGCGGTGGCCCGCCGCCTGGACGCGCAAGGCGTGCGCATTCACGGTTTCGACGACGGCGTGCTGGTGCCGCCGAGAGCGCTGCACACCGGCAAGGGCACGCCCTATACCGTGTTCACCGCCTATAAAAAGCGCTGGGACGTGTGGATGGACGACCTTCAGCCCGAGGCGGTGCCGGCACCGGACTGGCCGGGCGGGCAGGGCCGTTTTATTGGCCGCGAACGGGTGGAGCGGGCGCTGGCGGCTCTGTCGGTGCCGGACTCGGTGATCGCCCTGTGGCACCCCGGCGAAGAGGCCGCGCGCGGCCAGCTTAAGGATTTTGTTGAGCAGTACCTGGGCGACTACAAGGCGCGGCGGGACTTTCCCGCAGAGCCCGGCACCAGCGGCCTGTCCGCGGCGCTGTCGGCGGGCACGCTGGCGCCGCTGGACGCCTACCTGGCGGCGCGGCCGGCGTTGCAGGACGCCAGCGCCCGTGAAGGCGCCGCCACCTGGATCGGTG
Source organism: Alcanivorax sp. UBA4485 (assembly GCA_002389055.1). Classification (GTDB taxonomy): domain Bacteria; phylum Pseudomonadota; class Gammaproteobacteria; order Pseudomonadales; family Alcanivoracaceae; genus Alloalcanivorax. Next base: position 2,982 of record DGNT01000016.1, read on the forward strand.
AGTTGGCCTGGCGGGATTTTTACCGGCAGATCATGCACCGCTTCCCGTCGCTGGCCACCGGCGCGCCGTTCCGGCCCGAAACCGGGCTGCTGCAGTGGAGCGATAACGACGCGCATTTCCAGGCCTGGTGTGAAGGCCGCACCGGCTACCCGCTGGTGGACGCGGCCATGCGCCAGCTGGTGCAGACCGGCTGGATGCACAACCGCCTGCGCATGCTCACCGCCATGTTCCTGACCAAGCATTTGTTTATCGACTGGCGCAAAGGGGAGCGTTTTTTCATGGCGCATCTGGTGGACGGTGATTTCGCCGCCAACAACGGCGGCTGGCAGTGGAGCGCCTCCACCGGCACCGACGCCGCGCCGTACTTCCGTGTCTTCAGCCCGATACGGCAGAGCCACCGGTTTGACCCCAAGGGGCGCTTTATCGCCCGCTACGTGCCGGAGCTGGCGACCGCCAACGACAAAACCATCCATGAACCCTGGAAGCAGCCTTTGATGACCCCGGATTACCCCACCACCATCGTCGCCCACCAGGGCGTCAAGCAACGGGTGGAGCGCGCGTTCCGCGCCGCCCGTGACGCCTGGAAACAGCAACACGGAGACGCCTCTTGAGCCAGCGCATCGCCATTGTCGGCGGCGGCGTCGCCGGTCTTACCGCCGCCTGGTATCTCAGCCGTGATCACCAGGTGGAGGTGTTCGAAGCCGAGCCCCGGCTGGGCGGCCACACCTTCACCGTGGACGTGCGCCGCGAGCACGGTGACTACGCCGTGGACATGGGGTTCATTGTGTTCAACGACCGCACCTACCCGCGCTTCGAGGCACTGCTGTCGGAGCTCGGCATCGGCCGCCAGCCCACCGCCATGGGGTTCGCGGTCACCGACGCTGAAACCGGCGTGGAATATTGCGGTGATGGCCTGAGCGGCTTTTTCGGGCGGCGCCGCAATCTGCTGGATCCCGGTCACTGGACGTTGCTGCGCGATATTCTGCGCTTCAACCGGGAGGCACCGGCCTTGCTGGACAGCGACGCCGGCGAGCAGCCGCTGGGCGCCTATCTGAACGAACAGGGTTATGGCGAACGTTTCCGGCGTCATTACATTCTGCCCATGGGCGGCGCCATCTGGTCCTGCTCCCTGGCGCAGATGGAGGCCTTCCCGGCTAAATTTTTCGTGCGGTTTTTTATCAATCACGGTTTGCTGGCATTGCGGAACCGGCCCCAGTGGTACGTGGTGCCGGGTGGCTCCAGCCGCTATGTGGAGGCGCTGCGTGACGCCTGCGGCGCCCGCTTTCACACCGCCACGCCGGTCACCGAAGTGCGCCGCGACAGCGAGGGCGTGACGGTGGGTACCGCCAACGGCAGCCACCGTTTCGATCAGGTGGTGATGGCCTGCCACAGTGATCAGACCCTGGCGCTGCTGGCCGACGCCGACCCGCGCGAGCGGGACTGTCTGGCGGACCTGCGCTACCAGGCCAACGATGTGGTACTGCACACTGACACAGCGATGCTGCCCAAGCGCCGCCGGGTGTGGTCGAGCTGGAACGCCTTGCTGGGCCGCACCGACGACGCGGAGCCGGTACAGGTGACCTACAACATGAACATTCTGCAGGGCTTTCAGGCGCCGGAAACCTTCTGTGTGACGCTTAACGCCGGCGACCGCATCCGCCCGGAAACGGTGATCCGCCGTGAGGTGTTTTACCATCCGCTGTTCACCACCGAAGGCCTGCTTGCCCGCGAGCGCCTGCTGGCCGGTAACGGCGATAACCGCACCTGGTTCTGCGGCGCCTGGTGCCGCAACGGCTTCCATGAAGACGGCGTGGTCTCGGCATTGGATGTGGTGGAAGGAATCGGCGCCCGCGCCCCGGGAGCGGCGCTGTGATTCCCCGTTTCGCACTCGCCACCGGCCAGGTCTGGCATCAGCGCCATACGCCCATGCGGCATGCCTTCCGGTATCCGCTGTGGCTGGTGTGGTGCGATGTGGACGCGCCGGACCAGATGCTGGCCCGCCAGCGTTTCTGGGGCCGTCGCTGGCGCCCGGTGACGTTCCGCGACCGGGATTTCATCGACGCGGATCCCCGGCCGCTGGGCGACAAGGTGCGCGACCGGGCCGCCGACGCCGGCCTGGACTGGGGCGCTGGCCGGGTGTTCATGCTCGGCCAGTGGCGCACCTTCGGCATGCTGTTCAACCCCCTGGTGTTGTACTTCCACTTTCCGGACGGCGCCGACCGGCCGGCGTCGATGCTGGCGGAGGTGCGCAACACCCCCTGGCAGGAACGTCATATCTACGCCCTGACCCTGAGCCAGGGGCCGGGACCGCAAACCGTGGCCCATGAAAAGACCTTCCATGTGTCGCCCTTTCTGCCGCTGGGACTGCGCTATCACTGGCATCTTCACGCCTTATTTCCCGATCTGCGCCTAACGTTGGAGGACCGGGACGGCGATCAGCTGGTTTTCGCCGCCGGCCTGAAAATGCACATGGCGGAAGCCAACGCGCCCGCCATGGCACGGGTGATCCGCCGCTTCGGCGCGCAGAGCGTGAAAACGGTGGCTGGTATTTACTGGCAGGCCTGGAAACTTTGGCGCAAGGGCGCCCGGTTCCATGCCCACCCGGGTAAAGATGAGCAAGGTAATGGGGAGAACACTCATGATGGACGGTGATAAGGCGTTGGTCAGTCAGCGCCCGTCCTGGTCACAAAGCCTGGCCCGGCGGCTGGTGCAGGGACACCTGGCGAAAATGCCCAAAGGCGGCGTGGTATTGCATGAGCCCGACGGCGAGACGGTGTCCATCGGCGATGCGGCGGCGGAAGGTGCCGCGGAGATCCGCATCCATGATTGGGACAGCTACCGGCAGATGATGACCGGCGGCGCCCTGGGTGCCGCCGAAGCCTATATGGACGGGGCCTGGGACAGCCCGGACCTGGTCGCCGTGGTGCGTTTCTTCGCTGCCAATGTGGAAGCCATGCAAGCGCTGGAAGGCGCCGCCGCCTGGCTGGCCAAGCCGGCGCTCAAGGCGCTGCACGCCATGAACCGCAACTCCTTGAACGGGTCGCGCCGTAACATCGCCGCGCACTACGATTTGGGCAATGATTTCTTTGCCCTGTTCCTGGACCGGCACATGATGTATTCCAGTGCCATCTACCCGAGCCCGGAAGCGGACCTGGAGACCGCCGCCACCCATAAACTGGATCTGATCTGCCAGCGCCTGCGCCTGGCCCCGGATATGGAAGTGCTGGAAATCGGCACCGGCTGGGGAGGCCTGGCCCTGCACGCGGCCCGCCATTACGGGGTGCGCGTGACCACCACCACAATCTCTCGGGAACAGGCCCGTTTCGCCCGCGAGCAGGTCCGCGAGGCCGGATTGTCCGACCGTATCCAGGTGCTTGAGCAGGACTACCGGGAATTGCGGGGCCGCTACGACCGCATCGTTTCCGTGGAGATGATCGAAGCGGTGGGCCATCAGTTCTTGGACGAGTACTTCCGGGTCCTCAATCAGCGTCTCAAGCCGGAAGGGTTGCTGCTGCTGCAGGCGATCACCGTGCCGGACCAGCGCTTCGAATACGCCCGCGACAACGTGGACTTTATCAAACGCTATATTTTCCCCGGCGGCTTCCTGCCCTCAGTGACGGTGATGTGTCAGGCGCTGCGTAAAAACACCACGATGATGCCGGTGGGCCTCGAGGATATCGGCGCCCATTATGCAAAAACCATTGAGGAGTGGCGGGCCCGTTTTATCAGTGCTTTGCCGCGAATTCGTGAACTGGGCTTCGATGAACGCTTCTGCAGAATGTGGGATTATTACCTGTGTTACTGCCAGGGCGCCTTCATGGAGCGTGCCATCAGCACCGTGCATTTGCTTGCCGCGGGCCCCGATTACCGGGAGGCGTCCATATAGGACGAGGAGGCTGTCGCTTTTGGTCATGGTCAGCGTCCTGCTAAGACCAATATGGTATGATCCCCACACCGAGACCAAGATGGTATCCTGAACAGCAGGTGCCCTTAAGCGATTGATAAGTCCCCTTATCCTGGGGTGGTGACGCCGTATGACAGCACAGGCCCAAGAGATCGTGCGCGCCCATTTGGCGGGCGCTAACGAGCAGACCGAACTCACCGACGATCAGCGTTCACTGTACCGTCAGCGCATTAAAGAACGGTTACAGGCCCGCGACGCCGTGATGGTGGCCCACTATTACACCGACCCCGAGATCCAGGCTCTCGCCGAGGAGACCGGCGGCTGCGTGGCCGACTCCCTGGAAATGGCCCGTTTCGGTCGCGACCACCCGGCCAGTACCCTGATCGTGGCCGGTGTGCGCTTCATGGGCGAGACCGCCAAGATCCTGAGCCCGGAGAAACGGGTTTTCATGCCGACCCTGGAAGCCACCTGTTCCCTGGATATCGGCTGCCCGGAGGATGAGTTCGCGGCGTTCTGCGATCAGCATCCGGACCGCACCGTGGTGGTGTACGCCAACACCTCGGCGGCGGTGAAGGCGCGCGCCGACTGGGTGGTGACGTCCTCCATCGCGGTGGAGCTGATCGAATACCTGGATCAGCGCAACGAGAAAATCTTGTGGGCGCCGGATAAGCACTTGGGCAACTATGTGCGCAGTAAAACCGGCGCCGACGTGCTGTGCTGGGACGGTGCCTGCATCGTTCACGAAGAGTTCAAGGCCCAGGGTCTGGAAGACCTGAAGGCGGCCTATCCGGGCTCGGCGGTGCTGGTGCACCCGGAATCCCCGGCGTCGGTGGTGGAGATGGCGGATGTGGTCGGTTCCACGTCGCAGCTGATCAAAGCCGCCCAGGACATGGACAACCAGACCTTTATCGTCGCCACCGACAAGGGCATCTTCTACAAGATGCAGCAGCTGGCGCCGCACAAGACCTTCGTGGAAGCGCCCACCGCCGGCAGCGGCGCGGCCTGCCGCAGTTGTGCCCACTGCCCCTGGATGGCCATGAACGGCCTGGAAAACACCCTGGCGGTGCTGGAAGACGACAACGGCTGCGGCCAGGAAATCTTCGTCGACCCGACACTGGCGGCCAAGGCCATGAAACCGCTGGACCGCATGCTCGAGTTCGGTGCCCGCCTCAAGCCCTGATTCGCCGGGGGCGCCGGTTCTGGCGCCCCTAGAATTCCTCCGATGACAGCCGCTCCATTTCGCCCATGCGCGCATTCAGTTTGCTGCGCAGGGCGAACTGGCCGTCCGCCTCGTCCAGGGCGAAACGCATCTGCCGCAGGGCGGCCTGGTCCTGACCACTGAGGAACAGCACCTCCGCCCGGGCGCGGTGGGCGCGGGCGTTCTGGTCGCTGTTGCCCCAGGCGTCGGCGGCCAGCGACCACAGCATCGGGTCGTTGGGGCGCTGCAACAGCAGCGGTTCCAGCAGCGGCGCCGCCTGCTCCGGTTGCTTGCTTAACAGGTAGGCGCGGGCGGTCATCACCGAGGCGGCGTAGTCCTTGGGGTTGATGGTGAGCACGTCCTTGCCCCGTTCGATGACGGCGGGGTAGCGGCCCTGATCCATGTCCACTTCCATCAGACCCAATTGAAACCAGATCTGGTCCGGGTGCGCCTCCATCAGCTCGGTGAGGGTACCGCGGGCGGCGTCGTAACGGTCCTGTTTCAGGTCGGTGAGGGCGAGCCCGTAGCGCGCGGCCTGCTTCTGGATGCCGTTGTCGCTCTCCAGGCGCCGCCCGAAATAGTCCCGGGCGCGTTCCTGGCCGTCGAAATAACGGGCCTGGATGCGCGCCCGCACCAGTTCGAAGGACGGCGAAGGATTCTCCGGCGGCGCGCTCAGTGAGCGCGCCCGCGCCCGGGAATCCGCGACCCGCTCGGCGGTGAGCGGGTGGGTGAGCAAAAACTCCGGCGGGTCGCCGGAATAGCGTTGCTGTTCCAGCATGCGTTCGAAGAAGCGCGGCATGGCGGTGGGATCCATGCCGGCGGCGGCGAGAATCTGCATCCCCACCCGGTCCGCTTCGTATTCGTTGTGGCGGGAGTAGGCCAGTTGCGCCTGGATCGACGCCGCCTGGGTGGCGGCGATGCCCGCCATGCCGGCGTCGCCGCTGCCGGCGATGGCCAAGGCGATGCTCGCCAGCATGGCGGCCAGCACCGCCGGCCCGCGCCGCTTGGAGTCCATATAGCGGCGGGTGAAGTGGCGCTGGCTGACGTGGGCGATTTCGTGGGCGACCACACTGGCCACCTCGTCTTCGCTGGCGGCGTTCAGGAACAGGCCGGCATTGAGGCCGATCACCCCGCCGGGCACCGCGAAGGCGTTGATGGCGGCGCTGTTGATCACCACGATGGCGAGGTCGGGTTCGTTGAGCTCGCTGAAGGACGCCAGCCGGTAGACCAGATGTTCCACGTACTCCTGGACCAGCGGGTCTTCCATGATCGGTGTCTGGCCACGAAGATCGCGCAGCCAGCCGCGCCCGAGCCGGTATTCCTGCTCGGCGGAAATGATCGCCACGGTGGGGTCGCCGAGCTCCGGCAGATCCTGTTGTTGGGCCTGGCCCAGGCCCGCGCCCAGGCACAGCACGGCCACCAGGGCGAAGCGCGCGGCGGCGATCAAAATGGACTCTCCTTAGCGATCCGCATTTTTCGTGTCACCATGATTCTGTCGCGACGAGGTGTCTCTGATAATGCTGTCATGTGCCCTATAATGACCGCCCCTGCGAACGGATCACACCATGGATATCAAATATCTGGATGCCCGCGGTCTGAATTGCCCGCTGCCTTTGCTCAAGACCCGGCAGGCGCTGCGTACCCTGCAGGCCGGTGCCTTGCTGGAGGTCACGGCCACCGACGCCGGATCAGCGCGGGACATCCCGGAATATCTTCGACAGTCTTCCCATGAGCTGGTTCGCCGTGAGCAGGACGAGCGGGAATTCCGCTTTCTTATTCGTTGTGGCGACTAGGCCCGAGGTTCCCTGATGCTGAATGTGCTTAAAGGCTGGTTCAATGCCTGGTTTTCCGACGAGGAAGCGGTGTACCTGCTGTTTCTGCTGCTGGCGGGCTTCGCCGTGGTGCTTTTGTTCGGAGGCATTCTGGCGCCGGTGCTGGCGGCGCTCGTAGTGGCCTATTTGATGCAGGGGCTGGTCACCGCCCTGAACCGTTACCGGGTGCCGCCGGTACTTTCCGTGAACCTGGTCTTTATCGTGTTTCTGACCGCCCTGGTGGCGGTGCTGGTGGTGCTGATGCCACTGTTATGGCGCCAGACCGTGCTGCTGGTCCGTGATCAGCTGCCGGATATTCTGCGCACCACCGAGACCTGGCTGCGCAGCCTGCCGGAGCGCTACCCGGAAATGATTTCCATGGAGCAGGTGAACACCCTGGTGACCATCGCCCAGCGGGAGCTGGCCCAGCTGGGCCAGTCGGTGCTTACCCTGTCGCTGTCCTCGATTCCCAACATGCTGGAAATCCTGGTGTTTCTGGTGTTGCTGCCACTGCTGGTGTTCTTCTTCCTCAAGGACCGTGAAAAGCTGGTGGGCTGGGTGCTGGGGTTTCTGCCGGAGCGGCGGCGTATTCTGTCCCACGTCTGGCAAGAGATGGACCAGCAGATCGCCAACTATGTGCGCGGCAAGGCGGTGGAGATCCTGCTGGTGGGGTCGGTGACCTTCCTGGCGTTCCTCCTGCTGGGCCTGAACTACGCGGTGCTGCTTGCGGTGCTGGTGGGGCTGTCGGTGCTGATCCCCTACATCGGCGCCACCATCGTCACCGTGCCGGTGGCGGCGGTGGCCTACCTGCAATTCGGCTGGGGCGGCGACTTCGCCCTGGTGATGGTGATCTACGGGGTGATTCAGTTTATCGACGGCAATATCCTGGTGCCGCTGCTGTTCTCCGAGGCGGTCAATCTGCACCCGGTGGCGATCATCACCGCGATTCTGTTCTTCGGCGGCGTGTGGGGCTTCTGGGGCATTTTCTTCGCGATTCCGCTGGCCACGCTGCTTAAAGCGGTGATTAACGCGTGGCCGAGGCGGGGTGAGGATTGGCGGTTGCCGGCTGGGGAGCCGACAGGGGAGTAAATTCAGAGGCCGTGGACGGCGTCGAGGACGTCCTCGGCGTGGCCTTTGACTTTCACCTTGCGCCAGATGTCGCGCACCACGCCGTCCTCGTCGATCAGGAAGGTGCTGCGTTCAATGCCCTCGAATTCCTTGCCGTACATCTTTTTCAGCTTGATCACATCGAACAGGCGGCAGACGGTTTCGTCCTCGTCGCTGATCAGTTCGAACGGGAACTCTTGCTTCGCCTTGAAGTTCTCGTGGCGGCGCAGGGAGTCCTTGGAGACGCCCAGTATCTCGCAATTGGCTTCCTGGAAGTTGGGGTACAGGTCGCGGAAGTTCTGGCCTTCCGTGGTGCAGCCCGGGGTGCTGTCCTTGGGGTAGAAATAGAGCACCACTTTCTTGCCCTTCAGCGCCGACAGGGTGAGGGTGGTGTCGCTGGTGGCCGGGGCGCTGAAGTCCGGCGCCGGCTGTCCTTCTTTGATTGTCATGCGGGTCTCCTGCTACTGCCTTGTCGCGGCCTCGGGGCCGCCAGCGGCACAGCTTACCGGGCCGGGCAACGCTTGTCCGCCCTTCGGGCGGGGTTTACCATAGCGCTCCATTAATCAAGGCGTCGAAAGCGTTAAAGAGGAAGCGGCATGATTCGCGGCAGCATCGTGGCAATGGTAACCCCCATGCGCGAAGACGGATCGGTGGACTGGGAACGTCTGCGCGGTCTGGTCAACTGGCATGTGGAGCAGGGCACCCATGGAATCGTGGCGGTGGGCACCACCGGTGAATCCGCCACCCTGGGCTTCGAGGAACACGACAGCGTGGTCCGCGAGATCGTGGCGGTGGCCGACAAACGGATTCCGGTGATCGCCGGTACCGGGGCCAACAGCACCGAGGAAGCCATTCGTCTTACCCGCGACGCCAAGCGTGACGGCGCCGACGCCTGCCTGCTGGTGACGCCGTACTACAACAAACCGCCCCAGGAAGGCCTCTATCAGCACTTTCTGGCCGTGGCCCGGGCGGTGGATATTCCGCAGATTCTCTATAACGTGCCCGGCCGCACCGCCTGCGATCTGCTGCCGGAAACCGTGGAGC
>DGNT01000005.1 GCA_002389055.1 Alcanivorax sp. UBA4485
CGCTGTAGCGGCGGTTGGGGGTGTGCGCCGGGCCACCGTGCATCAGAATGCGCAGGCCGTTGTCGGCCAGCAGGTGGGCCGCCAGCAGGTACCAGGGATGGTGTTTCTTCTTGCCCGCGTAGCTGGGCCAGTCCACGTCGACGGCGGGCAGGGCGGCGAGATGCTCCCGGCACACCGGTCGGCAGGCGTCCAGGAAGCCGGCCAGTTCCTCGGTGGTTTCCTCCTTGACGCGCAGCAGCATCAGAAAGGCGCCGATCTGCGCCGGTTCCGCTTCGCCGCACAGGATCATCGCCATGGCGTCGGCGGCTTCTTCGCGGGTGAGGCTGCGCCGTGCCCGTTTGCCACGGCCCAGGGTGCGCACATAGGGCGCGAAAGGATGTTCGCTCATGAGTTCTCGGCGTCGTACCAGCCGGTGACCGGGCCCTGTTCGGCGATCAGTGCCACCAGCTGGTCGTAATCAATGGTTTCCAGATCCGCCGGCCGTGCCGCCGGCGGGCCCTCGGCGAGCAGAAAGCCCGGCCCCTGCAAGGGAAAGTCGGCGGCCACCAAATGACCCTGGTCGACGAACACGCACAGATCGCCGTTTTCGTAGACCACCAGGCAATCGCGGCCGGTGTCACTGTCCAGGTCGTCAAAGCCGATCAGGTGCAACATTATAATAGGACCATTTGCGCGGCGTGGCGCCTCAATCCGTGAAGCTCGGTGTCGTCCAGCCCCTCGATGCCGGTCAGCCCGTCGGGCAAATCGTCGCGCCGGGCCACGCAGCGGACACCGAAGCCGGTGAGCTCGGCGAGCAGGTCGGCGTGATCGGCACGCCGCGCCAGCACCTTCAACGGCGCCGCCTGGAACCAGACCAGGGTGGCCACCCCGAAGGCGGCGCCGGTGAGCGCCATGTCCACGGTTTCCCGCCAGCCGCCGCCACGGCCCGGTGCGTGCCGCACCAGATAGAGCACCGAATCAGCCAAAATGCACCACCCGGTCGCTCTGTGTCAGGGCGTCCACCCAGTCGCCCAGCCCCACCAGCGTGAAGCCGTCCGCCAGGGTGCCGTTTACGTCGTTCAGACCGGCGCGGCGGGCCTCCTCGCTATCACTGATACCGCGCTTGAGCGCGGCGCCCACGCACACCGAGGCCGGCCAGCCGTGCTCCGCCACCAGCGTCTGCCAGCCACGCTGAGCGTCGCAGGCCACGTCGCCACGACAGGCCAGACGGTTGGCCAGATGGACGCCGTCACCATAGAAGAAGATGCGATACAGCTGATGGGAGGAGCGGGCCACCGCCTGGGCGGTGTGAAGGGCGGTGAGGGCGCCGGGCCGTTGCGGCCCGGCGGTCACGAGAAGACTGACTTTAATCATTCCCGCTGAGGGCGGTAAGAATATGCAGCAGGGACAGGAACAGGTTGTAGATCGACACGAACAGCGTGACCGTGGCCATGATGTAGTTGGTCTCGCCGCCGTGGATGATGGCGCTGGTCTGCCACAAAATCAGCAGGGACGAGAGCAGCACGAAGGCGGCGGACACGGCCAGTGAAAGGGCGGGAATGTTGAAGAACATCGCCGCCAGACCGGCCAGGAAGGCCACCAGAATGCCGACCATGATGAAGTTGGTCAGGAAGCTGAAGTCCTTGCGGGTCACCAGGGCGATGGCCGACATGGCCACGAAGATACTGGCGGTACCGCCCAGAGCCAGGGAGACGATCTCCATGCCGCCATTGATCTGGGCGTACATGTTGATGATCGGCCCGGTGGTGAAACCCAGCCAGCCGGTCAGGCCGAACACGGCGAGAATGCCCCAACTGCTGTTGCGCAGCTTATTGGTGGCGAACAGCAGGCCGAAGTACACGCCCAGAGTCACGAACACATTGACGTAGCCGATGCCCATCGCCATGGCGAACACCGCGGCGCCGGTGGCCACCATCAGGGACAGCCCCAACAGCATATAGGTGTTTTTCAGCACCTGAGCGGCGCGCTCGCCGGTGACCGCCGTGCCCGCGTGCTGACGGTGGGGGGCGGTGTACGGGTTCGGGTGGTTGCTCATACTCGGACTCATTGTTTGAGGGTGTCCCATGGATAATAGGGACACTCGCGCCAAAATCAAGATTTCCCTCTTGAATCACACGGTTATGGCAGTCTTCTTGACCAGAGGCCGTTGACTGGGAAAGCGTCTCAGGTATGATTGGCGCCCATCGGAGAGGTGGCAGAGTGGTCGAATGCAGCGGTCTTGAAAACCGCCGAGGATTTGCGTCCTCCGTGGGTTCGAATCCCACCCTCTCCGCCAGACGCGGNNCCGCGTCTGGCGGAGAGGGTGGTTTCATTCGAACCCACCGGTTCAACGAGCCGGCCACCGGCCGGCGAAGGACGTCGCCAAAGGCGACGGGGCGCAGCCCCGAGCGAAGCGAGTCAATCCCACCCTCTCGGCGCGCGCAAAGCGCGCCCAAGTCTCTCAGCAAACACTAAGTTCCTCGACGTACGCTCCCAGGACCTGCTCACTCGAGTTGTTTCCCAAGTCCTTTCCACCCCAATCCACGACGCAAAACCCCATGGCCGATCCCGCCCCCCTATGCCAGCATGCTGTTCTGATTTTCGAAATCTTATTCCACAAACAAAAAAGGAATCACCATGCTCGGTATCGTAGCTATCCTCACCGCCCAACCCGGCAAGGGCGACGCGCTCGCCGCTGAGATGAGCCGCATCGCCGTGGAAGTCCGCAAGGAAGAAGGCAATCACGGTTACACCGTCCACCAGTCCGTGGACGACGGCGACACCGTGATGATCTATGAGCAGTACAACGACCAGGCGGCGCTGGACGCCCACCGCGAAAACATGAAAGGCCTGGGCGGTGGTTTGAAAGAGCTGCTGGCCGGACGGCCCGACGTGAAGTTGTTCAACGTGGCTGGCTGAAGCGGTCGGCGAACGCCTCCAGCGCGGCGCGCCCCTGAATATCGTCGGCCAGCAGCGGCAGGATGAGGCGGGGTAGCGCGCCCAAGCGTTGGTTGATGTCCCCCATCAGCCGTTGCTCCCGCTCCCGGCGGGCGCGGAAAAAGGCGCCCTCAACCTCGTCCGGCAGCACCCGGTTGATGATCATCCCCGCCACCGGGATTCGGGCCTCGCCGAGGCTGGCCACGGCGCGTTCGGTTTCCAGAATCGGGAGCCGCTCCGGGGTCAGCACGAACACAAAGCCGGTGTCGGTGGCGTCCTGCAGCCGCCGACGCGCCCGGTGAAAGCGTCGCTGGCGTTCCAGCAGCGGCGCGGCCAGCGCCCGGGCCCGCTCGTCCAGCCCTTCCAGTTCCCGGTCCTCCGGTTCGCCCAGCGGGCTCTCCAGGTCACGCCCAGGCGTCAGATGGCCGAGCACCTTGCCCAGCTGTTCGGTGCGCCGGTTCTGTTTAAGCAGCCCCTCGCTCCAGGCGGCCATCAATTCCGGCAGGCTGAGCAGCCGCAGGGTGTGGCCGGTGGGGGCGGTGTCGAAAATGATCAGGTCGAAGTGGTCCTGCTGATCAATGAGGGTAGTGATGCGCTCCAGCAGCGCCGCTTCCTGGGCCCCCGGTGACTGGCGGCTGAGCCGCAGCTGGCGTTCCAGCTCCGGGCGCTGGTCGGCGCCGGCGAACCGGGCCATCTGCGCGCGCACCCGCTCCAGATGGGCGTCCACCTCGCTGTCCGGGTCGATTTCCAGGCCGGTCAGGTTGGTCGCCAGGGTGGTTTCCCGGTCGCCGATCTCGCGGTCGAAGGCGTCCGCCAGGCTGTGCGCCGGGTCGGTGGACACCACTAATACCCGGCGGTCCAGAGCGGCGGCGCGCAGCGCCAGGGCCGACGCCACCGTGGTCTTGCCGACGCCGCCCTTGCCGCCCACCATCAGCAGGCGGCGCTCACGCAGCAGGGTGTCGATGTCCAGAGGCGTATCGATGTTCGGGTCCGGCATGAATCAGCAGCAGCGGAAGTGGTCGAGGGGCGAGTGGGGCATGCCCATGCGTTTGTGCCAGTCGTGGAAGCGGTCCAGCAGCAGTGGCTGCAGCTCCAGCGTGTACCAGGTGGCCGGATTGGGAATACCGAGGGTCTCGGAGAATACCATCAGCATGAACAAATCCTCCTCGTCCCGCCGGGCCCGGGCAATGGCGGCGCGGTAGGGGGCGTTGTAATACGCCGCCCCCAGGTCGCCGGCGCGCCGGTACCAGCGGCGCAGCCGACCGATCAGGCGCACCGCCGGTCGCGGGCCGCTCACGAGGCGCTCTCGTCATTGGCGGCGCCCTTGGCACGGCGCAGCGCGGCCACGCATTCCAGGGTCACCAGCACCGCCGCCACCAGCACCACCAGGTCCAGACCCAGCAGGAACCAGTTTTCTTTCTGGTAAAAGTCGCGCAGCTGCATCAGCAGCGCGGCCAGGGTCATCACCAATAGGAACACCAGCGGGCCCAGGGTGTAGAAGGTGGGCCGGCCGCGACGCACCAGCATCACGGTGATCACCAACAGGGTCAGGCCGGCCAGCAGCTGGTTGGTGGTGCCGAACAGCGGCCAGATCAGCAGCCCGCCGGAGCCGTCCGCGCCGCCGGCGCCGAACGCCAGAATCAGGCAACTGGCCACGGACAGCAGGGTGGCCGGGAATGCCTTGCGCATCCAGCCGATGTTATAGATCTCGCCCCATTCCTGGAAAATATAGCGCTGCAGGCGCAGGCCGGTGTCCATGGTGGTACCGGCGAACAAGGCCGCCATTACCGTGAGCAGCGTGGCGGCCACGGCCGCATCCATGCCGGTGCCGGCGGCGAGGATATAGGCGCCGCCGTCCACGAACGCACTCAGGCTGCCCTGGCCGAAGGCGCTGTAAACCGCCTGCCAATCCGCCAGCGAGGCGAAACCGGCGGTGGCGGCGATGATCGCGGCCAGCGCCAGGGCGCCTTCACCCACGGCGCCGAAATAGCCGACGAAGCGGGCGTCGGTTTCCTTGTTCAGCTGTTTGGAGGTGGTGCCCGAGGCGACCAGGCCGTGGAAGCCGGAAATCGCGCCGCAGGCGATGGTCACGAACAGCAGCGGCAGCATCGAAGGCGTGCCCTCGGGGACGCCGAAGTTGATCATCGGCGCCACCACCGTGGGGCTGGCGATGATCACCGCGCCGTACAGCAGGATCAGGCCGACGAACAATTGCAGGCCGTTAATGTAGTCCCGGGGCTGGAGCAGCACCCACACCGGCAGCAGCGAAGCGATCGCCGCGTAACCGAACAGAATCAGAATCCACAGGGCGTTGGGTGACAGGCCGGCGGTGCTTTCCGGCAGGGTCACCGGCACCGAGGGGCCAATGTAGATCAGCGCGTAGAGCGCCACCACGCCGACCACCGAGACCAGGCCCAGGCCGATCTTGCGGCGGTAGATCAACTGACCGATCACCAGGGCCACCGCGATCGCGCCCCACACCGGCACCACCGCGCCCGGGTTGCTGATCAGCAGCTTGGCGATCACCACCCCGAACACCGCGTTGACCATCAAAAGCACCAGGAAGATGACGATCATGAACACGCTGCGCGCGCGCCCGCCGACCACCTCGCCGGTGAGCGAGCCCACCGACTTGGCCCGGTTGCGCACGCTCGCCCAGATTGCGCCGCTGTCGTGGACGCCGGCGAAGAAGATGGTGCCCAGGACCACCCAGAGAAAGGCCGGCAGCCAGCCCCAGATCACCGCGATGGCGGGCCCGACGATGGGCGCCGCGCCAGCCACCGAGGTGAAGTGGTGGCCCCAGAGCACGAAGCGATTGGTGGGCACGAAGTCGACCCCGTCCTCGAACTCGTGGGCCGGGGTGCGGAAATCCGGATCGAGCTTGTAGATTTTCTCCGCGATAAAGCGGGAGTAGACGAAGTAGCCGGCGGCCATGCCGCCGAGGCCCAGAACCAAAAGCAGAATCGCGCTCATCGGTCTTGTCCTTGTTGTGAAAATGGCCGGATTTCCAGAATTACCCCTCACGCCCCGGCGCGTCAATGCGACGCTGGTCGAATCGTGACGCCGGCCACTAGGCATCCAGGCCCGGGCGCGCTACGCTTGGACGGTTCAAACACATCCACTATCAAGGACGCTAAGTGGGGAGGATAAAATGATAAAAGTACTGGTGGTCGACGACCACGATTTGGTAAGAACCGGCATCACCCGCATGCTCGGTGATCAGGAAGGGATTCGTGTGGTCGGCCAGGCCGACTGTGGGGAAGAAGCGGTACGCCTGGCCCGCGAGCTGAGCCCGGACGTGGTGCTGATGGACATCAAGATGCCGGGCATCGGCGGTCTCGAGGCGACCCGGCGGATGCTGCGCCAGGACGACGGCCTGCGCGTGATCGCCGTGACCGTGTGCGAGGACGAACCCTTCCCGTCGCGCCTGCTGCACGCCGGCGCCGCCGGCTACCTGAGCAAGGGCGCCGACCTGGAAGAGATGGTGCGGGCGATCAAGGTGGTGAGCACCGGGCAGCGCTACATCAGCCCGGAAATCGCCCAGGCGATGGCGCTCCGACCCTTCGTGCCGACCCCGGACGCGCCGCTGGACATGCTCTCCGAGCGCGAACTGCAGATCATGATTCTGATCGTCAACTGCCATAAGGTGCAGGACGTGGCCGATCAGCTGTGCCTGTCGCCGAAGACGGTGAACACCTACCGCTACCGCATTTTCGATAAACTGGGCATCAGCAGTGATGTGGAAATGGCCCTGGTGGCGGTGCGCCACGGCATGGTGGACGCCGACGAAGCCAACCCCGCCTGACGGGCCGGCCGGGGCGAAAAAGATCGGCGCGGGCTTGACAGTATTTCGCCAGTGCCGATCCTATGCAGCCTGTCGTTCGCCGACCCCGGAGTGGCCTTGCCGCAATTCGACGCCAAGCAGTTTCTCGCCCATTGTGCCCGCAAGCCCGGTGTCTACCGGATGCTGGACGGCGATGGCACGGTGCTCTATGTGGGCAAGGCCCGGGATCTGCGTGCCCGGCTGAATTCCTATTTCCAGAAGAACGTCACCGGCGCCAAAACCCGCGCGCTGGTCAGCCGTATCGCCGGGGTGGAGACCACCGTGACCGCCAGCGAGGCGGAGGCGCTGTTGCTCGAGCAGTCGCTGATCAAGTCGCTGCGCCCGCCGTACAATATTCTGCTGCGCGACGATAAGTCCTACCCCTATATCAAGATCACCACTTCGGACGAGTACCCGCGTATTACCTTTCACCGCGGCAAGCGCCGGCCTGGCGCCCGCTATTTCGGGCCCTATCCCAGCGCCGGCAGTGTCCGCGAAACCCTGGCGCTGGTGGAAAAGGTATTCCGGGTGCGCAACTGCCGGGACAGCTTCTTCCGCAACCGCACGCGGCCCTGCCTGCAGTATCAGATTGAGCGCTGCACCGCGCCCTGCGTGGAGTTCGTCAGCCGCGAGGCGTACGCCGAGCAGGTGCGCATGGCGATGGATTTTCTTTCCGGCCGCAGTCGCCAGGTCAGCGACCACCTCACCGAGCAGATGGAGAAAGCCGCCGAGCAGCTGGATTTCGAGCGGGCGGCGGAGTTGCGCGATCAACTCGCCGCCATCCAGGCGGTGCAGCAAAAGCAGAACGTGGAAACCGACCGGGGTGGCGACGTGGACGCGGTGGCCATCGCCGTGCGCCACGGGTTGGCGGTGGTGGAAGTACTGATGGTGCGCCAGGGCAGGGTGCTCGGCCACCGCAGTTTCCGGCCGGATACCCGTGGTGAGGAGGACAGCGATGAAATCCTGGAAGCCTTCCTGGCCCAGTACTATCTCGGCGAGCGCGACGACCAGTCGATTCCCAGGGAAATCGTTTTGCCCGGCGCGCTGCCCGGGCAGGCGGCACTGCAGGAAGCCATGGAAACCCATCTCGGTCGCCGCATCCGGCTGGCGGCCCGGGTGCGCGGCCAGCGCCAGGCCTGGCTGAACATGGCGCGCACTAATGCGGAGCAGTCGCTGCATACGGATCTGGCCGCCCGCGAGCACCTCGAACAGCGCTTCCATGCGCTGGAGACGCTGCTCGAAGCGGACTCCCCGATTCGGCGCATTGAGTGTTTCGATATCAGCCACACCCAGGGCGAGCGGGCGGTGGCGTCCTGCGTGGTGTTCGACCAGCAGGGCGCGCGCAAGGCGGACTACCGCCGCTTTAATGTCAGCCCGGAGCACGGCGGTGATGACTACGAAGCCCTGGAAGAGGCAGTGCGGCGTCGCTACCAGCGGGTGGTCAAGGAAGAAGCGAAGCTGCCGGACCTGTTGCTCATTGATGGTGGCAAAGGGCAGATGCAGCGCAGTTTCGAGGTGATCCAGAGCCTGCACTTGGACAATCAGGTGCTGGTGATGGGCATCGGCAAGGGGCCGAGCCGGCGTCCGGGGCTGGAAGTGTTGTACCTGCCGGACGGCCGCGAGCTGGTGCCCGGCGGCGCCCACGCCGCGCTGCATCTGCTGCAGCAAGTGCGCGACGAGGCGCATCGCTTCGCGATCACCGGCCACCGCGCCCGGCGCGGCAAGGCCCGGCGCTCCGGCCTGGAGGACATTCCCGGCGTCGGGCCGAAGCGGCGCAAGGCGCTGCTGAATCATTTCGGCGGTTTGAAGCAGTTGCGCAATGCGTCCCGGGAAGAACTGGCCCGGGTGGAAGGCATTAACGCCCAGACCGCGGAAACGCTGTACAACTGGTTTCACGAATAACAGGCGGCGATTCCGCCGAGCGGCCGTTTCAACAATGAGGCCGGCGCCGCTTTCCGTTATACTCGCGTTTTCCGCCGACGGCATAGAAGTTGTCCATGTCCAAGCACGCTCCCATTCTCAATCTGCCCAACATTCTCACGCTGATCCGGGTAGCCACCATCCCGGTGCTGGTGGCGGTGTTCTACCTGCCTTTCGGGTGGAGCGACCTGCTTGCCGCGGCACTGTTCCTGGCCGCCGGCCTGACCGACTGGCTGGACGGCTACCTGGCCCGGCGTCTCGGGCAGACCAGTCCGTTCGGCGCCTTCCTGGACCCGGTGGCGGACAAGCTGATCGTCGCGGTGGCCCTGGTGATGCTGGTGCAGACCCACGCCAGCGTCTGGTTCGCGGTGCCGGCGATGGTGATCGTGTCCCGGGAGATCACCGTGTCGGCGCTGCGCGAATGGATGGCGGAACTGGGCGAGCGAGCCAAGGTGGCGGTCAGTTCGATCGGTAAAATCAAAACGGTCACGCAGATGGTGGCGATCACCTTGCTACTGGCGCTCAAGCCGGAGCACAGCGCGGACAACCTCACCATTGTCATGACGCCGGGGCTGTGGCTGGCTTACGGCTGTTTGTACCTGGCCACCGCGCTGACGCTGTGGTCCATGTTCTCCTATCTGCGCGCGGCGATACCGCAATTCACCAACCCGGGCGGCGGTCGCAAAAACCGCTGAACCGGGCGGCCCGAGGTCCCGGCGCGACTGCGCAAAGTTTGTCCAAGATATTGAATCGGCAGCAAAAACAGTCTTGACAGAGACCGGTGCTCGGGTAGAATGCGGCTTCGCGTTCGGGGCAACCCGGCGCCGGAAAAAAGCGGGAATAGCTCAGCTGGTAGAGCACAACCTTGCCAAGGTTGGGGTCGCGAGTTCGAATCTCGTTTCCCGCTCCAAGTTTCAATGTGAATCTCGACGTTGGGGGTTGGGGTCGCGAGCTGGAACGCCAGCCCACTGGGGTGCCAGCCAGACGAATCTCGTTTCCCGCTCCAGATTTCCAACCTCGGCCCGAGCCGGGGTTTTTTGTTCGTACAGGTTTAACGGCGCGGTGGCAGAGTGGTTATGCAGCGGACTGCAACTCCGTATACGCCGGTTCGATTCCGACCCGCGCCTCCATTCCCAGGCCTGCATCAGTTGTGTAAAGTTCCGCATGACCCGCGGGTATGGTGAAATTGGTAGACACAAGAGACTTAAAATCTCTCGGCCTTATGGCTGTGCCGGTTCGAGTCCGGCTACCCGCACCAGCTTCTCCCTGCAGTTCCTTCCTTCCGCCTTTTATTGCCGCCTTGAATCGCTTTCTGGTACTTTAATGCTTTAGTCTTAATTCCTGCGGGAAAGTACGAATACCGAGGCCATAGCATAACGCCATAACAAACCTCGGATTCAGGGGGAAACGGTTAATGACTGGGTTTCAGCATCTGTCCGTGCGGCTGAAGATTTTGTCCGTGGCGGGTTTGGGGATCTTCCTGTTCCTCGCTTATTTTTTGTACAGCTACTACATCGCGGAAACCAATATTGATCATCTGCGCCAGGTGGAAAGCCACGACTTTCCGGTGCTGGAGCTGGTCAATGCCAACAATGTGGAATTTCTGGCGATCAGCGACGCCTACGGCGACGCCATCACCCAGGTGGACGCCGGTCTGCTCGACGAGGCCCGGGAGCGCTCCGACCGCTTCCTGGAACGTCTCGGCGATATTGAGCGCCTCGACCCCACGCTGAGCGCGCCGGTGGACGACCTGCGCTCCGCGTTCATCACCTACATCACGGTCGCCAACGACACCGCCAGCCGGCTGGTGGCGGACCCCGGCGCCCGGGTCAGCAGCTACGAAGCGCTGACCGAGATGCAGCAGCTGGAAGAGCAGTACACCGACGAACACAACGCCTTTGAACAACAGCGTTATCAGAGCTTCCGCGACAACCTCAAGGCCAGCAGCGAAGACAACAAAAGCACTCAACTGATCGGCCTGGCCCTGGGCAGTGTGGCGTTCACGCTGCTCGGCTTGATCGCCCTGCGCGTCACCCGGTCCATTACCCGCCCCCTGGAAGACGCCATGGGCGCCGCGGACAGCATCGCCAGCGGCAACTGGGACACCGAGATTCGCAGCGACAGCCGCGACGAGACCGGCCACCTGATCCGCGCCATCCGCAAGATGCGCGATACCCTCAAGGCACGCACCGACGAAGACCGCCGCCAGGAGCAGCTGAAAAACCAGCTCTCCGAGCTCAATACCCTGATGCGCGGCGACCTGAGCATCGAACAGCTGGGCAGTAATCTTCTTGCCTATGTGGTGCCCGTGCTGGACGCCCAGGTGGGCGCTTTCTATACCTTCGACACCGAAAGCGAAACGCTGCGCCTGTCCAGCGCCTACGCCATGCAACGGCGCAAGCAGCTGGCCAACGAATTCCGCCTGGGCGAATCCCTGGTCGGGCAAAGCGCGCTGGAAAAGAAAACCATTATTCTCGAGCAGGTGCCGGAAGAGTACATGCTGGTGGGCTCCGGCACCGGCAATGCCGCGCCGCGTAACGTCATGGTGCTGCCGATCGTCCATGACGACGAACTCAAAGGGGTGTTGGAAGTGGGCGCCTTTCAGTCCTTTTCCGATTCCGATACCACCTTCCTGGAGCAGGGCACGGCCCTGATCGGGGTGGCCCTGCACAGTGCCCAGAACCGGCTGCGGCTCGCCGGCATGCTGGAACAGACCCAGCAGCAGGCGCGGGCGCTGGAAGCTCAGAAAGAGGAAATGGCCCAGGTCAATCAGGACCTGGAAGAACAGGCCATGGAACTGTCCGCTTCGGAGTCGCGCCTTCAGCAGCAACAGGAAGAGCTGAAAGCGATCAACGAAGAGCTCGAGTCGCAGACCCAGGCCCTGCGCGCCTCGGAAGAGTCCCTGCAGGCGCAGCAGGAAGAGCTGCGCGTCACCAACGAGGAACTGGAAGCCCAGGCCAAGGTGCTCGGCGAGCAGAAATCGGAGATGGGGCAGAAGAACAAGGAACTGGAGTTACTGCACCAGGAGCTGGAGGACAAGATCAAGGAGCTGGAGCTGTCTTCGAAGTACAAGTCCGAGTTCCTGTCCACCATGTCCCACGAGCTGCGCACGCCACTGAATTCGATCCTGATTCTGTCCAATGCCCTGGGGCAGAACAAGAAAGGCAACCTGGACGACAAGCAGGTGGAACATGCCCAGGTGATCCACTCCGCCGGCGCCGACCTGCTCTCGCTGATCAACGATATTCTCGACATTTCCAAGATCGAGGAAGGCAAGATGGACGTGATGGTGGACGCCATCGCGCCCTCGGAGTTGTGCGATCACTTCCAGCGCCACTTCAGCCATATCGCCGAGAACCGCAACGTGGCCTTCCAGGTGGCCCGGGGCGAGGGGCTGCCCGGCAGTTTCTATACCGACCGTCAGCGGCTCGAACAGATTCTGAAAAACCTGCTTTCCAACGCCCTCAAGTTCACCGACGACGGCTCCGTGACCTTGAGCATCGAACGCCCTGGCGAGGACGAGCGTATTCCCGGCCGTCTGGACCGTGCCAGCACGATTAAATTCGCGGTCACCGACACCGGCGTGGGCATTCCCGAGGACAAGCAGAAACTGATCTTCGAGGCCTTCCAGCAGGCCGATGGCACCACCAGCCGTAAATACGGCGGTACCGGCCTGGGGCTCACCATCTCAAGGGAGCTGGCGCGCCTGCTGGGTGGCGAAATCAGCCTGTACAGCGACGGCCCCGGCACCGGCGCCACCTTCATGCTCTATCTGCCCGAAGGTCATGCCGGGCAGGGCGAGCAGGCGGAGGACGGGGCGCAGCCGGCGTCGGCGGAACCGGTGGATATCGGCGCCAACGCCGAAGCGCACACCGCCGCCAATCTGCCGCTGGAAGAGCAGGGCGATGACGGCTATGTGGTCCGCGAAAAGACCGTGCTGGTGGTGGAGGACGACGGCGAGTTCGCCAACGTGCTGGTGGACCTGGCCGCGGATTACGGCCTGGAAAGCCACATCTGCCATGACGGCGAGAGCGGCCTGGAGTACGCGCGCCGCCACCGCCCCAGCGCTATTATTCTCGACATCGGGCTGCCCGGCATCGACGGCTGGGAGGTCATGGAGAAACTCAAGGCCGACGCCCGCACCCAGGATATCCCGGTGCATTTTCTGTCCGGCAAGGATGAGCGCAAGAAAGCGCTCGACCTGGGCGCCATCGATTTTCTCGCCAAGCCGGTCAGCCAGGAACAGATGCTCAGCGCCTTCGCCAAGATCGAAACCGCCATCGAAACCAATGTGCGGCGCCTGCTGGTGGTGGAGGACAGCGCCATCCAGCACGAAAGCATCCGTGAGCTGTTCGATCAGAAGGGCGTCCAGATCACCGCCGTGACCAGCGGCGAGGCCGCTTTGAAAGCGCTCGGCGACACTGTCTACGACTGCATGATCCTGGATCTGACGCTGCCGGATATGAGCGGCTTCGAGCTGCTGGAGCGCCTGCACGGCAATGACGACTACAAGGCGGTGCCGGTGGTGATCTACACCGGCAAGGATCTCACCCGCGATGAGGAAGCGCGGCTGCGCAAGTACGCCGACCGCATCATTCTCAAGACCGAACGCTCCCATGAGCGGCTGCTCAATGAGGCGTCCCTGTTCCTGCATTGGTTGGAATCCACCTTGCCCGCCCACCGGCGCGGCAACCCCGAACTGATCGAGCACCGCGACGATATCTTCGAGGGCAAGAAGCTGCTGCTGGTGGACGACGACATGCGCAACATCTATGCGTTGTCCGCTCAGCTGGAAGAGCTGGGTTTCGACATCCACCTCGCCAACAATGGCCGCGAAGCTCTGGAGGCGCTGGACGAAAGCCCGGACTTCGATATCGTCCTGATGGACATCATGATGCCGGAGATGGACGGTTACGAGGCGATGACCCACATTCGCGGCCAGCCCCGTTTCGCCACGCTGCCGGTGCTGGCACTCACCGCCAAGGCGATGAAGGACGACCGCGCCAAGTGCCTGGACGCCGGCGCCAACGATTACTGCTCCAAACCCATCGACATGAGCAAGCTGACCTCGCTGATGCGGGTCTGGCTGCATAAATAGGAGTGCCCGCAGTGGAACCGCAGCCGGCGATCAGCGATGAACAGGTGCAAGTAGAGGATATTGAAATCCGTCTGCTGCTGGAGGCGATTTACCAGCTCTACGGCTACGACTTCCGCTCCTACAGCCCGGCGTCCATGCGCCGGCGCATCATGCACCGGCTCACCATGTCCGGCTTTTCCACGGTTCTGGAAATGACCGACCGGGTGCTGCGCGACCGCCAGTTCTTCGTCGTCTTGCTTAACGACCTCACCGTCAACGTCACCGAGATGTTCCGTGACCCGGAATTCTACAAGGCGTTTCGCGAGGAAGTGGTGCCGGTGCTGAAGACCTTCCCGTTCATCAAGATCTGGCACGCGGGCTGTTCCACCGGCGAAGAAATTTACTCCATGGCCATTCTTCTCGAGGAAGAGGGTCTCTATGAACGCGCCATGCTGTACGCCACGGACATCGACAAGAACGTCCTGGCGGCGGCCAAGAAAGGCATCTATCCAATCCATGCGTTCAAGCAGTACACGGACAATTACCGGCGTGCCGGCGGCCGTCAGTCACTCAGTGACTACGCCACCGCCCGCTACGACAGTGTGATCATGGAGCAGCGCCTGAAACGCAATATCGTATTCGCCGATCACGACCTGGCCACCGACCAGGTGTTCGGCGAAATGCATGTGATACTCTGCCGCAACGTTCTGATCTACTTTGACCGGCCCCTGCAGCAGCGGGTGTTCAAGCTGTTCGGTGAAAGCCTGGATATGGGCGGCTTTCTGTGCCTGGGCACCAAGGAAAGTCTGCGTTTCAGCGGCAATGAAGAGTCGTTCGACGTGGTCAATCGACCGCTGCGGATTTTCCGGAAAAGACAAATGCGTCCCAACGCATAACAGACACGCTTAATCGAGAATAATGATGATCGAGCAGAAACTGCTGTTGGTTGATGATCAACCCGCCAACCTGGTCTCCCTGGAAGCCATTCTGGAGGATGAGGGGCGCACGCTGTTGAAGGCCGAATCCGGCCAGGAGGCGCTCAAAAT
This sequence comes from Alcanivorax sp. UBA4485, assembly GCA_002389055.1. Classification (GTDB taxonomy): domain Bacteria; phylum Pseudomonadota; class Gammaproteobacteria; order Pseudomonadales; family Alcanivoracaceae; genus Alloalcanivorax. Next base: position 14,783 of record DGNT01000005.1, read on the forward strand.
TCTGCTCAAGGAAGACGTCTCCCTGGTGCTTCTGGATGTGCAGATGCCCGGTATGGACGGCTTTGAAGTGGCGGAATTGATGCGTCAGCGCAAGGATACCCAGACCATCCCTATTATCTTCGTCACCGCGATCAGCAAAGAGAAGAAATACGTGTTCAAGGGCTATCAGGCGGGCGCGGTGGACTATCTGTTCAAACCCCTGGACCCGCTGATTCTCAAGAGCAAGGTGAATTTTTTCCTGGAACTGGACCGGCAGCGCCGCGAGCTGCAGGTGAAGCTCAAGGAGGCCCAGGCGCACCGCGCCGCCTACGAGGCGGAGAAGCGCAATCGCGGCCAGGGGGAGTAAGTGCCCGGCGCGGCGCCGGTTAAAGCGGTCGTTATGGGGGCGTCCTGGGGTGGCTTGAACGCCTATTCCTCGGTGCTCGCCAGCTTGCCTGAAGGCTTCCCCGCGGCCATCATGTTGGTCCAGCACCAGAACGCCAGCACCGAGAACAGGCTGGCCTGGTTGCTGGCCCGCTACAGCCGGCTGCCGGTGGTGGCACCGGAAGACAAAGAGCGTATCCGGCCCGGGCACGTCTATGTGGCGCCACCGGGCTACCATATGCTGGTGGACGTGGACGAAACCATTGCGCTGTCGATGTACCGGGCGGTGCATTTCTCCCGGCCGTCGATTGACGAATTGTTTTTCTCGGCGGGCCACGTGTACGGCAAAGGTGTGATCGGGGTGATCCTCACCGGCGCCAACGAAGACGGCTCCGAGGGGCTGGACTACATACGCCGCCGTGGCGGGCTGACCCTGGCTCAGTCGCCGCAGAGCAGCGAGGCGCCGGCCATGCCGGAAGCCGCAATAACAAAGGGATCGGTGCGGGAAGTACTGGATCTGGAACGCATCGGCCCGTATCTGGCGGAATTCTTGATTGGGTTGCGAGATGAAAAAACAGAACATCCTGGTCGTCGATGATCACCGGGAGAACCTGATCGCCATGGAGGCGTTGCTGGAGGCCGAGGACCGCAACCTGGTCATGGCCGGCTCCGGCAACGAGGCCCTGGCGTTGGCGCTCAAGCACGATTTCGCGCTGGTCCTGCTGGACGTACAGATGCCGGAGATGGACGGCTTCGAGGTGGCGCAATTGATGCGCCAGAACCGCAAGACCCGGCATATCCCGATTATCTTCGTCACCGCCATCTCCAAGGAACAGAAGTACGTGTTCGAGGGCTACCGGCACGGCGCGGTGGACTATTTGTTCAAGCCCG
>DGNT01000218.1 GCA_002389055.1 Alcanivorax sp. UBA4485
ACCACCATGGCCAAACACGACGAAGTGTTAATCGCCCTGAGACAGATTATTCGGGCCACCGACCTCTACTCCCGCAAGTTGAGCAAGGTGGCCGGGCTCACCGCCCCGCAGCTGCTGATCCTGCAAGCGATCAACGCCCATGGCGAAATGACCATGGGCGATATCGCCACCGAGGTATCCGTCAGCCAGGCCACCGTCACCACCATCCTTGACCGGCTCGAAAAGCGCGGCCTGATCGAGCGGAAAAGGGGTGAACGGGATAAGCGCCGGGTCTATGCTTATTTGACCACCGCCGGACGCGATATCATGGAACGGGCGCCCACGCCCCTGCAGGAGGAATTCATGGACCGTTTTTCACGGTTACAGGACTGGGAACAGTCACAGATCCTCAGCTCCCTGCAACGCGTGGCCGCCATGATGAACGCCGGTGATATCGATGCCGCGCCGGTTCTTGACCTGGGTGCCATTGACCGCATCCAGCCCGCCGCCGAGGCCCAGCGCCGCCGGTCGCGACCCGACCCTTCTTTCCAAACCGACCAGAAGTGACATCAATGTCTGCAGACGAAGCGAAAAAGGCGGATTCATCCTCCGCTGACACAAAAGACGACATCATTTTCCGCAAGCCCGAGAGCCCGGACGGCCCGCGGGTGCACAAGCTGATCGCGGAATGTAAGCCGCTGGATGAGAATTCCGTGTACTGCAATCTGCTGCAATGCACGCACTTCGCGGACACTTCGGTGGCCGTGGAAATGGATGGCGATCTGGTGGGCTTCATCTCCGGGTACATCCCGCCCAAGCAGCAGAACACGCTGTTCGTGTGGCAGGTGGCGGTGCACGGCAAGGCACGCGGCAAGGGTCTCGCCAAGCGCATGCTGGCGGAACTGATCAAGCGCGACGAAGCGGAAGACGTGCAGTTCATCGAGACCACCATCACCCCGGACAATGAAGCGTCCTGGGGTATGTTCCGCAGCTTCGCTTACGAGCGCCGGATGCCCACCGAAGAGTTCATCCTCTTCGATTCACGCATCCATTTCGCCGGCGAGCACAATGATGAACATTTGCTGCGCATCGGGCCGTTTAACCGCGACGACGCCTAAACCGAATTGAAAGAGACACAGCGAGGTAGAGAGAACCATGGATACGGAAATTTTTGACAGTATTGAGTCCGAAGTTCAAAGCTACGCGCGAAGCTTCCCGGTGGTGTTCGAGAGAGCCAAGGGCAGCTACCTGTACGACGAAGAAGGCGTGGAGTATCTGGACTTCCTGGCCGGCGCGGGCACCCTGAACTACGGCCACAACAACCCGGTCCTGAAAAAAGTCCTGCTGGATTACATCGAGAACGATTCCATCGTGCACGGCCTGGACATGCACACCGTGGCCAAGCGTGACTTTCTGCAAGCGCTGGAAGACTACGTGCTCAAGCCGCGCGACATGGACCACGTGGTCCAGTTCCCCGGCCCCACCGGCACCAACGCGGTGGAAGCGGCGCTGAAGGTCGCCCGTAACATCAAGGGCCGCGAGAACATCATCAGCTTCACCAACGGCTTCCACGGTGTGACCCTGGGCGCGCTGTCCACCACCGGTAACAGCCACCACCGTGGCGCCGCCGGCGTGACCATGGGCGGCGTCAGCGTAATGCCGTACGACGGCTACCTGGGCGACGCTTTCGACACCACCGAGTACCTGGACAAGGTGCTGCTGGATTCGTCAAGCGGCGTGGACCATCCCGCCGCCGTGATCGTGGAAACCGTACAGGGCGAGGGCGGCATCAACGCGGCCAGCTTTGACTGGCTGCGCAACCTGGAACGCGTCTGCCGCAAGCACGACATGCTGCTGATTCTGGACGACATCCAGGCCGGCTGCGGCCGTACCGGCTCCTTCTTCAGCTTCGACAATGTCGGCATCAAGCCGGACATCATCACCCTGTCCAAGTCGCTGAGCGGCTATGGCCTGCCCCTCGCCGTGGTGCTGCTCAAACCCGAGCTGGACCAGTGGAAACCCGGCGAGCACAACGGCACCTTCCGTGGCCACAACCTGGCTTTCGCCACCGCCGCCAAAGCGCTGGAGCACTTCTGGAGCGACGACACTTTCGCCAAGGAAGTGCAGAAGAAGGGTGACCTGATCACCGACCGGTTCCGCGACATCGCCTCCGGCTACGACGATCACTGGTTCTACCTGAACGGCCGCGGCATGATGCAGGGCCTGGTGTGCCGCGACGGCGAAATGGCCGAGGAAATCACCAAGGCCGCGTTCAAGCGCAAGCTGGTGATCGAAACCTCCGGCGCCGACGATCAGGTGATCAAGACCCTGTGCCCGCTGACCGTGACCGAGGACGAAATCAACCACGCCATGGACGTGCTCAAGGAAAGCGTCGAAGAAGTAATGAAAGACCGCATCAAGCGCGGCGACGCCAATTCCGTTTCCAGCCTGGCGGGCTGAACCCCTCCCGACTTCCCGGCCGCAGCGTGCGGCCGGGCTTCCCTGCTTTTCTATTTTTCTGTTTTTGGAGGTCTAGATGATCGTTCGCACTCTGGCGGAAGCCGAGAAAACCGACCGTCGCGTGGTAGCGAAAAACGGCAATTGGCAATCCGTTCGCCTGTCCCTGAAAGAAGACAAGATGGGCCATTCCTTCAATATCACCACCATCTTTAAAGGCACCAAGACCCACATCAAATACGCCAACCACTGGGAATCCGTTTACGTGATTTCCGGCAAGGGCAAAATCGAGATGGTCGACAGCGGCGACGTACACGAGCTGACGCCAGGCACCATTTATCTGCTCGACCAGCACGACGAGCACTATCTCTATGGTGGCGAGAACGAAGACATGGTGGTGGCCTGCGCCTTCACCCCGCCGCTCAGCGGCAAGGAAGTGCACGACGAGAACGGCGTCTACCCGGCCGATCTTGACTGACTGCCACGCCTTCCAGCGAAGCAAGAGAAGCGGAACCCCAGGGTTCCGCTTTTTTTTGGCCGCCACCCTGCTGACTCGACAAAGGTCTAATTCCACGGGGCCCGGCCAGCAGGCAACATCTTGCGCATATCAAGTGCGGGCGAGACCCGCCGACAGCCGGATAACAATAAATCGGATCCCGAACAAACGGCTTGGGAGAGTTTTCCGCAAGACCCTGGACGCCCGCGCCAAGCCGCGCGGATCGTCCGCTTGAACATCAAGCTGATTCTGATTTTCCACGTCCTTACCTCGGCTGCCAGGCGGCGGCCCCTCTTTTTATTTCTGATTCCTCGCACGGCGGGGCGCACTGGCGCCGCTTAGACGCTAGTATTGTATCGTCCGGAGATAAAACAGGTCCTAATAATGAGAATACTGATCGCCGACGACCATCCGCTGTTCCGCGCCGCATTGCGTCAGGCCGTGGAAGTAAGCTTCAACGACGCCCGTATCCAGGAGGCCGATTCCCTGGCCTCGCTGGAAAAGCTGGGCGACGACCAGGTCCCCTTTGACCTGATCCTCCTCGACCTGCACATGCCAGGCACCCACGGCTTCTCCGGGCTGATCTACCTGAGGGAACTGTACCGGCGAGTGCCACTGGTGGTGATCTCCGCCAACGAAGAACTGGAAGTGATTCAGCGCGCGCTGCAGTTCGGCGCCGACGGCTTCATCCCCAAATCCGCCTCGGTGGAAGCGATGACCCAGGCCGTCCTGAAGGTGATGGACGGCGAGCGCTGGGTGCCGGAGAAGGCGCGCCGCCCGCTGCCGCCGGATCTGCCCGACTTCGCCGCCATGCGCGAGCGCATCACCAGCCTGACACCGCAGCAGTTCCGCGTCATGGGCATGCTTATGGAAGGGCTCCAGAACAAGGTGATCGCCTATCAACTGGACGTGTCCGAAGCCACCGTCAAAGCCCACATGACCGCCATATTCCGCAAGCTCGGAGTCCGCAACCGCACCCAGGCGGTGCTGGCGCTGAAGGACCTGGCCATCGACCCCCCCGGCCTGGCCTGAGCCCTCCACACCTGCAGCGCCACGCCTAGAGCGCGCGCAGCACCTCCAGCAAAGCGCCCTCGCTGACCGGCTTTTGTAGAAAGCCGACCCCCTGCTCGCGGGCCCGCACGCGGACCTCCGCCCTGCGGTCGGCGGTAATCAACATCGCCGGCACCACGTCATCCCAGCAGCCATCCAGCGCCTCGATCACCTGAAAACCGGTCTCGCCATCGTCGAGCTGATAATCCACCAGTAACAGGTCCGGCGCGGGCCGGTCCTGTGCCTGCTCAAGGGCTTCCGCACGGGAGCGGGCCACCACCGGATCGCAGCCCAGGGCGCGTAGCAAAGCCTCCAGGCTGGCCAGCAACGCCGGGTCGTTATCGACACAGAACACCCGTAACCCGGCCACATCACGCTGGTCGGACAGCGCCACCGGCTCAGGCGCCTTGGCCACTTCCGCCTCGCCCACCACCAACGGCACCGACACCGTGAAGACGGTGCCCCGCCCGGGCCAGGAACGCACACTGATGCGATGCTCGAGCAGCCGGCAAATACGATCGGCAATCGCCAGGCCCAGGCCCAGCCCCTTGATCTGACGGCGCCCCAGTTGCGGCAGGCGCTGGAATTCGTGGAACACCCGCGCCTGCTGATCATCAGGGATGCCCGGGCCGGTATCCCAGATCTCGATGCGCAGCATATCGCCGCGACGGCGGCAGCCGAACAACACCCGGCCGCGCTCGGTATAGCGCACCGCGTTAGAGAGCAGGTTCTGCAGCACACGGCGCAACAGCGCCTCGTCCGTACGCACCTGGAGATCACTGAACACGGTGCGCAGGGTCAGCCCTTCCGCCTGCGCCAGGACACTGAATTCCTGGCCCAGCTGCTGCATCAGTGGCCGTACCGCCACGGTGCGCGGGTGCGCCTGCATGGTGCCGGTATCCAGCCGGCTGATTTCCAGCAGCGCGGAAATAATCTGCTCGGCGGCACGCAGCGAGCTGTCGATATGCCCCAGCACTTCACGCTCGTAGCCGAATTCGTTGTCCTGGCGCGCCAGGCGCTGAGAAAGCGACGAGGCAAACAGCTGCGCGGCGTTCAGCGGCTGCATCAGATCGTGGCCGGCGGCGGCCAGGAAGCGGGTTTTACCCTCATTGGCCTGTTCCAGCTGACTGTTCAGCTCGGACAGCCGCCGGGTCCGCTCGGAGACCATCTGCTCAAGGTTCTCGTTGATCTGACGCAGCGCAATCTCATCACGCTTGCGTTCGGTAATGTCCATGTAGGTGCTGACGAAGCCGCCGCCTTCCATCGGGTTGCCGCGCACCTCCACGATTACCCCGTTGGGCAGCTCCCGCTCGAACCGGTGGGCGCTGCCCTCACGCAGCAGCTGCACCCGCTTATTGACGTCCTGCTCCAGGTCTTCGCCGGCGTAAAAGCCCCGCTCCGCGTTATGCCGGTACACTTCCTGAATCGGCCGACCCAACCGGATGAAGCCTTCCGGATAGTCGAACAGATTCACATAGGCCTGGTTCCAGGCGACGATATTGAGGTCCCGATCCACCACGCAAATGCCCTGGCTGATGGTCTCGATGGTGGTGCGCAGCAACTGGTGGTTGAACTGGATCAGCTGCGAGGCCTCATCCATGATCCGCACCATATCGTCGCGGCGCACATTCTGCTTACTGAGCAGCGAGCCCATGACGATGCGCGCGGTGGACGCCCCCATGGCGCCGGCCAGCAAACGTTCCACATAGCGCACCAGGTGCAGCGGCGCCGGCAGCGCCGGGTCCTCCGATATCTGGCGGCGCTGCAAATAGTCAAAGAACAGCGCCCGCGCTCGCGGGTGACCCAGCCCCCGCTCGCACACCTGCAGCAACTCACCGGTGGTGATCAGCGGGTGACCCATGCCTTCGCGCCACCAGTCGGTGGGAGTGTCCACGAAACGGGTCGCCTGGGTGTCGTCCAGCGGCGTCTGGGTGGCGCGGCGGGACAGCCACACATAGGCCAGCAGATTAAGGCTCAGGCTCCAGAACACACCGTGGGTGAGCGGCTCCAGCCCCTCGATGGCGAACAACGCGTTGGGGCGAAGTATGCCCAGCCCCAGCAGGCCGGCGCGGTTCAGGTAATCCACCCATTCCACCGGCAGCATCAGCGGCAACAGCAGGCAGTAGCCCCACACCAGGAAGCCCACGGCGAGCCCCACGAAGGCGCCGCTCTGATGGCCGCGCCGCCAATAGAGGCCACCCAACAGTGCCGGCGCCAGCTGCGCCACCGCCGCGAACGACAACAGGCCGATGCGCGCCAGACCTTCGAAGCGGTCGATCAGGATATGGAACAGAAAGGCCAGCGCCAGCATCACCACGATGCTCAGCCTTCTGAGCAAGCGCACCTGATTACTGAGGTCCGAGAGTTCCTCATCGCCCTGAATGCGGTATTGCACCCAGGCGGGCATCAATACCTCGTTGGTGAGCATGATCGCCAGCGCCATGGTCGACACGATCACCATGCCGGTGGCGGCGGCAATGCCGCCAATGAACGACAACAGCAGCAGGCCCTGGTTGCCGGCCGCCATGGGCAACGCCAGCATGTACATATCTGGCTGCGCGGAGCCGGGCTGGGTAATCATGCCCGCCGCCACGATCGGCAACACGAACAGCGCGAACAGGCCGAGATAGGTGGGCAACACCCAGCGCGCGGTACGCAGGTGCTGCAGATCGTTGTTCTCCACCACGCCGGCGTGGAACTGCCGGGGCAGACAGATAATCGCCAGCATCGACAACAGCAGCGCGGTGACGAAGCTCTGCGAAAACAGCGCCGGCTCGAACACCGACCGGATAGCGGGCACGTCACGGACCCGCTGCCACATATCCAGCGGGCCGTCGAACACCGCGAACAGACAGAACAGGCCGATGATCACGAACGCCACCAGCTTGATGAAGGACTCAAAGCTCACCGCCAGCATCAGACCGGACTGGTGCTCGGTGGCGTCGATATGCCGGGTGCCGAACAGCAGCGTGAAAATCGCCATCAGCGCGGCCACCACCAAAGCGATGTCCGGCGACGGCGCCACTTGCGGACCGACCACATGTTCGAAGGACAGCGTCACCGCCTTAAGCTGCAACGCGATGTAGGGCAGCACCCCGACCACCGCCACCAGGGTGACCAGCACCGCCAACTGGCGGGACTTGCCGTACCGGGCGGCCATGAAGTCGGCGATCGACGTGATGTGATGCTGCTTACCCACCGACACCAGCTTATATATCAGCTCGCCGCCGAGCAGCATGGTGAGGATCGGGCCCAGATAGATGGGCAGATAGGTCCAGCCGTTGCCACTCGCCTCGCCCACCGCGCCATAAAAAGTCCAGGAGGTGCAATACACACCCAGCCCCAGGCTGTAGGTCCAGGCGTTATTGACCACCCCCAGGCCGCGCCGCTCGGCGCGATCCCCCCACCAGGCGATGACGAACAGCACCATGACGTACAGCAGGGCGAACACACCCAACTGCCAGAGACTAAACAAAAGAACGCCTCCGTCCGATCACTGGGGCTTTACCATTGAAACAGCACCGACACGAAACGTACCACCACCGCCAGAATCATAATCATCAAACCGGCGCGCTGGATCTTGAATTCGGTGACCGACAGCGACATGCCGCGGCGCCAGAAACGCAGCACCCCGCCCCAGTCGCCAGTACGACGGATATACTGACTGTAGGCGACCAGCACCAGCACCACGCCGAGCGCGAACAGCGCCGCTTGCAGGTATTGCATTATTATTCTCCGTTTCTCATTCGGTTGTTAACTTCAAGTACATCAGCGCGGCGGTGGTGGCGTCACCGCGGGCACTGTGCCGGCCGATCACCGGCACTCCCAGCTCGCCGGCGACACGCTCGAAACGCAGGTCCGGCAAGGAGTGCGGATTACGATAATGATGCCGCCGCCGGTACAGATCGGACAATTCAATCACCGGGTTGGGCAAGTCGAAACCCAGGCTGGCACGCAAATAGCGATTAATAATCCCCAGATCGAAATCCAGACACCAGCCCACCAAAGGGCGGTTGCCGATAAACTCAAGCAGCCGCTCGAGCCCCTCTTGCACCGGCACACCGTCGTGCAAGTCCACACCGCGCAAACCATGAATGCAAATCGACCCGCCATCCAGGCTGGCCGGCCGCGCCATGCGCAGGTCCAGCGCCGCGCCCGCCTGAACGCGCCCGGCGCTGACCGGCACCGCCGCCACCGACACCAACTCGGCGGTGCGGGTATTAAGGCCCGTGGTCTCACAATCCAGCGCCATCACCTCATCGCCCGGCGGCGCCGTGAACAAATGGCCATAGGGGCCCTTGCCGTGACGCCGCCGCTGCACAAGACGCTTCAACATCATTAATACTCCAGATGAAAACGCCGCGTCAGGCGCTTCTTGAACTCATTGACCACCTGCAGAGACTCGCGCAGCAGGTCTCTCTCAAGCGGCGAAAGCGCTTGTATCAGCAATTGATTGTTGCGCCCCTCTTCGTTGTTGCCCTCAAGCCGCGCCAACTGCTGCTTTAGCCGCAGCTCGGCGAACAGTGCCATGGACTCACCAAGCTCTTCGGAAAAGCCCGACTCCATATGCCCGGCCTCCACCAGTTTCTCCAAACGCGCGAAGGTGCCGGTCTCGCCGACACGGTGCTGAAGGGACAGGGCACGAACCCCGTGCACCACCGGGAACAAGCCCCCCTTCTTGATATCAATACCCTGCTGCGGTTTCTTGAGCGCGCCGAACCAATTCAATGGGGTAGAGAATTTCAACAGTGGCCGGGCGAACCGCGATAAAATCAGATCATTGCTGCTGCACACCCGGAACAGATCCCGGCGCAGCTCATCGACCAGCTCGGTGCGTCCCGCGGCCGGGTGCGCGTCCAGCAGAATCGCCAGGTTCATCATCGAGGCGTCGTCGCCCTGCTTGGCCCAGCGGCCGACGCGCGCCTTCCAGTCAGTGACGCTGCCCACCCACTCCGGGTTGGACACCATGATGTTGCCCGGGCAACGCGGGTAACCGAGCCGCAACAGGGTTTCCGTGAAGCGCTGCATGTGCGCGTCGCGCTCCGGCCAGCGCTCCGGGTCGTCGACGATCAGGGCGTTATCCTGATCGGTCTTGAGGATTTGCTCGCCACGGCCCTCGCTGCCCAGTACCAGCAGGCAGCCGTGGTCCTGATGACTCTCCGGCACCACGAACTGGAACGCCTTGCTGATAATGCGGCCATTCAATGCCGCCAGCAGATCCATCGCGAAGCGCATCTTGACGCCCTGGGCCATCAGCGCCTGGATCAGCTCCGGCAAACGCGCGCTGGCCATCGCCAGCGACTCCAGGTTATCCGCCTTCTCCACCTCGAGCCCGACCACATAGGAACGGCTGGAGAAGAAGCTCAGCACATCGGTGAGCTCCACCACGCCCACCGGGCGACGACCGTCCATGACCACCACCCTTTGCACCTCATGGCGGGTCATACTCACCAGAGCGGCGAACAAAAACTGATCCGGCGGCACCGTGACCAGCTCGAAACTGGCCAGCGCCAGGGCCCGGGACTCCGGTGTCAATCCGTCGTTGACCAGGCCGCGTAACAGATCGGTTTTGGTGATCACACCGACATGGCCGTCGCGCTCCATCAGGAGGCTGTCAGCGTTATGCTCATTGAGCGCGGCCACCGCCTGAGCAATAGTGCCCGCGCTGTCCAATACCAGTGGCTGACGCATGCACTGATGGACCTTGGCGAGCATGAAGCCCGCCATGGTTACCCCGCCCTCGCGGCGCTCGGCGAGCAACTGATTCTTGCTGGCCAGGCGCTGGCGGAAGTAATCGTCGAATTCTTTCTGCTCCTCGCACAGCGCCTGGAACAGGGCCGCGGGAATCAGGTAACACAGGGTTTCTTCTTCAGTGATAAACCGATAACGGCTGCGACCGCTTAGCACGCTGAGCGCGCCGAACAGGTCTCCGGAACTGTAGACACCAAGCCGCCCCGCCTCCGCGGGCAGGGTCGGGTCCAGTTCCAGCACCGCGCCTTTATGAACGAGATATACGAACTCGGCCGGATGCCGGGCTTCAAGGATCACCGTGTCGGCTTCGAAAAACGCCATCTCCATGGCGCCTTCGAGGCGCGCACGGCGCTCGTCATCCAGCAATGAAAACGGTAACTGGGAAAAATCCACGTCGATCATAGCCAGGCCCTGAACGGAGATCGGGGCCGCGCTGACACGCGGCCCCGATATTCAGCTTACTCCGTTTGTTGTGACGCCGTTAGTGGGCGGAAGCCCCGCCGGCGCCACGCGGTACGCGGATATCTTCAACAATATGCTGGATATGCTCCGGCGGCGGCGCGGTGACGCGGGAGACCGCGAACGCGACGATAAAGTTGAGAACCATACCGACGGTACCGATACCCTCCGGTGATACCCCGAACAGCCAGTTTTCGGCGCTGTTCAGTTCCGGAGACACGAACTTGAAGTACACGATGTAGGAGAAGGTGAACGCCAGGCCCACGGCCATCCCCGCGATCGCGCCCTCTTTGTTCATGCGCTTGTAGAAGATGCCCATCAGAATCACCGGGAAGAAGCTGGCCGCGGCGAGGCCGAACGCGAACGCCACCACCTGTGCCACGAAACCCGGTGGATTAATGCCGAAGTAACCGGCGATAAGGATAGCCACCACCGCAGCCAGACGCGCCGCCAGCAGCTCCTGCTTTTCGCTGATATCGGGTTTGAGCGTTTTCTTCAACAAGTCATGAGACACCGCCGAGGAGATCACCAGCAACAAGCCGGCCGCCGTCGACAGCGCCGCGGCTACACCACCGGCAGCCACCAATGCGATCACCCAGGCCGGCAAATTGCCGATCTCCGGGTTGGCCAGCACGATGATATCCCGGTCGATGTACACTTCCGCATCGTTATCGGTGACCTCGTTGGTGACGACACGCTCACCATGAGGGCCACTTACATCGGCACGATCACCGGCGAAAGCGGGGGTGCCCTTGAAGGCGGCACCGGCGGACATCTGCACCAGCCCGTCGTCGTTCTTATCGACCCAGCCGATCAACCCGGAATTTTCCCAGTTATAGAACCAGCCCGGCAACTCTTCGTACTCGGCCTGGTGCACGGTTTCGATCAGGTTGGTGCGGGCGAACGCGCCGACCGCGGGAGCGGTGGTGTAAAGCAGAGCAATGAACAGCAGCGCCCAGCCGGCACTGATACGCGCGTCACGCACGGTGGGCACGGTAAAGAAGCGGACAATAACGTGGGGCAAACCGGCGGTGCCGCACATCAAAGCAGCGGCAATGAAGAACACATCGATGGTGGATTTCTGGCCTTCGGTGTAAGCACCGAAACCGAGGTCCTGAACGATGCCGTCCAGTCGCTCAAGCAGATAAACACCAGTGTCGTTTCCGGCGGCATCCAGAACGGTGGCGCCGAACCCGGTTTGCGGCAGCACATGGCCGGTCATCAGAATAGACAGGAACACCGCCGGCACCAGGAAGGCGAAAATCAATACGCAGTACTGCGCCACCTGGGTGTAGGTGATCCCCTTCATACCGCCAAGCACGGCGTAGAAAAAGACAATCGCCATGCCGATTACAACGCCCATGTTCACGTCCACTTCCAGGAAACGGGCGAACACGATACCCACGCCGCGCATCTGGCCGGCGACATAGGTAAAGGAAATAAAGATCACGCAGATAACCGCGACCGTACGCGCCACATTGGAATAGTAGCGGTCGCCGATAAAGTCCGGCACGGTAAACTTGCCGAATTTTCTCAGGTAGGGGGCCAGCAGCATCGCCAGCAGCACATAGCCGCCGGTCCAGCCCATCAGGTAAACCGAAGCGTCATAGCCGGCGAAGGCGATGATCCCCGCCATGGAAATAAACGACGCGGCGGACATCCAGTCCGCCGCGGTGGCGGCACCGTTAGCGATCGGCGACACGCCGCCGCCGGCGACGTAGAAGTCTTTGGTGGACGACGCCCGCGACCAGATCGCGATCCCGATATAGAGCGCGAACGAGCCACCGACGAAAAGATACGTTAGTAGTTGAACATCCATCTCTTGGTCCTCTTTGTTATTTTCGCGGCGTCACTCTTCGTGGACGTCGAATTTCCGGTCGAGCTTGTTCATGGTGAAGGCGTACATCCAGATCAGCACCAGGAACACATAGATCGAGCCCTGCTGGGCGAACCAGAAACCCAGTTTGAAACCGAAGAACTGAATGTTGTTGAGTGCATCCACGAACAGGATGCCGCAGCCGTAGGACACTACGAACCAGATGATGAGATAGGTGAAGATGAGCTTGAGATTAGCGGCCCAGTAGGCACGGGCGTTTTCTTCTCTCATTTGTTTACCCCTTTGCGCACTGACAAACACGGGACCCGCGTTGACACGGGCCAGCTGGCTCAAGAGTAAACAAAGGTGTGTTCAGCCACAGTATGACTTTAGTCGAAGGGCCTGGAGCGGGTTCAGCGGACGTAAAGCGCGCGCATCAGCCAGTCGTTCAGCGACACCACCGCGCCGCCCTTGTGCAGGGCTTCGATAAAACTGTCTTGAAGATCGCACAGATCGCCGTTGAGAAATTCCGGCTGCAGCACCCCCCCGTGGGAGACCTGCACGTCTTCCCAGCCGAAACGCCCGGCGACTTCTTCCACCAGTTTAAAGTCGTGGACGCTGTAACGGGGACGACGGCAAAACACAATCAGAACGTAGCGTTCCCCGGCTTCGTATTCCGGTTCCATGGCTCTGGTCGCCTCACCCTCGGCGAAAAAAGCGTGTACCTCGTACATGTTCCGCTCTCCTGCAAAACCCTGTTCACATAACCGCCTTTTAAGGGATAGCACGGACCATGCCGGTGTCGTGATCGAAAAAAGGTTAAAGGCCCCCCTAAAAAAATGAAAACATGCGGCGGGGGACGCCGAGGGTATGGCGGAGAAGCACTCATCGCGGGGCTTACAGCGGCGGATGCTTGCCCGGAACCGGGCGCCAAACCGGGCTCCGAGAGGGCTGGAAAAGGCCTCGAAAGGGCCTTTGGAAAGGCAGGTTTTGGCCTAAAAAGATACAACCTGGCCGTCGTTGTTTCCCCCTGACTCGCGCTCCAGAATGGCGCGCAGATCCGCCAGCCGCGTCTCGCGCTTCACCGACTCCATCAGCGGCCCCGCTTGCGGCCAGCGCCGGCGGCTGTAGCTGAGCCATTGCTTGACCCGGCCGCACAGCTGCGCCTCGCTGCCGGTGCCGACGATGTCGGCGCCGAAAGCACGCAATACCGCCAGCACTTCCGTCCAGCCGGCGGGTTCGCCGCCCGCCACTTCGCGGGTCAGCATCGGGTTGGCCACCGCGCCGCGCCCCAGCATCAGATCCTGGCAACCGCTCTCCGCCTGGCAGCGGCGGGCGTCCTCGAGGGTCCATATTTCGCCGTTGGCGATCACCGGCAGAGTGACCCGCTCACGGATGGCGCCGATCCGGTCCCAATAGGCCGGTGGCCGGTAACCCTGCCGCTTGGTGCGGCCGTGCACGGTGAGCCAGGCGGCGCCGGCCTCCTGCACGCCCAGAGCGTTATCCAGCGCCAGATCCATGTGCTCGTTGCCGAGCCGCATTTTCACCGACACCGGTATGTGGGCGGGCACCGCCGCGCGCACCGCCCGGGTCACCGCGTGCACCCGCTCCGGCTCATCCAGCAGGATGGCGCCGCCGCCATGGCGGTTGACGATCTTCGCCGGGCAACCGAAATTGAGGTCGATGGCCGGCGCCCCCAGTGCCACCGCCTGGGCGGCGTTGTCCGCCATGCTCACCGGGTCCGAGCCCAGCAACTGCAGATGCACCGGGGTGCCGGAACGGGTGCGGGCGCCATCGCGCAGCTCCGGGCACCAGCGGTAGAAGACACGGGGCGGCAACAGCTCGCCGCTGACGCGCACGAACTCGCTGACACACCAGTCGTAGGTGCCGACATCGGTGAGGGCCCGGCGCACCCAGAAGTCCGCCAGACCCTCCATGGGGGCGAGGATCCGTTTCATGGGCGCGGATTCTAGCACCCATGGGCCGCTCAGGTGTTAAGGATCACCCCGCCGTTGACGTGCAGGGTCTGGCCGCTGACGTAGGAGCTGTCGGCGCTCGCCAGATAGACATAGGCCGGCGCCACCTCACACGGCTGCCCGGCCCGGTTCATCGGCACCTGCCCGCCGAACTTGGCGACCTTCTCTTCATCGAAACTGGCCGGAATCAGCGGCGTCCAGATCGGCCCGGGGGCTACCGCGTTAACGCGGATGCCCTTGCTGATCAGCGCGGTCGCGAACGAACGCACCAGCGCCTGTACCGCGCCTTTGGTGGCGGTGTAGTCGAGCAGCGTGGGGTTGCCTTTGAACGCATTGATCGAGGACGTGGAGATAATCGTGTCGCCCTCGTGCAGGTGCGGCAGCGCCGCCTTGGTGAGATAGAAATGGCTGAACACATTGGTGCGGAAGGTGCGTTCGAGCTGGTCGTTTTCCAGTTCGGTGATCTCCTTCCAATCGTATTGTTCCGCCGCGTTATTCACGACGATATTAATATCGCCCAGGTCATTGAGGGTACGGGCGACAGTCTCATGGCAGAACGTGGGATCGCCGACATCGCCACGAATCAACACGCAACGGCGGCCTTCCGCTTCGACCAGATCAGCGGTCTCCCGTGCGTCGGTTTCCTCTTCCAGGTAGACCAGCGCGCAATCCGCGCCCTCGCGGGCGAAATGCAGCGCCACCGCGCGCCCGATACCGCTGTCGCCGCCGGTGATCAATGCCACCTTCCCGAGAAGCTTATCGGAGCCGCGATATTCATCACGTATGTACTGCGGCTCCGGCGTCATCCGGTGTTCGTCGCCCGGCTGCTCGTCTTGATGCTGGGGAGGGAAATGTGATCTGTCGCTCATGGCTGCTCTCCTTGCAGAGTGAGTCGGCCTGCGTCCAGCGGCCGGGAATGGCTTTCAACATGGATCAGCATAGGAGAGGGCCGCTCAAAACGGCCAGCGTCGGGTCGTAAAATCATGGTAAGTCGGGGGAAGGGACGAGCGGCGAGACCGAAACGGAGCGGCGAAAGAGCCCCGCCGGCTCCGCAAGCGAAACGCCATAGATTAAGGAGATCAGAGGAAGAAGCCGCTTGCGACGACCCGGCGGGCATTTCACTATAGGACGGCGCCCGGCGAGGCGGAAGGGCGTGTTTAGACCCTTTTGGAATCAACCGGAACTGCTCATTACGGCACCACCCGTTGTGAGCACTCACACACCTCCAGAGTCAGGAGTTGCGCCGATGACCACCTACGAAGGCGGCTGTTTGTGCGGCCAGGTCCGCTACCGGATCAGCGGCCCGTTTCACCAGTTCCACCTGTGTCATTGCTCGCGCTGCCAGCGCTTCAGCGGCACCGCCCACGCGGCCAATCTGATCGCCGCCGCCGACGCGCTGGAATGGCTCAAAGGCGAGGATCAGGTGCGCCGTTTCGACCTGCCCGAAGCGAAGAGTTTCTCGCGCGCCTTCTGCGTCCAGTGCGGCAGCATGGTGCCCCATGAAAAACGCGACGGCAGCGGCGTGATCGTCCCCGCCGGCGGACTGGACCAAACCCCGGACCTGGACCCCAACGATCACATCTTCTATGCCGACCGGGCCGGTTGGTACGACACCGGCCTGGGCGCGAAGAAGTACGACGGGCCGCCCGGCGCCTGAAGCCAGGGCCGGCGGCCGCCCCAATTGACCCCCCGGCGGTGCTGAAGTATGTTGCGCCGGCCATCCCACGAGGTCACCCGAGGTTATCGCACACATGGCCAAAAAGACCCCGCAACTGGAACAATCCCTGGACAGCCTGGAAGCCCTTGTGGAACGCATGGAGTCCGGCGAGCTGACCCTGGAAGAATCCCTGCAGGCGTTCGAACAGGGCGTCAAACTGACCCGCGAGTGCCAGCAGGCGCTGAGCCAGGCGGAGCAGAAGGTGCGCATCCTGCTGGAGCAGGACCCGCAAGCCGAGCCGGTGCCTTTCGAAGGCCGCGATGACCAGTAACCTCAACGCCCTGGACCCGCTCAACGCCACCGTGCGCGCGCGGCTCGACCAGGCCCTGCGCGACCATCTGCCGGACCCCGCGGCCAGCGACGCCCCGCGCCTCGCCGAAGCGATGCGCTACGCGGCCCTGGCCGGCGGCAAGCGGATCCGCCCGATGCTGGTGTACGCCGCCTGCCGGCTCGCCGGCGGCAGCCTGGAACAGGCCGACGTGCCGGCGGTGGCGGTGGAGCTGATCCACGCCTACTCCCTGGTCCACGACGACCTGCCGGCGATGGACGACGACGACCTGCGCCGGGGCCAGCCCACCTGCCACCGCGCCTTCGACGAAGCCACCGCGATCCTCGCCGGGGACACCCTGCACACCTTCGCCTTCGAGCTGCTCAGCCGCGCCGGCGACTACCCGGACGGCGCCCGCGTGGGCATGGTGCGCGCGCTCACCCAGGCCGCCGGCGGCGCCGGCATGGCCGCCGGGCAGATGCAGGACATGGCCGCCCACGGCCAGCTGCAGGACGTGGCCGCCCTGGAACGCATGCATTACCTGAAAACCGGCCGCCTGATCACCGCCAGCCTGACCCTGGGCTACCTGGCCGCCGGCCGCCCGGACGCCGAGCTGGCGCGCAATCTGACCGCCTACGGCGACGCCATCGGCCTGGCGTTCCAGATCCAGGACGACATCCTCGACGTGACCATGGACACCGAACAGCTCGGCAAACCCAGCAAGTCCGACGAGAAGCACGGCAAAAGCACCTTCCCGGCCCTGCTCGGCCTGCAGGCCAGCCGCGAGCGCGCCCAGGCCCTGTGCCGGCAGGCCCGCGCCGCCCTCGCCGGCTACGGCGACGCCGCCGGGCCGCTGCAACAATTGGCGGACTACATCGTGCAGCGTTCCCACTAGGGCCTGTTCACACTGCTTGCATCACGCCTGTTGCGGCAAAAAGGGCATCCAGCAGGCGTGATGCAAGTAGTGTGAACAGGCCCTCCGGCGCAATCACTGACGGTGGACCCCAAGGACCGTTATAATGCCCTCCCCTTGCCAAGCCGACGCCGACTGATTCAGGCTCCCAACCAATGCAAAAGACGTTTACCGACATTCCGCTTACCCGCCCCCACACGCCGTTGCTGGACCGCATAGGCGCGCCGGCGGACCTGCGGCGACTGCCCGAAACGGACCTTGAGCAGATGGTGGACGAACTGCGCGCCTACCTGCTCTACGCCGTGGGTCGCGCCGGCGGCCACTTCGGCGCCGGCCTCGGCGTGGTGGAACTGACCGTGGCCCTGCATTACCTGTTCGACACCCCCCACGACCGGCTGGTGTGGGACGTGGGCCACCAGTGCTACCCGCACAAGATTCTCACCGGCCGCCGCGACGAAATTCTCACCGTGCGGCAGCAGCACGGCCTGTCCGGCTTCCCGAAACGCACCGAGTCGGAATTCGACACCTTCGGGGTGGGCCACTCGTCCACCTCGATCAGCGCCGCGCTGGGCATGGCCCTGGGCGCCGAGCAGGCCGGCGACAAACGCCGCACGGTGGCGGTGATCGGCGACGGCGCCATGACGGCCGGCCAGGCCTTCGAAGCCATGAGCCACGCCGCCCACACCCGCGCCAACCTGCTGGTGATTCTCAACGACAACACCATGTCGA
>DGNT01000216.1 GCA_002389055.1 Alcanivorax sp. UBA4485
AGTTGCATGAAACCTACCTTTTAATGCACGCCGCGCGTGCCGGTGTTTGCGCGCCCTCGGGCGACCGCCGCGAGCTACTTCAGGAAACCGTGCTCGGCCAGAAACGACATGGACATGCCCTCCGAACCGGGCCGGGCGGCGCGCTCGCCGAGCAGCAGCCGCTCCAGATAGCGCGCAATGATATCAACTTCCAGGTTCACTGGCGTCCCCGGTTTCCAATCCTGGATGGTGGTGACGTCCTGGGTGTGGGGAATGATGTTCAGCGAGAACAGCGCGCCGTCCACGCTGTTCACCGTCAGGCTGATGCCGTCCACGGTGATCGAGCCCTTCTGGGCGATGTAGCGGGCCAGCTCCGCCGGCGCCTCGATGTCGATGCGCACCGAGCGGGCGTCCGGGGTCATCGCCTTCACCGTGCCCAGGCCGTCCACATGGCCGCTCACCAGGTGCCCGCCCATGCGCGTGGAGGGCGTCATCGCCTTCTCCAGGTTCACCCGGCTGCCGCTCTTGAGCTGCTTCAGGGAGGTCAGCGACAGGGTTTCGCCGGACACATCGGCGCTGAAGCTGTCGCCGCCAGCCAGCGCGGTGACCGTCAGGCACACGCCGTTGACGGCGATCGAGTCACCCAGCTTCACGTCGCCGAAATCCAGCTCGTCGCTGTGGATACGCAGCGTCACGTCGCCGCCACTGGGCGTCAGCGCCGCCACATGGCCCTGGGCCTCGATGATGCCTGTGAACATGGCTTACCTCTGCGTGATGCGGATACGGGCACCGGTGGAACCGGCCAAGCGTGCGGAAAACCGCCCGGCGCGCGGGAAAAGCAGGAGCGCAATGATAAACGCCCGGGGGATTTCAGTCCAAACCTGCCGTCGGCCGGTCCGGCAGGCTCTCGGCCACGGCGTCCCAGGTCTCGTGCTGCGTCAGCGTGCTCACCACCTCCGGCAACGGCCGGGCATGGACGCCGGGCAGATCGGCCTCTCCGTCAACGAGCAAGGGAAAAGCCAGCTTCTCCTCCGGCGGACGGAACGCCGCCTCGACCCCGGGCTTATTGCCCCTGGCGTCGACGCGGTACCAGCCAAACGGCGCCAGATAGACCGCGTTCAAGCCGTGCAGGCAAAACGGAGGCCGGTCGGTCACGGTCAGGCGCTGATAGCACAAGCCCGCGGGAATGCCGTTGGCACGCAGCAACGCCGCCAGCAGGTGGCTCTTGGCGTAACAATAGCCGGTACCGTGGGCCAGCACGTCCGAGGCCCTGCAGGTCACCGGGTTGAGGCGGAAATCCCAGCTATGGCGAATCGCATCGCGCACAAACAAAAAGCACTTTTCCGCGATCACCACCGGATCATCACTGTCCCCTTTTAAACGCGCCGCGGCCGCCTGAACTGCCGGGTTACGCCAGTCGATCCAATTGCTGCTTTCCAAATAGGGCGCCATCGATTCCATAGGGCATCTAAACCTTCACCTGGTACTTCAAATCGGCGGCCTCGTCGCCGGTCATGCCACGAAACCCCCAGCAATGGGGCGGCTGTTCGTGCAGCGTGATCTCCACATCCACCGGCCGAATACCCAATTCCGTTTCGATACGCTCAAACAGCGTCTTGATCAGCGTTTTCTGGGTTTCCGGGCGTCGCCCGGCCATCATATTGATCTCGATCACCGTATAGGCGTCGCTGCGCCCGCCCGGGTAATAAAAATCGACCGCGTCCATGGGAATGAAGCGATGCGCGCGCTTGTCCTCGGGCATGCCCAATACGTCACGCATGCTGCCGTGAATCACGTCCGACAGCCTGTCCTTGATCGGATTGAGCCGTTCCTTGATGCCGTAAATCAAAATCACTGTTCTTCTCTTCCAGGCAGCTTGTGTATTAGCGGAGGGTCGGTTCCGGCTTCCAGGCTTCAGCGAACCGCGGCAAATCGTCCAGAATCGGCCACCAGTTGGCCTTGGAGCCGGTGTAGGCGTGAAACACCGGGCGCGCCTCCAGGGGCTCGTTGAACAGCCCGGCACGGATCCGCAGCACGCCGGACAGGTCGGCCTTGCGGCTGTAGACCGGCGAGCCGCAGCGCCCGCAGAAGGCGCGGAACTTGCCGGGCGAGGATTGGTATTCGGTGATCAGCTCGCGACCGCTCAGCAGCTCAAAGGCCGCCTCCTCCACCGGCGTGTTGGTGGCGAAGGGGGCGCCCTGGGCCTTGCGGCACTGCTGGCAATGGCATACCTGGATTGGCGCCAGGGGGCTGCGGACTTCAAAGGCGATGCCGCCGCACAGGCAGCTTCCGGTGTAGGATTGCACGTTCTTTCTCCGTGTTGCGGTGTGGACGCTGTGCCTCGATACCGGAGAGGATAACGGCTTACCCGCGAACCGGCACTGTTTCGACACTGGAGTCCCCATGACGCTTGAAGACGCCCTCAACTGGCGCTACGCCACCAAACGCATGACCGGGGAGAACGTCCCCGAAGAGAAAGTGGACCGGATTCTGGAGGCGGCGCGGCTGGCGCCGTCCTCGTTCGGACTGCAGCCCTACACCCTGTTGGTCGCCGAGCCGCTGGAGCTGCGCCAGCGCATCGCGCCGGTGGCGATGAACCAGCCGCAGATTACCGAGTGCTCGCATCTGATCATTTTCGCCGCCTGGAGCCCGGTCACCGAAGCCCAGGTCGAGGCGATGGTGGATTTGATCGCCGAGGAGCGCGGCCTGCCCCGGGACAAGCTGGCCGGTCTGGAGAACACCGTGAAAGGCAAGGTGGCCGGCTTCGCTTCCGAGGAAGAGGGCTTCCAATGGGCCGCCCGCCAGGCGTACCTGGGCCTCGGCATGGCACTGGCGGCCGCCGCCATGGAGCGGGTCGACGCCTCGCCCATGGAAGGCTTCGATCCGCCCGGGCTGGACCAGCTGCTGGGGCTGCGTGAACAAGGGCTGCGCAGCGTGGCGCTGATGGGCCTGGGCTACCGCGACACCGATAACGACCGTCAGGCGGGCCAGAAAAAAGTACGCCGGCCCAGGGAAGCCCTGGTCCGGCGTCTTTAACGGCTGGCGCGCTCCTTTAGAGCGCTTCAGAAGCGTTAGTAGCGCTTGGCGTCCAGCGCGGCGGCGGCGGCGTGGTACTCGTCGGCGAGCTGGTCGACGATATTCGCCGCCGGGCGCACCGCATCCACCACGCCGATGCCCTGGCCGCAGCCCCAGATGTCTTTCCAGGCCTTGGCTTTGGAACTGCCGCCGGAGCCGAAATTCATCGCCGAGGGGTCGCTCTCCGGCAGGTTGGCCGGGTCCATGCCGGCCTTGACGATGGACGGCGCCAGGTAGTTGCCGTGCACGCCGGTGAACAGGTTGCTGTAGACGATATCGGTGGCCTTGCTGTCGACAATCATCTGCTTGTAGGCCTGGTCGGCGTTAGCCTCCTCGCTGGCGATAAACAGCGAACCGATGTAGGCGAGATCCGCGCCCATGGCCTGGGCCGCCAGCACCGAGGAGCCATTGGCGATGGACCCGGACAAGGCCACCGGGCCGTCAAACCACTGACGGATTTCCTGGATCAGCGCGAACGGGGACAACTGGCCGGCGTGGCCGCCGGCACCGGACGCCACCGCGATCAGGCCGTCGGCGCCCTTCTCGATCGCCTTGCGGGCGAAGCGGTCGTTGATGATGTCGTGCATCACCGTGCCGCCCCAGCCGTGCACCGCCTGGTTCAGCTCTTCACGGGCGCCCAGGGAGGTAATCACCATCGGCACCTTGTACTTCTCGCACAGCTCCAGGTCTTTCTCCAGGCGGTCGTTGGTCTTGTGCACGATCTGGTTGACCGCGAACGGCGCCGACAGCTGGTCCGGGTGCGCCCGGTCCCAGGCGGCCAGTTCCTCGGTGATTTGCGCCAACCACTCATCAAGCTGGGATAAAGGCCGCGCGTTCAACGACGGAAACGACCCCACCACCCCGGCCTTGCATTGGGCGATGGTCAATTCCGGATTGGAAATGATGAACAGCGGCGAGCAGATCACGGGCAGCCGCAGGCGTTTGGCGATTTCCGGGGGCAGAGACATGGCGATTCCTGTTAAGTGGGTGACGTTTACTTTGTAAATCTTTCGAATTCGGACGAACCGGCACGGTGTTCTGGCCCGGTATTCGGTTCGGAGGCCAAATATTTACAACGTACATTTTATAAAATCAAGCGCTTCCTGACTTCGGCGCTCACCCGCCGATGAGCGATTTAGTCAGGATTCATCGTCCCGGCGCGGCGGCGACACCGCCATACCCGCCAGCAGGGTGCGCATGGTCTTCTTGCGCAGGGTGTCCGCGTCGATCTCGCCGCCCAGCCGCCCGGCCATATCCAGCACCACGATGCCGTGCAGGGTGGACCAGAACATATAGCCGATCAGGTCCGCGTCGCCGTCCATCATCCCCTCGCGGATCATGTCGCGCACATAGCCGACCATGGTCTCCCGGGCCCGGCGGCTGGCGCGCACCAGCGCCGGGTAGCGGCTCTCGTCCACCTGGGAAATCTCCGACATCAGCTGGTAGGCGGCCGGATGCTCGGTGGCGAAGCGCACATAGGCGTCGCCGATGGCGCGGGCGCGCTCGCGGGCGTCACTGCCCCGGGCCAGGCCCGCCTCCAGGGCGGCGGCGAAGCGGTCCAGCGCGGCGGCGCGCACGGTGGCGAGAATCTCGTCCTTATCCTGGAAATAGCGGTACGGCGTCATCGGGCTGACGCCCACCCCGGCGGCGATCTGCCGCATGGTGACGTTGTCCGGCCCGCGCTCCACGAACAGCTCCGTGGCCACCTCGCAGACGCGCTCGCGGAAGGCGGCGATCTCCTGGTCGGTTTTCGGCTTCTTGGGCAACGAGGCGCTCCATGGTCTGCGGGCACAGGGCCGGACGGCAAAGGCTTACAGTGTAAACCAAACGCTGGCGCACCGGCACGCGTCAGGCGGATACCGCCTCACGCACGGCGGCGCGCTCCCGCTGCAGCCGGCTCACCAGCCGCTCCACATCGGCCAGGGCGTCGCGTATCGACGCGTCCAGCCGCTCGCCGCCCTCCTCCTGGTACTCAATGGCGATCTCGTGGAAGTGCTCGATGCCGATCAACTCCAGAGCGGTGCGCACACTGGCTTCCAGATGGTTCAGGTGCGCCAGCGGGCCACCGGCCCCCAGGCCGAACCCGCCCCGGGACGACAGGATCACCGCGTGGCGCGGCCGGTCGTTGAGCAGCGGGCCCACCGGGTGCTCAATATTGGCCGGATCGAAATAGATGGTGCGCTCCACCCGCACGATCTGGTCGATCCAGGCCTTGAACGCCGCCGGATAGCTGTAGTTGTACAGGGGCACGCCCAGCACCAGCACGTCCGCGTCGATCACCTCGTCCACCAGGCGATCGCTTTCCGCCAGCACCCGGTTCATAGCGGACGGCCGGTGTTCCGACGGGGTGAACGCGGCCTCGATCCAGTCCACGGTCAGCAGCGACGGCGGCCGGGCGCCAAGATCCCGGCGCGTCACCGCATCTTCCGGGCGAGCGGCTTTCCAGTGCTCAATGAAGTGGTGGCTGAGCCGGCGGCTCAGGGAGCCGTGCTCGTGGATCCCGGAGCGTCCGGGGCGGGGGCTGGCGTCGAGGTGCAGTAAGCGGGTCATGGCGTTCTCTCCGGTTGGGGTTGGCCGGCAGGTGAGCTGATCTCATTCCTGCTTGACAGGCTTCCCATGAAACCGGAGGCTCGATACGGCGACAAACGATGAATTTTTGCCTTAATGGCAAAATATAACTCATCCATTAGGAACCCCATGAGCGCCCGCAAACTGCCTTCCCTTTCCGCGTTGCGCGCCTTCGAAGCGGCGGCCCGCCACCGCAGCGCCAAGGCCGCCGCCGAGGAACTGTCGGTGACGCCCACCGCCATCAGCCACCAGTTGCGGCAACTGGAGGACTATCTGGGCCAGGCCCTGTTCGTGCGCAAACCGCGTCAACTGGTGCTCACCGGCGCCGGCCAGACCCTGCTGGCGGCGTCCAGCGAAGCGTTCGACACCCTCGCCGAAACGGTGGCCCGGCTGCGCCACGACCCGGGCCACCAGACCGTCACGCTGTCGACCATCCCGGCGGTGGCCGGGCGTTTTCTGTTGCCCTGGGTGTGCCTGTTGCGGGACCGCCACCCGCACCTGAATCTGAACCTGCAGATCTCCCACGACCTGACGGCGCTGGACGGCGTGGCCGCCGATATGGCGATCCGCTACGGCGACGGCCACTGGCCCGGTCTGGTGTCGGAAAAGCTGTTCGATAACGTCTTTATCCCCGCCTGCAGCCCGGCCCTGGGCATCACCCGGCACGACGATCTGCACCGGCACACCCTGCTGCACTACCAGCCGCCCAGCCATTCCGGCGCCCTGCTCAGTTGGACGTCCTGGCAAAAGCTGGCCCGGGTGCCCGGCCTGGATATCGGCGCCGGCCTGGTGTTTTCCGACGAAACTCACACTATCACCGCCGCCCTGGGCGGCCAGGGCATCGCCCTGATGAGCCGGGCACTGATCAGCGACGAACTGGAAAGCGGCCGGCTGGTACAGCCGTTCGGGCCGGAACTGCCCGCCAAACCCTTCCACCTGGTGTACCCGGAAGAACGGCTGCGCGAGCCCGCCATCGCGGCGGTGCGGGAGTGGGTGCTGGGGTTGCGTTAGGCGCCGCGCGGGCCAAGAAGAATTACCCCGGCGCCGACGAGGCAGATTCCGGCGCCGAGCAGGTCCCAGCGATCCGGGGCGCGCTGCTCGACCAGCCACAACCATAGCAGCGACATAGCGATATAGACGCCGCCGTAGGCGGCGTAGGCGCGGCCGGCGTAGTCGGTGTCCACCAGGCTCAACAACCAGGCGAACAGCGCCAGGCTCACCAGGCCGGGCACCAGCCACAGTGGCGACTTCTCCAGCCGCCACCAGGCCCAGACCGAAAAGCAGCCGGCGATTTCCGCCAGAGCAGCGGCGATATAGAGCAGCGGTGTGATCACTTACCGGGTCCTGAATTGAGCCGCAACAACAGATAGACCGCGAAGCCGGTGGCGACGCCGGGCACCAGCCCCAACAGCGGTGCGATCCAACCGTGCTTTACCGGCCGGGTTTTGGCTTCGTAAACCACCCAGGTGGTGAGCACCACCCAGCACATGATGGTGTCCAGGGAATAGCCGGTGGCGTAGGGATTGACGAAGCCGGCGGTAATGGCAGCGAGCAGGTCCGGGTCGCCGATCAGCGGAGGAATCACGATAACAACAAACAGCAGCGCGAACAGAGCCGCCCACAGGACAAGCAGCAAGCGAAAGGTTTTGGTGGTCATGGCGAAGCCCTCGTTTTTTCAGGAGCTTAGCCCTGGCGGCCCTGATAAAGCAAAAGCCGCCTTGTGGGCGGCTTTTCTGGAAAGCGGCACGCGCCTGGGTAAAAGCGCGGGCCGGGCCGACGCGGTGAGCGCGCGGTTCGGTTTTGTACGTTTCGCTATTTCGGGCGCTTGTCGAAGACGTGTTTGGCCTTGCCTTCGGAGCGGGCCAGCGTGCCCGGTACAGCGACTTCGATTTTGGTGCTGATACCGATGTGAGTCTTAACCCGGTGCTGCAGTTCCTTGGCGGCGTCGCCGGTGGCGCTGTCGCCGCCGGCCGCTTCCGGCTTCAGTTCCACGCGCACGGTCACCATGTCCAGGTTGCCGTCCTTTTCCACATGGATTTCGTAGTGCGGCGACAGCGCTTCGATCTTGAGGATCTGCTCTTCCACCTGGGTGGGGAAGACGTTGACGCCACGGATGATCAGCATGTCGTCGCTGCGGCCGGTGATCTTATCGATGCGGCGCATGGGCCGCGCGTGGCCCGGCAGCAGCCGGGTCAGGTCGCGGGTGCGGTAGCGCACGATGGGCAGCGCTTCCTTGGTGAGCGAGGTGAATACCAGCTCGCCGTATTCTCCGTCGGGCACCACCTCACCGGTTTCCGGGTTGATGATCTCCGGGTAGAAATGATCTTCCCAGATGGTGGGGCCGTCCTTGCTTTCGATGCATTCCATGCCGACGCCGGGGCCCATCACTTCGGACAGGCCATAGATATCCAGCGCATGGATACCGAGCCGCGCTTCCAGTTCCTCGCGCATGGTCTGGGTCCAGGGTTCGGCGCCAAAGATGCCGACCCGCAGGCTGGTGCTTTTCGGGTCGATGCCCTGGCGCTCCATCTCGTCGGCGATGTTGAGCATGTAGGACGGCGTCACCATGATGATGTTGGGCTTGAAGTCCTGGATCAGCTGCACCTGCTTCTCGGTCTGGCCACCGGACATGGGCACCACGGTGCAGCCCAGTTTCTCGGCGCCGTAATGCGCGCCCAGGCCGCCGGTGAACAGGCCGTAGCCGTAGGCCACATGAACGATGTCGCCGGCGTGACCGCCAGCGGCGCGGATCGAGCGCGCCATCACGCTGGACCAGACGTCGATGTCGTTCTGGGTGTAGGCCACCACGGTGGGCTTGCCGGTGGTGCCACTGGAGGCGTGCACGCGCACCACGTCGCGCATGGGCGTGGCGATCATGCCGAACGGATAGTTGTCACGCAGGTCGTTTTTCACCGTGAACGGAAAATGCTTCAGGTCGTCCAGGCTGCGCAGGTCGTAAGGGTGCACGCCGGCGGCGTCGAAACTTTTTCGGTAGTGCGCCACGTTGTTGTATGCGTGGGTCAGGCTCCAACGCATGCGGTCGAGCTGCAGTTCACGAAGCTGGGCCAGATCGCCCCGCTCCACCGGGTCAAAACGATTCTCAAGATTAAACGGCATATCCATCACTGCCTTTTTCTTTGCTGATTTTGTTGTATTACTGCTCGCTTTCGGCCTCGTGGATCACCGGGCCGCGGACCTTGTAGGACTTGCCACGGAACAGGGCCACCAGTTCATCACGGCCGTTACTGACACGGACATCGTAAACCCCGGTGCGCCCCTTGCGGGTCTGTTCGCGGGCTTCGGCGGTGAGCACGTCGCCGAGCTTGCCCGGCGCCACGTAATCGATCGAACAGCCGGACGCCACGGTGGCTTCGTTGTAGGTGTTGCAGGCGAACGCGAACGCGGAATCCGCCAGCGTGAAAATATAACCGCCGTGGCAGGAATCGTGGCCCTGGATCATCGCCTCGGTGACCGGCATGGACAGCACCGCCCGGCCGGGGCCAATCTCTTCCACCTGCATATCCAGGTGCTGGCTGGCACGGTCACGCTGATACATGGCGTCCGCGCAGCGGCGCGCCAGTTGCTGTTCCGAAGCCTGGGCGGCCAGCGGGCCGGCGGCGAACGATTCGCGGGTATCAGACATCAAGAGCGTCCTCGTTGTTATTCCACGTTGGTGCGTTGGAGAGCGGCTATTCGCCGGTGAACCGCGGCGCGCGCTTCTCCATAAAGGCACTGACGCCTTCACGGTAATCCTGGCTGCGGCCGGCCTGACGCTGCAGGTCGCGCTCCAGATCCAGTTGCGTGTCCAGGTCATTGCCGGTGCTGTCGTTCAGCGCCTGCTTGATCAGCGCCAGCCCACGGGTGGGCTGGGTGGCCAGATGCCGGGCCAGGTCGGTGGCGGTCTGGCGCAGGGCGTCATCCTCCACCATCTGCCAGATCAGCCCCCAGTCGGCGGCCTGCTCCGCGCTCAGTTTGTCGCCGAGCATCGCCAGGCCCTTGGCGCGGGCCGTGCCCACCAGGCGCGGCAACTGCCAGGTGCCGCCGGAATCCGGCACCAGGCCGAGCTTGCAGAACGCCTGGATGAATTTGGCGGAGCGGGCGGCGATCACCAGATCACAGGCCAGGGCGATGTTGGCGCCGGCACCGGCGGCCACGCCGTTCACCGCGCAAACCACCGGCAACGGCAGCGCGGTGAGCGTGCGCACCAGCGGGTTGTACCAGGTCTCGATGGAGTGCCCCAGGTCGGGCGCGGCATCGGCGCCGGCGTCGGGGGATACCGCCCGGTCGGACAGATCCTGGCCGGCGCAGAAGCCGCGGCCGTTACCGGTAATCAGCAACGCCCGGCACTCACCGCCCTGACGGGCCTGTTCCACCAGGCCGAGCGCTTCGCGCACCTCCCGGTGCATGGCTTCATTGAAGCTGTTGAGGCTGTCCGGGCGGTTCAGGACCAGCGTGGCCACGCCGTCCTGGAGACTGAATTCGATGGTGTCGAAGGCCATGAGGCGCCCCTGTTTGAAATCGAAAAGCGGCGGAAAAGCGGCCGCCCAGGGCGGGCCGCGACCTGCTTCCGAGCATAGCCAAAACATGACACCAGTCAATACACATCACGGCAATTCATGTATCGAATAGGAGGGGAAAGCGACTCGGGGATTGCCCCTCTAATTTTATTTTCTCTTTATTATCAATGCTCTACAAACACAAATCGGGCGAGCGCCATAATGTTACAAAATCGGGGAACAAGGCGCTGATTACAGGTCAAATACCCCGCCTTCTACCTCAGAACCACTCGAACCCGCGTAGCAAAGGAGGGCTCTGTCAGGACAGTCGAAGGGAAGGTTTTGTGGGATCCTGCCGGGCGGCGGAGCCGCCCTTTCGCGGGCAAGGCCCGCTCGCACAAGTGCCCCCCCCAACCGGCTTAAAGGCAGCCTAATCGAGCCCGCCGAACCTTTGATAAAAGCTCTCGCCGGGTTCGGGCAGGGGGCCCTGGGCGGTTTCGGCGTGCTGGGAGATCCAGGCTTCCGCGCCCTGGTGGGTCAGCCGGTAGAGATTGCGGGCCAGTTGGCGGGCGGCGCGCCCTTCCCAGTCGGCGGGCAGCAGCTCTTCGGGGAGCAGCGGGTCACGCAGCAGCAGCTTGCGGTATTCGTGAATCAGTAATACCCGCGCCAGAAAGCACTCCCGGGGCGGCAGGTTCTTCTGCTTTTTCATCTGGTTCCAAAGCGGCCGGAACTGATCCAGAAAGTCCCGGTAGCCGTCGGCGAGCTGATCCAGATTCCAGGCTTCACGCACCTGCAGCCGCAGCGGTCTGGCGGCGAAGCTCTCATGGGTGTCGGTCTGGAAGATGATGGCGTCGTCCAGGGCGCCCAGCTCCTGCAGCGACGCGTTCAGCTCGGCACGGTCCACGCCGGGGTGCGCCAGCACGGTGGGCGCGAACGCGCCGAAGCCCATCCACTCCAGTTCCTGGCGGGTATCGCGGCGCAGATCCGGGCTCAGCTGATTCAGCACCACCAGGGTCCAGGCCCCGTCCCAGGCCGGCTGCACCCCGGAATAGACGCGCTTAAAGGCTTTCTCGAAGCGGCGCCGGCCGGCGCCGGTGAGGCCGTAATAGCTGCGCCGCCCCACTTTTTCCGCCATCAGCCAGCCTTCGCGAGTGAGCCGGAACACCGAGGTACGCACCAGCCGCTGGCTCACGCCCATGGGCGCCAGCAACTCAATCAGGCTGCCCAGCCACACGGTGCCGCCACGCGGCACGATGGCGTCGCCGAACAGGGTAATAATCAGTGATCCGGTGCGCAGCGGGCGCTGCTGCTGAAAGCGTTTAATCAACAGTTCCAGGTGGTCAGACTGCAAATCCACGGCGTTCCCTTACCCCTTGAAATGATTCGACATACTACCAAACGGTTTTTCTATATGACACAAACCACTCACGAAATCCAAGCAAAAACGGGCACTTGGCGCATCGACCTCACTTTTATGACACACTAAACGCCGTATTGACTTGTATGGTGTATCGCTTTATACCTGTACCCATAGCGCGGCCCGCATGGGACCTGATGGCCGCTTGAAAACAACAAATTCGCCCCCGGGCATACGTGTATAGGTGTGATAATGAAAACAACGCTGAAACAGCTGGCCGCCGGCGCGGTCGCCGCCCTGAGCCTCGGCCTGATGGCCGCCCCCGCGCTGGCCGCGGATACCATTCGTATTGGCTCCTTCCTTTCTGTTACCGGACCCGCTTCGTTTTTGGGCGATCCGGAACTGAAAACCCTGGAACTCTACATCGACAAACTGAACGAAGACGGCGGCCTGCTCGGCAAGCAAGTGGAGCTGGTGCACTACGATGACGTGGGCGACGCCGCCAAGGCGCGCACCTTCGCCAACCGCCTGCTGCGCCAGGACCGCGTCGATATCATCGTCGGCGGCTCCACCACCGGCGCCACCATGGCGGCGGTGCCGTTGATCGAACAGGCCGGCGTGCCGTTTATTTCCCTGGCGGGCGCCGAAACCATCACCACGCCGGTGAAAAAGTGGGTGTTCAAAACCCCGCAGTCCGACCGCCAGGCGGCCCGCCGCGTGCTGATCGACATGAAAGAACGGGGCATCACCAAGATCGGCCTGATTTCCGGCACCGGCGGCTTCGGCGCGTCCGGCCGCAACGTCACCAAGGAAATCGCCGGTGACATGGGCGTGGAAATCGTCGCCGACGAGACCTACAACCCTAAGGACACCGACGTCACCTCTCAGCTGACGCGCATCCGCGGCACCGAGGGCGTGCAGGCGATCCTGAACTTCGACTTCGGGCAGGGCCCGGCCATCGTCACCCGCAACTACGACCAGCTGGGCATCGATCTGCCGTTCTACCAGTCCCACGGCGTCGCTTCCGACAGCTTCCTGGAACTGGCCGGCGACGCCGCCAACGGCCTGCGCCTGCCCGCTTCCGCCCTGCTGGTGGCGGACAAACTGCCCAAGTCCGACCCGCAGTATCAAGTGCTGAACCGCTACAAGAACGACTACGAAGGCCACTACAACGAGTCGGTCTCCACCTTCGGGGCCTACGCCTACGACGGTCTGCAATTGGCGATCCGGGCGATCAAACAAGCCGGCTCCACCGATAAGGCCAAGGTGCGCGACGCCCTGGAAAGCATCGACGGCTATGTGGGCGTCACCGGCACCTACCGGCTGAGCGCGGACGACCACATGGGTCTGGACGCCGAGTCCTTCCGCATCCTGGAAGTGAAAGACGGCGACTGGGCGCTGACACAGTAAGCCCGCCCCGGGGCACGGCCGGCGCCGTGCCCCGGCCCTGTTCCACCGCGTCTCACCGACCACCCTTCACCGACTACTCCGGGCACCCACATGTTCAGCGAGTTTTTCCAGTTCAGTTTCTCGGGGATCACCCTGGGCGCCATTTACGCACTGGTGGCGCTGGGCTTCACCCTGATCTACAACGCCAGCCACGTAATCAACTTCGCCCAGGGCGAGTTTCTGATGATCGGCGGCATGGGCACCGTGGTGTTGATGGACGCCGGCGCGCCTATCTATCTGGCGATTCCCGGCGCCATCGTGATGGCCGGCATCGCCGGGGTACTGCTGCACAAGCTGGCGATCGCGCCGGCAAAAAACGCCGACGTGGTGACGCTGATCATCATCACTATCGGTGCGTCGATTTTCCTGCGCGGCCTGGCGCAGATTTTCTGGGGCAAGGACTACCACGCCCTGCCCGCCTTCAGTGACACCGAATCCCTGTCCGTGGGCGGCGCGGTGCTGCTCACCCAGAGCCTTTGGATTCTCGGCATCGCCACGCTGCTGGTGGTCGCGCTGGGTCTGTTCTTTACTCGCACCGCCCTGGGCAAGGCCTTGCTGGCCACGTCGATGAACAAGGATGCCGCCAGCATGGTGGGCATCAAGACCGGCGCCATTCTGACGCTGGCGTTCGGCATCGCCGCGCTGCTGGGCGCGGTGGCCGGCGTGATCGTCGCACCGATTACGTTCACCGCCTACGACATCGGCATCATGCTCGGCCTGAAAGGCTTCATCGCCGCCGCCATCGGCGGCCTGGGCAGCAGCACCGGCGCCATTCTCGGTGGCCTGCTTTTGGGCCTGGCGGAAGCCTACACCGCCGGCTACATCTCGTCGGACTACAAAGACGCGGTGCCTTTCGTGCTGATTCTGGTGATTCTGTTTTTCCTGCCCAATGGTTTGTTGGGCAGCCGGGCCGTGGAGCGCGTGTAATGGCGACCGTCAAAACCCACCGTAAAGCGCCCGGCCTGATTGCCCTGTTCGTGATCCTCGCGGTGGCGCCGCTGCTGGCCGCCAACGCCTTCCACTATGACCTGATGATCAAAATCTGCCTGACCGCGATCGTAGCGGTGGGGCTGAACCTGCTGGTGGGCTACGCCGGCCAGGTGAGCCTGGGCCACGCCGCCTTCTATGCCGGCGGCGCCTACGCCAGCGCGCTGCTCACTCAGAATTATGAATTCGCCCCGCTGCCGGCGATGCTCACCGCCGCCGTGGCGGTGGGCAGCCTGGCCTGGCTGGTGGGCCGGCCGATTCTGCATTTGAAGGGTCACTACCTGTCCATGGCCACCCTGGGCCTGGGGGTGATCGCCGCCATCGTGATCAACAACGAAGACCAGATCACCGGCGGGCCGGATGGCCTGCCGGTGGCGCCGCTGTCGCTGTTCGGCCACGAGCTGAGCGTGTTCGGCAGCTACGAGTGGTTCGGCATGACGATTACCGGCACCCAGCTCTGGTACCTGCTCGCCGCCGGCGCGCTGTTCCTGGCGGTGTGGCTGGCGCTGAACCTGATCGACTCGCCGCTGGGCCGCGCCCTGCGCGCCCTGCACGGCTCCGAGATCGCCGCCCAGGTGGCCGGCGTCGACACCGCCAAATACAAACTGCGCGTGTTCGTGATCTCGGCGGTGTACGCCAGCGTGGCGGGCAGCCTGTACGCCCACTACAGCGGTTTTATCACACCGGACATCGCCTCCTTCGGCCACTCCATCGAGCTGATCACCATCGTGGTGCTGGGCGGCATGGCCTCCACCTACGGGGTGATTCTGGGCGCCGCCATCCTGCTTCTGATCCCGCAGTTCCTGACCGGCTTCCAGGAGCTGGAAATGGTGCTGTTCGGCGCCATCTTGATGGCGGTGATGATTTTCATGCCGCGCGGCCTGGTGCCCACCATCGCGCGGCGCTTCCAGAAGGAGGCCGCATGAGCGCACTGCTTTCCGTTAAAAATCTGAGCAAAGAGTTCGGCGGCGTGCACGCCGTGGAAGACCTCAGCTTCGAGGTGGAACAAGGCCGCATCCATTCCATCATCGGCCCCAACGGCGCCGGCAAGACCACGCTGTTCAATCTGATCACCGGCCTGTATCAACCCAGCGCCGGCAGCGTGCATCTCAATGGGCGCAGCCTGGCCGGCCACAAGCCCCACGAACTGGCACCGCTGGGCATGTGCCGCACGTTCCAGAACCTGCAGATCTGCATGAACATGAGCGCCCTGGAAAACGTGATGCTGGGCCGCCACCGGCATCTCGGCCAGGGCACGCTCGCCTCGCTGCTGAAGCTGCCGGCCCTGCGCCGGGGCGACCACGCCTGCCGGCAGCAGTGCGCCGATTTGATGGAATTCGTCGGCTGCGGCCAGTACCTGAACCACCACGCCTCGGCGATGCCCTATGGCGCGCTGAAACGTCTGGAAATCGCCCGCGCGCTGGCGTCCGAGCCGGACATCCTGCTGCTGGACGAACCGGCCGCGGGCCTCAACCGCACCGAGACCGACGCCCTGCGCGACGTGATTCGCAAGATCGCCGACAAGGGCATCACCGTGGTACTGGTGGAACACGATATGAAACTGGTGATGAGCGTGTCCGATCAGGTCCTGGTGCTCTGCTACGGCCGGCAACTGGCCGAGGGCACCCCGGACCAGATCCGCGCCAACCCGGACGTGATCGACGCCTACCTCGGCAGCCGTAAGCCCGAAGAGGAGGCCCTGGCATGAGCGAGACCCTGCTCGACCTGAGCGGCATCCGCACCGGCTACGGCCGCATCGAAGCGCTGCACGGCCTGGACGTGACCATCGACAAGGGCGAAACCGTGGCGCTGGTGGGCGCCAACGGCGCCGGTAAATCCACTCTGCTGCGGGTGATCTCCGGCCTGCAGCCGTTGAGCGGCGGCAGCGTCACTTTTGACGGCGACAATCTGGCCCGCTGCAAGGCCGCCGACCGCGTCCATCGCGGCATCGTCCAGGTGCCCGAAGGCCGCCAGGTGTTCGCCGGCCTGTCGGTGGAAGACAACCTCACCCTGGGCGCCTTCAGCCGTCGCCGGGACAAGACCGTCCCCGACGATCTGGACGCCATGTACCAACGCTTCCCGATCCTCAAGGAAAAGCGCCGCCTGCACGCCGGCAACCTGTCCGGCGGCCAGCAGCAGATGCTGGCCATGGCCCGCGCGCTGATGGCCAAACCCAAGCTGCTGCTGCTCGACGAGCCCAGCATGGGCCTGGCGCCGCTGATCATCGACGAGATTTTCGGCATCATCACAGAGCTGAAACAGGAAGGCATCACTATTTTCGTGGTGGAACAGAACGCCTCCGAAGCGCTGGCCATCGCGGACCGCGGCTACGTGCTGGAGACCGGCGACATTGTCGCCACCGGCAGCGGCGAAATGCTGCTCAACGACGACAGTGTGAAAGCCGCCTACCTGGGCGGATGACCCTCGACCAGGATTATTGAGCAGGCGCTACGCCACTACCCCGGCGTAGCGCTTTTTTTATGGCACGGCCATCGAAACGATCACCCGGACCAGATCCACGCCACAAAACTGCCACCGGTTTGTCACCGTCTCTGCCTAGGCTCCTCTGCTGACATTCTATTTCGTCTTCAGATTGCCCGGAGCTTGCCATGATCCTGAAAACTGCATTGCCGACCGGTATGGCAACCGGCCTGGCCCTGCTTCTCGCCGCCTGCGGTGGCGACAACAGTAGCAACACGCCTGAACAGCAAGCCAAGGCGCTGAGCCTGCAAGTGCTGCACACCAACGACCACCATTCCTACTTCGAAGGCCAGACCTACGATCTGTCACTGGACTACGATGAAAACCAGGTGGGTAGCGAGCCAGTGCGCCTCAGTCTCGGCGGTTTCCCCCGTATCGCCACCGCCATCGAAGAATACCGTGATGGCCACACCCTGGTTCTCAACAGTGGCGAACTGAACGGCACCCTGTACTTCAGCCTGTTCAAGGGCGAAGTGGACTTCAAGGTATTCAACACCATCGGCCTGGACGCCTACGAACTGGGGAACCACGAATTCGACGAAGGCGAAGCGCACCTTCGGGATCTGCTGGAAACGGTGGATTTTCCGGTAATCGCCGGCAACGTGCGCCCGACCGTGGACAGCCCGCTGTTCGGCGCCGACATCAAGCCCTATGTGGTCAAGGAAATCGACGGCGAAAAGGTCGCCATCATCGGTGTGTTGAAAGTGGAGAAAACCCGGGAATCTTCCCTGGTCACCGATGCCGTGGAATTCGACGATGAAATCCTGTCGGTGCGTGATCACATCTACACCTTGAAGGATCAAGGCATCAACAAGTTCATCGTGCTCAGTCACCTGGGCTACGATTTTGATCAGGTTCTGGCGGAAAGCGTGCGCGACATCGATGTGATCGTGGGCGGCGACACCCATGACGTGCTCGATTCCACCGGCGAATTCCAGGCCATGGGCATTGAAGTGGACGGCGACTACCCCACCGTGGTCCAGAATCCCGACGGCCAGCCGGTGTACATCGTCCAGGCCTGGGAATACGCCAAGGGGCTGGGCCGGCTCAACATCGACTTCGACGCCGACGGCGTGGTCACCGATATCAACGGCAAGGTGGAACTGCTGGTGGGCGAGTCCTATCAGGTTCAGAACAACGACAACGACTGGGTGGCGGCGGACACGGACCAGACCGCCCGCATCAACAGCGTGATCGACGGCCTCACCACCCTCCGCACCGCCGAGGAATCCCAGCAGATCCTGGATATTCTCGCCCCCTACAAAGAGGAGATGGAAAGCTTCAAGCAGGATACGCTGGGTCAGGTCAGCGAGCTGATGCCGTTCGAGCGCATCCCCGCGCCGTTCAACACCGGTGAAACACCCACCGGCAGCTACGCGGCCTATGTGGTCGCCGACGCCTTCCTGAAATACCTGCCCAAGGCCGATGTGGCGATTCAGAACGCCGGCGGCGTGCGCGCGCCGCTTAACGACGGCACCTTCACCGTTGCCGACGCCTACAGCATCCTGCCGTTCTCCAACACCGTGGTCACCATCGACATGACCGGTGCGGAGATCATTAAGGTGCTCAACGAAGGGCTCGATTACGCTCAAGGCATCTCCGCCTCGACCGGCGCCTTCCCCTACTCCGCGGGCCTGCGCTATGACGTCACCCTGGGCGCGGCGGAAGGCTCCGGCATCCAGAACGTGGACGTGCGCGACGAGAGCGGCAACTGGACCCCGATCGTCAACAGCCAGACCTACTCCGTGGCCACCAACTCGTTCACCGGCCAGGGCAAGGACGGCTACATCACTTTTGGCGAGGTGCAGCAAGCCCGCCCGGACGCCTTCGAGGATTCCAACGTGGCCTACGTGGTGCCGCTACTGGAATACTTCCGCGAAGAGCTTCCCGACCAGACCCTGCCCGCCCTGGACGCCACTGACTACTGCCTGAAATCGGTCGCCGACCAACGCTGACCGGCAGCGAGCAAACCGGGCGGCGTACGCCGCCCGGCCTCTCCCATATCCGACGCCTCCCCCCTCGCCTTAGAACGCCCCCACATCTTGGACAAGGTATGATGACGCCCGGGCATAACAGATGCGCCCGAATAATTAACAATGACAAAGAAAGAGGGAGAGCTATGAGCTTGTTAAAGAAACTGCTGCCGGCGGTAACGCTGGCGGCGCTGGCGGGGTGCCAGCACGCACCGCCGGCTGAGCCGGCGGACGCGATCTGGCTGAACGGTCCGATCATTACCGTCGACGACGCCCAACCGGAAGCGGACGCCGTGGCGGTCCGCGATGGTCGTATCGTCGCCGTGGGTAAACGCAAAGCGGTGCTACGCCACCGTGGTGACGCCACCACCGTGCACGATCTGAACGGCCGCACCCTGCTGCCCGGCTTCGTGGACGCCCATGGCCATGTGTTCTTCACCGGCTTCCAGGCGATGAGCGCCAACCTGTTGCCACCGCCGGACGGCGGCGTTTCCGACGTGGCGTCCCTGGTCGAGACACTGAAAACCTTCGCCGAGGACTCGCGGCTGCGCGAGGAATTCGGTTTGATCTACGGCTTCGGCTACGACGATTCGCAACTGACCGAACAGCGCCACCCCACCCGCGCCGAACTGGACCGGGTGAGCCAGGACCAGCCGGTGCTGGTGATCCACCAGTCCGCCCACTTCGGCGTGGTCAACAGCGCCGGCCTGAAACAACTGGGCATCACCGCCGACAGCGACAACCCCAAGGGTGGCGTGATCGTCAAAGACCCGGCCACTGGCGAACCCACCGGGCTGCTGGAAGAGAACGCCTTCTTCATGGCGCTGGGCAAACTGTTCCCGAAAATGAATGCGCAGCAAGCCATCGCCATGCTCCAGCAAGGCGAGAAGCTCTACACCAGTTACGGCTACACCACCCTGCAGGACGGCCGCAGCGCGCCGCAACACGTTAAGATCGCCGAGGCCGCGGCCAACGCCGGCGCACTGCGGGCGGACATCGTCTCCTATCCGGATATTCTCAACCCCGGCGTGGCGGATCTGATGGTGGCGCCGTTCTATCACAACGTGGACAGCGCGCCGCAATACCACAACCACTTCCGCATCGGCGGCATCAAGCTGACCCTGGACGGCTCGCCGCAAGGCAAGACCGCCTGGCTCACCGAGCCCTATTACCAGCCGCCGGAAGGCAAGGCCGATGATTACGCCGGCTACGGCGTGGTGGACGACGACAAGGTCGTCGAGGTCTATACCCAGGCTCTGGAGAACCGCTGGCAAACACTCACCCACGCCAACGGCGACCGGGCCATCGACCAGATGATCATGGGCTGGCGCGAAGCCGAGGCCCGCGTGCCGGACGTGGACGTGCGGCCGGTACTGATCCACGGGCAAACTCTGCGTAAAGATCAGATCCCCGCGCTTGAAGAACTCGGCATCTTCCCGTCCCTGTTCCCCATGCACACCTTCTACTGGGGCGACTGGCACCGGGACTCCGTGCTCGGCCCGCAGCGCGCGGAAAACATCTCGCCCACCGGCTGGCTGCGCGAGCGCGGAATGCGCTTCACCACCCACCACGACGCCCCGGTGGCGCTGCCGGATTCCATGCGCGTGCTCGACGCCACCGTGAACCGCACTACCCGCAGCGGCCGGGTGCTCGGGGAGAACCAGAAAGTGGATGTGATGACCGCACTGAAGGCGATGACATTGTGGTCGGCGTGGCAGCACTTCGAGGAAGACAGCAAGGGCTCCATCGAAGTGGGCAAGCTGGCGGATTTCGTGGTGCTGTCGGGCAACCCGCTGACGGTACCGCCGAAGAGCCTGATCGACCTGCGCGTGGAAGAAACCATCAAGGAAGGGCAAAGCATTTACCATCGCGAGCCCGGCACCGCCGTTAATGCGCCGCCCGCCCTGGGCCTGGCCCCGGCGCTGGCCAGCCATGGGCACGAGCACGGTGAGAGCCACTTTGCGGGTGACGGCTGCTTCGCCCCCGGCCTGGAGGTGATTTTTCATCGCCTGACCGGCGCCACGCACTGACCCCAGCCGCAACAAAAAACGCCCGGCTCCGTTCCCTGAAGAACGAAGCCGGGCGCTTTCCTCACTGACTATCGCTTCAGTCGCTGAACGCTTATTCCACGCACTCGAACGACGCCGCGACCATCGGATCGCCGCCGTCGATGTAACGGGGCCACGCCGGGTAGTCGCACAGCGGCCGGGTACGGCCCGGTTCACCGACGGTGTCCGTGGTGATCTGATTCTCCGGCGCGGTGCCGTCCTCCACCCACTCTTCCAGCGCCGTCAGCGAATCCCAGGTGGCGTTGAAGCTGAGGCTGGCGCCATGGCCGAAGCCGGCCACTTCATAGAAGCGCACGAACGAATCGACTTTGTCCTCGCCCATCTGATTCAGCAGCCGGCCGTAGTACATCTCGGTGGCGCGGGTGCTGACCAGCACGTCCGTCATGCCGTGCGCCAGCAGCAGCTTGCCGCCGCTTTGCTCGAACTCGGAAATATTGGTGCCCGCGTTGAGCCCCACACTCAGCTCGCTGATGCGCTGGGCGTACTCGGGCGCCGGGTTGATCGGGTCCAGGTTATAGGAATTGAACGACGCATCCCGGGCCACGGAATACTTCACCCACTGATCCACCAGCACGCTCAGATAGGGCGCGTAGCGGGGCATGGCCGGGTAGACCGGCGCGGTGTAGCCCAGGTTCAGGAAGGTTACGGTGTTGCCCACCGGCGACACGGTATCGATGCCCAGATCGGCGCCCCACACATTGCTGCCCGGGTAGCGGGTCTCACCGCTGGCCAGCGGAAAATTAAACACCACGCCGCTCTCCATCGCCTTCAGCGCCTCGATCTGCGCGTCGGACAAGCAGCTGTCGCCGTCGTCCCCGCCGCCGGGACAGCGCAGCGGGTTGCCGTTCACCATCGCCGTGGACGGATCGAAAATCGCGTTGCACTGGCGCTGGTCATTGATCAGCTCGTCCGCCAGCCCATCCAACTCATCGCAGGCCTCCACGGCCGCGTCCAACAGCAACCGGCGCTTGGCGTAGCTCGGGTAGGCGCCCGGCTGCGACAGGGTGCGGCTGATGTACTGCCCGGCCAGCAACGCTTCCACATCGTTCCAGGCCGGGTACCAGGCAATGGCGCCGTCCCAGTCGTCGGGCCAGCGCTGAATGCTGGTGAGCGCCTCGCGGCCGCCGGTGGAGCCGCCGGCGAAGTAATGTTGCTTGGGCGCGCTGGCGTAGCGCTTCTGGACAATAAAGACCGAGGCGTCGCGGGTTTTCTTCAGGGCATCGCCGGCGAAGTTGTCCACTGCTTCGTCGTTCAGGCCCCAGCGGCCGTCCTGGGACCCCAGGGCGTTCGCCTGGTGACCGGAATCACTGGCGAAGGTGGCGTAGCCGCGACCCAGAGGCGTGGGCTGATCCACCGCGCCTTGCGCCACATGGCCGGCGATATTGGGGACGCTGCCGTTAAAGCCGCCACCGCCGAACATCAACACCTTCGAGTTCCAGTCCGTGGGCAGCGCCACCTTGAACAGAATGTCCGGCGCCGTCGGATCCACCGGGCCGATGCGCCCGGACACCATGCAGTGCTCCGGGATGGTGGCCGCGCCACTGCCACTGGCGGCGATCACTTCCGCCGCGGTGACTTCGCCGCCGGAGGTCGCCAGCCCGATGGAGGCGGCGGGAATCTCCAGGCCCACCAGCTGATCGCAGGATCTGGCCTGGGGTTGTTCGGCCACCGGGGAATCGCTGCTGTCGCCGCCGCAGCCCGTAAACAGGGCGCTGGACACGCAGCACAGCGAAATACCCAGCCATTTAAAGCTGTTTCTTGTTGTCATCATGCTCTCCCGATCTTGTAATTATTCAGGGGTTCTTTTTGTGTTGAGTGCACCGTCCCGGTGACGCCCGGGCACGACGCACCTAGAGCATAGTGCTTTTTTTGAACACATTCACTCTGATGTGAATTAGTTTGTTCCGCGCAAGCCGGCGACGATGCGCGTGGCATCCTTGGAGGGCGCCAGACCAAAGGCCCGGGCGTATTCACGGCTGAACTGGGTAGGGCTTTCATAGCCCACTTCGTGGGCGGCGCGGGTGACGCCGTAGCCGGCGGCCACCAGTAGGGTGCGCGCCTGCAGCAGGCGCAACTGCTTCTGGTACTGCAGCGGGCTGAGGTTGGTCACCGCCTTGAAGTGACGGTGGAAGGCGGACAAGCTCATCGCCGCCTCTTCGGCCAGCGATTCCATGCGCAGCGGCCGCGCGTAGTCGCGCCGCAACCGCTGAATTGCCCGATTCACCCGAGCCAGCGCGGTATCCGGCGTGGCGATGTCGCGCAGCATCCAGCCCAGCGGCCCCTGCAGCACGCGATAGAGAATCTCGCGCTCGTAGGCCGGAGCCAGAGCGGGAATATCGTCGGGCCGCCGCATCAAGCGCAGCAGGCGCACCCAGGCATCCAGCAACTCCGGCGTCATCGCCGCCACGGAAAAGCCGGCGTCCCGGTCACCCCGCCCGGCAGAATCAGGCAAATCCGACAGCAGGTCCGCCAGAATCCGCGCGTCCAGGGTCAAGCTCACCGCCAGGTAGGGCTCGCCGGAGGCCGCCGGGCGCACCACCCCCGCCGCCGGCAGATCCACCGACATCACGAAGTAGGTGGCGGGGTCGTAATGCAGGGTTTGCCCGCCCACGGTCATCGACTTACTGCCCTGCAAAATCAGATTGATCATCGGATCGTACACGGCGGCCAGATGGTGCTCGGGAATCGCGCCCTGGACCATCGCCACGCGGGGGATGCCGGTCTCGGTGCGACGGTTTTGCGCGTGGGCGGCCAGCGACCGCAGTTCGTTCAGGGCGTCGTTCATCCGCTTATTGGACGCCGGCGCCGCCGCCGGCACAAGCGGCAAAGCAGAAACAGGCAGGTTTCAGGCAGGAACCGGTGTGCCCGGTCTCCGGCGCCGCCCTATCGTGTAACCACCCCCTTGCCCCCATCAGGAGACACCATGCTCGATCACCTCTTCGTATCCGTCAGCGACCCGGACCGCTCCATCGCCTTCTACACCCGGGCGCTGGCGCCGCTGGGCATCGTCAACCGCCACGACTACGACGGCAAGGACGGCCCGCCCGGCCACCCGGACCTGAAAGGCTTCGGCGCCCACGGCCGCATCTTCTTCTGGCTGCGGCCCGGCCAGGTGGACGCCCGCGCGGCGCACATCGGCTTTGTCGCCGACAGCGAGCAAGCCGTGGACGCCGCCTACGCCGAGGCCATGGCCGCCGGCGCCACCGACAACGGCGCCCCCGGCCCGCGCCTGCACTACGACCCGCGCTACTACGCCGCCAACGTGCTCGACCCGGACGGCTACAGCCTGGAGTTCGTGTACAAAAGCTGGCAGCACTGAACGTCGCCGCGCTACGGCCGGGGTTTTAGGCGGGCACCGCCTGGCACACCACTTCCACATTGACGCCGTCCGGGTCCAGCACATAGGCGGCGTAATAGTGATCGTGATAGTGCGCCCGAACCCCGGGAGCGCCGTTGTCGACCCCACCCGCCGCCAGCGCCGCACGATGGAAGGCATCCACCACGGACCGCTCCGCCGCCGCGAACGCCACATGGGTGCCCGCCCCGGCCTGCTCATTATCGTGCACCCACAAACGGGGGTAGCCGTCCCTGCCGAAGCCGTGGCGCGTGCCGCCGCTGCGGGTGCGCTCCGGCCCGACCGTGATAATGCGGGTCATGCCCAGCGGCGCCAGCGCCTGCTCATAGAAACGGCGCGACACCTCAGCGTCGCGCACGGCGAATTCCACGTGATCCAGTAACGTCATAGGGCTGTCCGCCTGAAGGTAGCGTTTCGGAGGCCGGCCCATCGCCGGCCCGTCCATTGTGCCCCATTCTCTGCTGATGCCCGTTATTCGATCCCGGGCATGCCGACGTAGCCCGGCAGTGCTTTGATGCGTTCAATCCAGGCGCGGATCGCCGGGTACGGCTCCAGCGTCACGCCGCCTTCCCAGCCCAGCGCCAGATAGGGAAACACCGCGCACTCGGCGATGGTCGGGCGGCCCATCGCGAGCCATTGGTGCTTACTCAGGTGCTGTTCGATCAACGGCAGCACCCGCGCACTGATCTCCAGGGCCCTTTCTTTGTCCAACGGGTAGCCGAACTTATCGATCAAGCGCGCCGCGTTGGGACCGTGATTGATCTCGTTGGCGGCGGTGGACAGCCACTGCATCACGGCGCCCTGGTGGGCGGCGCTGTCCGGCCACCACTGGTGTCCACCATAGCGTCGCGCCAGATACACCAGGATCGCCTGGGAATCGCGCAGGACCACATCGCCGTCTTCCAACACCGGCACCTGCGCCCAGGGGTTCAGATCGATAAACGGCGATTGCTTATGCTCGCCGGCGGCCAGATCCACTGGCACAAGCTCCAGCTCAATGCCCACCAGGGCGGCGAACAGACGCACCTTGTAGGCGTTACCGGACAATTCCATATCGTAGAGTTTCATGGCGAGGCTCCTCATTCGGTTTCGGGCAGCAGCTGGTTGAACTCCAGCACGTTGCGGTCCGGGTCGCGGATAAACAGGGTGATGCGGCGCGGGCCCAGGCGGTGAATGCCCTCGGTAATCTCGATGCCGGCCTGGTCCAGCCAATCCTTCAGGGCATAGAGGTCGTCCACCACGAACGCCGGGTGGGTGACGCCCGGCAGCTTCACCGGCTCGTCCAGCAGCACGTTGCGGCCATGGGGCAGGCGCGTGCCGTTGAAAATCAGATTGATGCGCACGCCATCCGGCGTCTCCATCTCGTTGGCCTCGGCCTTCTCGAAACGGCGCACCTCCGTGAACCCGAGCTGCTCGTAGAACGCCACCGCCTGCTGGCGGTCGCTGACGCGGATGCCGACGTGGTCGT
This sequence comes from Alcanivorax sp. UBA4485, assembly GCA_002389055.1. Taxonomy (GTDB): domain Bacteria; phylum Pseudomonadota; class Gammaproteobacteria; order Pseudomonadales; family Alcanivoracaceae; genus Alloalcanivorax. The sequence goes on from DGNT01000216.1 coordinate 25,258, forward strand.
ACTCACGAATGGGCTGCGGTTGTTTCATCACTGGCTCCTTCTGCGAAACAGGGATCGCCAGTAAACGCCCATCGATGGATTCAATAAATGGCGCCAACCTGTTAGCTTTATTCAGGTTTTCGCACAAATGGAGCCAAGCGCCCCGATGGACAAACTCAAAGCCATGAGCACCTTCGTCGCCATCGTCGACCAGGGCAGCCTCTCCGCCGCCGGCGACAAGCTCGACCGCTCCCCCGCCGCCATCGTCCGCACCCTGGCCGGCCTGGAACGCCACCTGGGCGTGCGCCTGCTCAACCGCAGCACCCGCCGCCTCGCCCTCACCGACGAAGGCCGCGACTACCTGCAACACTGCCGCCAGATCCTCGCCGACATCCACGGCGCCGAAGCCCGCCTGGACAGCCGCCGCACCGAACCCGCCGGCACCCTGTCGATTACCGCGCCGGTGATGTTCCGCCACCTGCACCTCACGCCCCTGCTCAACCAGTGGCTCAAGCAACACCCGCAAATGCGCGCCGACCTCACCCTGCTCGACCGCGTCACCGACCTGCTCGAAGAAGGCTTCGACCTCGCCCTGCGCATCGGCCACCTGGCCGACAGCACCCTCATCGCCCGCCCCCTCGGCCACACCGGCTACGTGCTCTGCGCCAGCCCCGAACTCCTCGAACAACGGGGCCGCCCCAACCACCCCCAGGACCTCGCCGACTGGCCCACCGTCTGCTTCTCCCCCGCCGGCAGCACCTGGCACTTCCAGGTCGATGGCAAACCCTGGTCACAGCGCATCGACCCGCTGATACGCGCCAACCAGATCGACACCCAACTCGCCGCCGCCCGCGACGGCCTCGGCCTGTGCCGCGTGCTCAGCTACCAGGCCCAACAGGACTTCGAGCGCGGCACCCTGGTGCCCCTGCTCAGCGACTACGACCCGCCGCCGATGCCCGTGCAGTTCGTGTTCCCGCACAGCCGGTTGCTGTCGCCGCGAGTGCGGCATTTTATGGAGGCGGCGGAGGGGCCGTTGAGGGAGAGGTTGGCGGACACACCACCCTGATTGACCGCTTACCCCTTCCCGACTAGGCTCTCTGCAAGTGGACTGGGAGTGCCCGGTCGGCGTCAAAGCCTCGGTGGGTGCACCGGGGCTTTTCGCTTTCTGGTCCCCTATAACGAACCAGCAGGCAGTTAAAAGCGGCCAGCCATACCCATAACATGCCGGAAGAACTCCGAAGCGGATGAGACGGAAACAGCAACGCGACTGGCCGGTAGAGAGGCCCGATCCATGAGTGAGATGATCCTTTACACCTCGGAAGACGGCCAAACCCGGCTCCATCTTCGTGTGGAAGCCAATAGCATTTGGCTGAGCCAGCTCGAGATTGCAGATCTATTCCAAACCACTAAGCAGAATATCTCTCTTCACGCGAGAAACATCTTTGAAGACAAGGAGTTAGACCCCGAGGCAACTGTCAAGGAATCCTTGACAGTTCAGTCAGAAGGCACACGTCAGGTCAAACGGCGCATCAGCCACTACAACCTGGACCTGATCCTGGCCATCGGCTATCGCGTGCGCTCGCCACGGGGCACCCAGTTCCGGCAGTGGGCGGCGGTTCAGGTTTGAGCTGGCCGGTGCGAGCCAGATTCCCCAGAGGATCGGAAGTCATCGGGTAAGCGTCCTTGCAACAATATGGTGTCTCCCGAAAGCACCTTGCGCAGGAACGGGTTGCCGTCCCGCAGCCGCTGTTCGAACTCCGCGTTGGTGTACAACGTCGGGTTGATCGGCCGCCCCAAGGTGCTCTCCACATCGGCCAGCATCCCGTAGGCCGATTCAAGAGTCAGGGTATCGGACACCAGCAGCAGGTCAATATCGCTCGCCGCCGTAGCCCCGCCCTTCGCCACGGAGCAGTAGACCAGCGCCAGATCAATGACATCGCGGGACGCCTCAAGCGCCTCCCGCAAAGGCGCCACCAGCCCCACGGTCTTGCGGATCAGCCCCACCAGCTCGGCGTAGACAGGCGATTCCGGGTTGGCCTGGTAGTGCTTTTGGTTGCCCACCCAAAACACTCGCACCAGCCCGCTATCGGCCAGCTTCTTCAGCTCCCGCTGCACCCCGCCGGAGCCCATGCCCAGCAAATTGATCACCTCGGCCCCGAAGAAGCTCCGCTCCGGCTGGCCGAACAGCAGCCCCAGCACCCGCTGCTGGGTGCTGGAGAATAAGGCGTCAGCCAGGGAGAGGCGGTCGGGGTTAGTTTCGATGTCGCGACTTATACCCATAATGGGCAACTATAAACCCAATATGAGTATTTTCATATTGGAAAACCCATCTTGAGCTCTCAAACCCCCGAAATGGGTATGCAATCTGGAGCAGCGCTCAAACGCCTTCCCGCTCACTCCAAGGGCGAATAGCCATCAGCTCACGCTCCGGTCGCGGGTGCAGTACCGGCGCTGCTCGCGGCGGAACGCGGTGCACCACCCGCACCAGCCAGCTCTCCGCGCCCAACGCACGGCGGCCCCGCTGGAGACACCATGGCCATCAGCCAGTACAGGGAGATGACCGCACCGGCAGGCCATTGCTGGAGGAGCTGGTTTACATTTTTCACTGATATAAACCCATGAAGAACATATCAGGCCATAAATTCAAGCTACCTACGCAGCAACCAGGGAAGTCATAGGACGGCCAGATATGCGCCGGCTGCGCAACATGCCGACCTGGCAATCCCATTGCACCCAATCTGAAATTGGTAGTATGCGCTCACATACCCCGGAACAGGCATCGTTGATGGTTTCATTAGTACATCGTAAAGGGCAGGTGACAGCATAAGCCGTCGGAAATCTGGCATCTTACCTTGTCTTTACTGGGGTGCGCAGCTAAGCTCGCTGCTACATTTCCTGCAGCAGTTTCAGAAAAGGAAACCCCGTGAAATCGTCTCCGCTTCCACTGACTATGATTGATCTTTTTGCCGGCGCCGGCGGTCTCTCAGAAGGGCTTAGTCAGGCGGGTTTTAGATCTCTATACGCAAACGAAGTCGTTCCGCGATATGCGGAAACTTACGCGCTGAATCATCCTGAAACTCTTATCGAGCGTGGCGACATTCGGGCCGTTGACGCGTCCCTAGTCCGTAAAAAGCTGGGCTTGCGCAAAGGTCAACTTGATCTGATAGCTGGGGGGCCACCGTGCCAGGGCTTCTCTATTAACGCCCCCAAACGATCTTCAGATGATGAGCGAAACAGCCTAGTTCACGACTACCTGCGTTTTGTCGATGAGTTTCAGCCGAGAGCGGTAATTATAGAAAATGTCCCGGGCCTCGTATCTTTCGAGAACGGCGCGACTCTTCAATCCATCTTGACCGTTCTAGGCCAACATGGATACGAATCTGACGTTAAAATATTGTATGCCCCGCATTTTGGTGTCCCGCAAACACGCTGGCGCACAATCATTATTGGACTTAGAGATCACGAGATAACTGAAAAGGTGTTTCCTGACCCCGTACGAGAAGCCCCAGTTCGGGTGAATTTCACGTCCAATTTTGCGGGTAGAAACATCGTCGCGATACCGAAAAGCATGGAATTGCCATCTTTTGTAACGGTTAAAGACGCTCTGGACGATCTCCCTGTATTGGAAAACGGTGAAGCCGGCACTCCTGAGAAGAGCTATAGATCTGAACCTCAGAATGACTTCCAGAAGATTTTACGCGCAGGATCAGCTTCCGTTGTGAACCATGAATCCGCTCGCCTAGGTGCCATCAACATAAAGAGAATGAAGCATATACCAGCCGGTGGAAACTGGACGGACATACCAGAGAACCTTCTTCCGAAAGGCATGAAGCGAGCCCGCAAATCTGATCATACAAAGCGTTACGGCAGAGTACATCCGGACGGTCTTGCATCAACCATACTGACGAAATGCGACCCACATTGGGGTGCCTACTTTCACTACAGCCAAGATCGCACCTTCACGGTAAGAGAGGCCGCAAGAATTCAAACGTTCCCAGATCGTTTTCATTTCACCGGCTCAAAAGTGGAACAGTACGAGCAAGTTGGTAACGCAGTGCCACCGTTATTGGCCACTGCCATTGGGCAATCTCTGGTGAAAGTGCTCGAAACGAAAATTTCCTCCAATAAAAAGAAAGCAAAATAAGAGATTTTAATGGCTTCTACTATTTGGGAATTCTTTGGCTATAGATCTGAAGATTTTTCCCCAATCGCCTTAAAAAGTGCAGCAGACGGTCACTGCCCTTACATTGACGCACCCTGCCAAAAACGCTTTCGAGATAACGTTGTTTCTGGTGTTTGCACGTTGCAGCAGAAGTCTGGCGCACGAGTAATATGTTGCCCAATTCGACTTTACGCAGATGGCCATGACATCTTGAACCAAGTCGCAGAAAAGGCTTTTGGCAGTAAGTATCGACTCGTCTCTGGGGCAGAGGCCGCCAATCATGCTCGTACTCATAAAGAGGCGGTGATTGCCGTTTTTGGACGCGGATGGGGTGGCGAATTGCGCCTACCTCAGAAATCCGGCAGAGGAGGGTATTTTGTAGATTGGGTGCTGGCTCTAATTAATGAGGATGGCGATCTCATAGAGTTTACTGCTGTTGAGGTTCAGACCATTGACACAACTAACTCCTATCGAAATGGCTATGAGGCCCTCCTAGAAGATAGAGAGATAATAGACACAAAAGCTGGACTCAACTGGGAAAATGTTAACAAAAGGATTCTGCCCCAGTTGATCTACAAAGGCCAAGTTTTGCAGAGAGAAGAGCTATGCAAAAAGGGCTTGTTCTTTGTTTGTCCGCAACCCGTGTATGCAAGAATTATGGAACGGTTGGGCGGAGAAGGCGGCTTGATCAAGTACGCTCTCCAGCCGGCATCTATAACTTTTATGGCTTACGAGCATAAATATAAGCCGCACGAGGATGCTGAAACAGTGCCACTAGTCAATAGCATCACGCATTCAACTACTGTTTATAAGGTGCAGGAAGCCTTCAACAATGTAACGCTTCCCGATGAGAATGTTTACAAAAAGGCAATCCTGAAAGCGCTGAATAAGCACTAGTCCGCCCCCAGGCCAACGTACTCAACTAGAACTGTAGGCGCTTCATACTAAACCTGAAGCAACCTGGTTATCCGTTACCGATAGCTCTACAGCCATGTAGACCTAGAGAGCAAGCATACGATGCCGTCCGCCGCTCGGCAAAGCGGCGAACGCAACGATATGCCGTCAAACCCCGGTAGTATCAGAAGCCGCAGATATGATAAGGCGGCCCCGCCTGACCTCCACCTGCAGGGACGTGCCGACGTCAAAGCCGGCTTCCGCAAGCCAATAGCCTTTAACATGCACCCAGGGCACGGGTGGCCTGGGTTGCTTGAGGCGATGGACGCGGACGGGATCGAAGGATTGGTAATATTGCCCGGGATGCACTTTAAGGTGCCGGGTGTAGGGAAAATCGCGATTGGATTTGCGGGTTTCGCTTTTACCCACGCGGGCGCGTGGCTTATGATTGCGCTCAGCCATGATGGACTCCTACTCAGTCTGTTGTGGTTAGCTGCCTTCGGGTGTTGCCGCACCCGGAGGCAGTGCTTCCACTCTATCCAATATAAAAATAAAACTCAATTTAAAGATATCGAGCCAATACACGGCCTTCGACGGGCTTGAGAGCCCTTTTAATTGAAGTCATGTTAGCGTTAGCGACCGCTCTTATGTCTTGAAAATCACCACAGTCTTTGAAAAAGACCGATATTTTCTTTATTAGCTCATTTGGTACTCCAGCATCCTTGAGAAGAATCTCATGGCTTTCCGTAGTCCCATACTCAAGCTTAGCTACAAGCGCCGAAGCATCAATGGCCTTATACCCTTTCTCAGCGGCAACAAAATTGTACAGTTCTTCGAAACACTTTAGGTACTTAGGCCAGACAAACTCAAAATATTTAGATATCAATTCAAAAGCGAATCTTATTCTGGAATTAGTGTGGGGCCTAACATACTTCGCTGTGTCACTTTCAAACAATCCTTTAAAGCCAGGAGAGTAATATACATAAAACTTTGTCAAATTTATTAATATATTTTTCCCTGTTTCATTATCGAAGTTGCGCCCCTTGTCTGAATCGCTAAACAAAAACTCATATATAGTTGATAGGATAATCTGCAATATTTCTTTATCTGGAATCAAACGATCATAATAACATTCATCGAGAAAAAGCTTAGAACGCAAATGCTGAATGAGCTTTTTTTGCCCTTCAATACTAACGAATCTATTTTTCTTTATTAAACCCAAAGGTATCATCAGCCTTTCGAGCTCACCCTTTATATCAAATAGCTTCCTGGATGATGATGGCGACAAATCCAATTCATCGACTTGAATAAGAGTCTCAGGGGATGGCGAATTTGAGTCAAAATTTTCGATCTCAACAACCACCTCAGCATCATCCGATTCCTGCTCTTCCAGATAAAAAATTCTGCCCACGAAATGCTGCATGAATCGCCCAGCCCTTCCCTCTATGTTTTTTCTATCCAAAACACCTAACATAGATCCAGAGCCAATCTTTTTGTCATAAAGAACAACATTTTTCGCCGCCGAGTTAACACCCTCAGTAAGAGATGTTGTACAGAAAAGATAGTCAATGGATCCCAGACTTTTTTTGTTGAAATTATCGACCACCAAATCCTGTATGTGCCTTGGCATTGCGCCATGGTGAAATGCGGCCCCTTTTTTCAAACATGTAAGGATACCCCAGTCGGGCGAGATCGTCTCAGAAAGGTAGTCATACAACTCTTGATCGTAGGCGGCGTCCGGCATCTCACTTGCAAATTTTATGGCCAAATCTTCTACATACTGTTTTTGATACCTATAGATCAAATACTTTCCATCGACATTATCATTAGCGCAAAGCCTCATTAAATTTTTAAACTTTTCGCCAACAACCCTAATATTCTTGCCTTCTACAGTTTTATTGCCTCTGTTTTCCTTGCCGCCCCAAGCGTAATAATCTTTTTGAACGATTTCCAAATCATACTTTAACATCTTCACATCAAACCTTTTCACGAAATTATCGCTAAAAGCATCGATGTAAGGACCTATAAGGTAGAAATCGCTACACATGCCAGCAAGTCGATACAGAATGTCCGCAAAAACCTGGAACCTACCATCCCTTAGCTTATAGTCTGCCTTATAGACCTCATCCATAACGAAGAAATCTATTTTGAAACCAGGGTTATCCTCTAGAAACGATGACATTCTTTCCGGCGTAAGGATGAGCAAATATTTCTCGCCATCTTTTATCGTTACCTTAGAAGACTTTGATATTATATATCCATCTATGTTAGTTTTTATGTCCTGATATTGCTCCGACAACAGAGAGACCGTCGGCATAATCAGGACAATGTTTCTATACTCGTTATGTTCTACAATTTCCCTTATTATCCTTGTCTTTCCGAAAGACGTGGGGGCGCTAACGATAATTCGCCGGTTTTCCTGGAAGCTATCAAATATTTCTTTCTGCTGCCGAGTAAGTATCGTCTTGGTTAAACCGCTAGTGTACAAATTTTGAGAAAATGCGTCCTGGAAAGAAACCGCTGGGTTATAAGAAGAATCAATCATCGACAATAGATGGCCGTATAAAAAGATTCTTGATTGGCATATACAATCATGAAGCAGCTGCTGCACCATTGAATCTCTGGGCTTCAAATCGCAAACGTGGCAAATCACCGAGACAGCACGATTATATTCATAGCTGCTTCTGCTGCTTAACCCCCTGTAGGTCTCAATCAAGAGATTTTCTAGCGATTCGGTGCTCATTTCCTTTATGTTCATTTCCGCATGATTATCCATAAATCAGAACCTCATCGCCGCCTCTATAAAAGCAATCTCTTCTTTTAATGTTTCCACACACTCAAGTGGTACTATAAAAAAGCATACATCTATTGTTTCGTGACCAGGCCACTGTTTTGATTCAATTTTCCCAAAATGCTTCTCAATCTCTATACACATCTTTTCGTAGAATAGTTCTGATTCAATATTCGACGATTCGTCACCACAAAAATATTTAATTGTGGAACTGTCATAAGTAAGGAGAACCGGAATGGATATTCTTACTTTATCTAAAGACTTGTTCCCCAAGGTATATGATTCCAGCTCCTCATAGAGCTCAGGCTCCATGCCTTTATTGATCTCTATTTCTCCGCCCAACAATCTAAGCTCGGACTTAACTCGTTCGACATCACTGAAATGCTCTGAAAGCGACTGACTTGCGGAGCTTACCGCTCCAGAAATACTTTTATGGAACTTTGCCTCACCCAACCACAAAACAATTCCCTTCTCATCTTTAGAAAAATGCGCACAATCAAAGCCTTTTATTTGTTCTCTATTGGTACTTCTCAATCTAGCTTTGGTGACAAACTTCGGAACTTCATAAAATATATTCAAAATCAGGAAAAGAAGTAGTTCTCCATAGTCGCCTTTCGACTTCTCATTCGCTTCCGAAATTCTATAAAAAGCCCTTCTATTTCTTTCCGAAGGATCTATACTTTTAATTTCATCAGGCGTTAATGAAAAATAGGGGACCGAGTCTCTTATAAGACCTACTAACTCTCTCTGTCGGTATCTTCCTCTTTCGTAATCTAGAGTATAAACACCATCTTTTTCCCCTTTCGCCTCAACATTTATCTTAAAATTAAAAATCGTTTGTTTAACTCTTCTAGAAAGTGACGAATCCATCCCCTCTCCTTAAAATTCGTCATTTTATCGGCAAGCACAACCACTGAACGTTCCTTTCTTTTTACTATCTATCCGTGCTTTTTTAAAGCTTAAAAAAAAGGCCGCCCCAAAAGGAGCGGCCATCACCAAGGAAGCCTTGAATTAAAGAGTAAGGACTAACTCACCACACGGGTTATGCGTCCCCTTTCTTCTTCGCCACCAGCGTCAGGATGTCATAGCTGGCAACCAGCTCGTCGTCCTGGTTTTTGACCTGCACGTCCCAGACCACCACACCTTGCGGGGTGCCGTCGGGGGCGGCTTTGCCCTGGTCGATTTTGCGTTTGCAGGTGAGGCGGGCCTGGATGGTGTCGCCGGCGCCGACGGGGTTGATGAACCGCAGGGTGTCGAGGCCGTAGTTGGCGAGGACGGGGCCGGGGGCCGGGGAGACGAAGAGGCCGGCGGCGGCGGAGAGCAGGAAGTACCCGTGGGCGATGCGTTTGCCGAACTGGGAGTCTTTGGCGGCGATTTCGTCGAAGTGCATGTAGAAGTGGTCGCCGGAGAGGCAGCCGAAGTTGACGATGTCGGCTTCGGTGACGGTGCGGCGGTGGGTGAGCAGGGATTCACCGATGGCGAGGTCGTCGAAGTGGCGGCGGAAGGGGTGCACTTCGGTTTCGAGGACCTCTGCGCCGCGCACGTATTCGCCTGTGACGGCGGCGAGCATGGTGGGCGAGCCCTGGATGGCGGTGCGTTGCAGGTAGTGGTGGACGGCGCGGATGCCGCCGAGTTCTTCACCGCCGCCGGCGCGGCCGGGGCCGCCGTGTTTGAGCAGGGGCAGGGGCGCGCCGTGGCCGGTGGATTCTTTCGCGGCTTCGGCGTTGAGCACTTGCAGGCGGCCGTGGCGGGCGGCGAGCGCGGGGATTGCGCGGGCGGCGTTCTTCGGGTCTTTGGTGGCGAAGGTGGTGACCAGGCTGCCTTTGCCTTTGGCGGCCAGGGCCACGGCTTCGTCGAGATCGCCGTAGCCCATCAGGGTGCTGACGGGGCCGAAGGCTTCGATGTCGTGGGCGCCGCCGTCGGCGTGGGGGTCGTTGCTGCGCAGCAGGCGCGGGGCGAAGAAGGCGCCGTGTTCGGTGCCTTTGCCGATGGGGGCCACGCCGCCGTCAGCGCCGTGGATGCATTCGCTGGTGTTGAGCAGGTCGTTGACGGCGGCGGTGACGTCTTCTTTTTGCGCGATGGAGGCGAGCGCGCCCATGCGCACGCCTTCTTCGTCCGGGTCGCCGAGGGTGATTTTTTCCAGGCGCTGGATCAGGCGTTCGGCGAAGGCATCCAGGTGCTGTTGGGGCACCATGATGCGGCGGATGGCGGTGCATTTCTGGCCGGCTTTGACGGTCATCTCGCGGACGATTTCCTTGGCGAGCAGGTCGAACTCTTCGTCGTCGGGGGTGACGTCCGGGGCGAGGATGGCGCTGTTGAGCGAGTCCGCTTCGGCGTTGAAAGGAATCGAGCGGTTGATGATGTTGGGGTGCGCGCGCAGTTTGCGCGCGGTGTCCGCGGAGCCGGTGAAGGTGATCAGGTCCTGTTCGTCGAGCTGATCCAGCAGGTCGCCGGTGCTACCGATCACCAGTTGCAGGGCGCCTTCGGGCAGCGCGCCGGAGTCCTGCATGAGGCGCACGCAGGCCGCGGTGACGTAGCTCGTGGCGGTGGCCGGTTTAACGATGCAGGGCATGCCTGCCAGGAAGTTGGCGGCGAATTTTTCCAGCATACCCCAGACCGGGAAGTTGAAGGCGTTGATGTGCACGGCGACGCCGCCACGCGGCACCAGGATGTGGGTGCCGGCGAAGTGGTTGTTCTTGCCGAGGGGGATCACCGGGCCTTCGTGGAGGACGTTGCCGGAGGGCAGCTCTTTGCGGCCCATGCTGGCGTAGGCGAACAGGGTGCCGAAGCCGCCGTCGATGTCGAAGGCGTTGTCGCCTTTGGTGGCGCCGGTGTGGCGCGACAGTTTATAGAGCTCTTTTTTGTGTTCTTGCAGGTGCAGCGCCATGGCCTTGAGGCGGGCGGCGCGTTCCTGGAAGTCGAGCTTGAGCAGTTCTTTGACGCCGGTGGTGCGGCCGTAGTGCACGGCGGCGGCGAAGTCCGGGGTGTCGTCGTGGGCGTGGGCGACGATCTCGCCGTTGATGGCGCTGGCCAGCGGTTTGCCCGGCTGGCTGCCGAGCCATTGGCCGGCGAGGTAGCTTTGCAGAACGGTCATGGCGTGGCTCCTTTCTATCTGCGTATGAAACGACGGCCTCTTGGGCCGTCGCCGGTTGTTTGGTGCGCTCGGGAGCCTCCGGGCGGTGCCGGCGTCGTTTCCGGCGTCACGAGCGGCCCGCCATCAAGGCGTGGACGCGCCGGCGTGGTGGCGCCACGTCAAGCGGCCACAACGCGGAGGGCGGGCCGATCGTGGCGCCCCGCAGGGCGGCGCAGCCGCGGAAACGACGCCGGCATCGTTCGGAGGCTCCTTATGGTTGATCGAAGTCGAGAACGACCTTGTCGGTGAGCGGGTAGCTCTGGCACGAGAGCACGTAGCCCGCGTCGATTTCGTAGTCTTCCAGGGCAAAGTTGTTGTCCATCTCCACTTCGCCTTCCACCACCTTGCAGCGGCAGGTGGAGCAGACGCCGGCCTTGCAGGAGAACGGCAGGTCGGCGCCTTCTTTATTGGCGGCGTCGAGGATGTTGACGCTGTCGCGGGGTACGCGGAAGTCGAGCTGGCGGCCGTCGCTAATGATGGAGACTTCGGTTTTGGCTTCGTCGTCGGCCACTTCTTCCGGGGCGCGGTGTTTGCGTTGCGGCTGGCCTTCCACGCCGAACAGTTCGAAGTGCACGCGGCGCTTTTCCAGGCCGTTGGCGATCAGCCGCTCCTTGACGGTTTCGGTCATGGATTGCGGGCCGCAGAGGAAGGCGGCGTGCAGGTTCGGGGTATCGAGCCAGCGGCTGAAGATGGCGTCGCATTTGTGCGCGTCGATGCGACCGTTGTAGAGATCCACGTCCTGCTGTTCACGGCTGAACATGTAGATGATGTTGAGCCGGCCCAGGTAGGCGTTTTTCAGGTCGCCGAGCGCTTCGCGGAACAGGGTGGAGCCGCTGGAGCGGTTGCCGTAAATCAGGGTGAACCGGCTGTTGGGTTCGGCTTCCAGCGTGGTCTTGATGATCGACAGGATCGGCGTGATGCCGCTGCCGGCGGCCACCGCCAGGTAGTTCGCTTCACGGGCCGGGTCCAGGTCGATGTGGAAGTGGCCGGTGGGCGGCATCACTTCCAGGGTGTCGCCTTCCTTGAGCTCGCCGTTGGCAAAGCCGGAGAAGCGCCCGCCGGGGACTTTCTTCACCGCCACGCGCAGGTCGCCGTCGTTGACGCCGGTGCAGATGGAGTAGGAGCGACGCACTTCCTCGCCGTCCATATGGGTGCGCACGATCAGGTGCTGGCCCTGGGTGAAGCGGAAGGCGTCGTTCAGTTCCGGCGGCACATCGAAGGCGATGGAGACCGCTTCGCGGGTTTCCGGGCGCACTTCACGGATTGTCAGGGAATGGAATTGGGTCATGGGTACGCTCAAAGGCACTTGAAGTAATCGAACGGTTCCAGGCAGTCGCGGCACTGGTAGAGCGCCTTGCAGGCGGTGGAGCCGAATTCGCTGATTTGCCGGGTGTCGGTGCTGCCGCAGTGCGGGCACTCGGCGGGGCCGGGGTCGCGTAACGTCTCGCGCCCCTCGCCTTCCGCCGGCGGCGCGATGCCATAGTCGCGCAGCTGTTGGCGGCCTTTTTCGGTGATCCAGTCGGTGGTCCAGGCCGGCGCCAGCACCCGTTCGATGCGCGGGTTCCGGAAGCCGGTTTCGATCAGTGCCTGTTCCACGTCGCGCTCGATCACTTCGGTGGCCGGGCAGCCGGAGTAGGTGGGCGAGACTTTTACGTGCAGGTGGTCGTCTTCCCATTCCACGGCGCGGATCATGCCCAGGTCGACGACGCTGACCACCGGCACTTCCGGGTCCATCACTTCGCCCAGGCAGTCCCAGGCGCGCGGCAGGTCCGCTTCGCCCAGGGGCGTGCCGGTGAAGACCGCCCGCTCACGGAAAATCAGCTCACCACGTGGCATCAGGATAGGCCCGCGGCAGGTACTGCATTTCGGCGAGCAAAAAACCGAGCTGCTCGGTGTGCTTGCCGTTCTTGCCGTCCAGGTAGAAGTGGCGTGCCGGCTCGGGCACGTCCAGGCCGGCCTGCTCGAGCACGCGGCTCACTTCCGCCCGCCAGGCATCGCCCACGTTCCCGGCGCCGATGCCCGCTTCCGCCAGTTCGTCTTCCACGGCGTCGGTGTCGGTAAGCTCGTAGGTGAAGCGCCACAGGTTTTGCACTGCGTCGGCGAGGCGGCGGTGGCTCTCTTCGGTGCCCTGCCCCAGACGCAGCATCCATTCGGTGGAACGGCGGCGGTGGTAGCTGGCTTCCTTGAGGCCCTTGGCGGCCAGGCCGGCGATGCGTTCGTCGCTGGAACCGCTCAGCCGGGTGAGCACCCGATGGTGCCAAACGTCGAAGAAGAACTGTTTGGCGGTGGTCACCGCGTAGTCGCCGCGCGGGTACTCCGCCAGCAGCAGGTTGCGGTATTCCCGTTCGTTGCGGCGGAAGGCGAGCTGGTCGGCGTCGCGGCCGTCGTCCAGCAGCTCGGCGGCGTAGTCGTACCAGTTGCGCGCCTGGCCGAGCAGGTCCAGGCCGACGTTCATCATCGCCACTTCTTCTTCCAGCGCCGGTGCCTTGCCGCACCATTCGCACAGGCGCTGGGCGAGCACCATGTCGGTGTCGGCGAGGCGCAGCAGGTATTGAGTGAGTGCGTTCATTACATCTGATCCACTTCCGGGGGCAGCTTGTAGAAGCTGGCGTGGCGGTAGACCTTGTCTTCGGCCGGGTCGAAGAAGGCGTCTTTTTCGTCGCCGGCGGTGGCGGTGATCTGCGCGGCGGGCACCACCCAGATGCTCACGCCCTCGTTGCGGCGGGTGTAGAGCTCGCGGGCGTTTTCCAGCGCCATGGTGGCGTCCGCCGCATGCACGCTGCCCACATGTTTGTGGTTGAGGCCGTGCTTGCTGCGCACGAAGACTTCAAAGAGGGTCCATTCAGCCATTTCGGTTCTCGTTGGTTAATTCGGTTCAGGCGGCGCTGGCTTTCTGTTTTTCGGCGTAAGCCACCGCCGCATCGCGCACCCATCGGCCTTCGTCGATGGCGCTCTTGCGCTGCTGGATGCGTTCGATGCCGGTGGGGCTGTGCCCCTTGAGCACGTCGAAGAATTCCTGCCAGTCGATGGCGCCGAAGTCGTAGTGGCCGGTGTCCTCGTTCCATTTCAGGTCCGGGTCCGGCGCGGTGCAGCCGAGGAACTCCAGCTGCGGCACGGTCTGGTCGAGGAAGCGCTGGCGCAGCTCGTCGTTGCTGTGACGCTTGATCTTCCAGGCCATGGATTGGGCGGAGTTGGGCGAGTTGTCGTCGGAGGGGCCGAACATCATCAAGGAGGGCCACCAGAAGCGATTGATGGCGTCCTGCACCATCTCTTTCTGCTCGTCGGTGCCCTCGCGCATCATGGTCAGCAGCACTTCGTAGCCCTGGCGCTGGTGGAAGCTCTCTTCCTTGCAGACCCGGATCATGGCCCGCGCATAAGGGCCGTAGGAGCAGCGCTGCAGCGGCACCTGGTTAACGATGGCGGCGCCGTCGACCAGCCAGCCGATGGCGCCCATGTCCGCCCAGCTGAGCGTCGGGTAGGTGAAGATGGAGGAGAACTTCACTTCGCCGCGGTGCAGCTTTTCGATTTCTTCGTCGCGGTCGGCGCCCAGGGTTTCCATGGCGCTGTACAGGTAGAGGCCGTGGCCGGCTTCATCCTGGATCTTGGCCATCAGCTGCAGCTTGCGCTTGAGGCTGGGGGCGCGGGTCAGCCAGTTGCCCTCGGGCAGCATGCCGACTATTTCCGAGTGGGCGTGCTGGGAGATCTGGCGGATCAACGTTTTGCGGTAGCCGTCGGGCATCCAGTTCTTGGGCTCGATCTTGGTTTCCGCGTTCACCTTCTCTTGAAAGTGCCGCTCTTCCGGGCCCATTTCGTCCAGGGTTTTCAGGCTCTTACTGCCGGTGTCGACCTGTTGTGCGTACATGGGTGCCTCCCTCGCGCTGTCCGCATTGAGGGTTCATTTTTATACGACACATAATTTTATGTCAATTCCTATTTTGCGTGTCACTTCAGGGGCGCGCCAGGAAAGACAAGCCAAATACACACTAAGTCGCTGTTTTTAATGGCTATAAATACAGCAATATCGAAACTTGGGCTTTTCGACGGCAGCACCAAGGCTAAAAACAACCACCAAACCGATACACATTTGCAACCCACATTTCCTCCCAACGAGGCACGAAGGCAAGGCGCTACCCGATGTTTCCGCAAGGGACGCCCCGGTGGCGCTTTGCTATTCTTCGCCCAGGGGGAGTCTGTTTCTGGGTGGGCGTATGCCGTATGAAATCGTGGTCGCCGGCCTGAGCGGGGCGGGTGTGGATACCTGGGCGCTGTGGGCAAAAATCATGGGCGCCGGGGCCACGGTGACCTTGTCGGCGCTGCTGACGCTTTTCACCTGGGCGCTGTACCGCCACCGGGATCAAGCCGCTTCGGCGGCCTTGCATTTCACCGTCGCCAACCTGTGCGCCACCACCTATGTGGCCAGCGACATCGCCGTGCGGCTGTGTCTGCTCACCGATAACCTGGGCGCCGTGATGGTGCCGTACCGGTTGTCGTTAAGCGCGGTGGTGCTGGCGCTCGCGTCGCTGATCGCGCTGTACCAGGTGCTGGGGGACCGCCCCGGCGGGCGCCGGCTGGCGGCGATCTACATGGTCGGGGCCGCGCTCACCGGCCTGATCTGGCTGGAGCATCCCTGGCTGGTGCTGGCATCGCACGACTACCGGCTCACAGCAGTGGGCGTGTTCGCCGACTACGGCGCCCTCGCCGGCCCCTTCTACGCCGTCTGCCTGGCGGTGCTGGCCGTGGTCGCGGTGGCCATGCTGCGCCGGGCGCACCAGGCCCGCGGCCGGGTGCTGTGGCGCATGACGGTATTCGGCTTTTCGCTGTTCTTCGCCGCCGGGGTGCACGATGCCTTCCGCGAGCTGGGCTGGGAGTGGCTGCCGTTCAGCACCCTGGCGAGCGCCTGCGTGCTGTTCCAGTTCGGCGCCTTCGCCGCCATGACCATGCATTATTCACGCACCCTGCGTGAGCGCACTCACCACAACCACCAGATGCGCAGGCTGGCGGACAAGGCCACCCGCGACCCGCTTTCCGGCCTGTTCAACCGCGCCTACCTGGAGCAGCAATTGGATCAAGGCGCGCCCTGGGCCACCGGCGCCCTGCTGTTTATCGGCCTGGACCATTTCAAGGTGGTCAACGATCACTTCGGCCATGACCGGGGCGACCGGCTGATCCAGGCGGTGGCGGAGGGCATCCGCGCCACCCTGCGCGATCACGACATCGCCTGCCGTTGGGGCGGCGACGAGTTCGTGGTCTACCTGAACGACGCTGACCAGACGGCGGCGCTGGCGGTGGCGGAGCGCCTGCTGCGCGCGTTCCGCCATTTGGATCAAGGGGCCGGCGGCCCGGACATGAGCGCCAGCGTGGGCGTCGCCGTCCTCACTGATGGCGACTGGCGCCTGACCCTGCAGCGCGCGGATCAGGCGCTGCTGCGCGCCAAAGCGGAGGGCCGCAACCGGTTGGCGGTGGCGTGCTGACCGCGGGCCACCGGCGGCTCTGAAACGAAGATACAACGGTTTCCCCGGCTGATTTTGGTATTCTTGCCGCTCATTTTTTGGTCACCCGGAACCCATGCCCGAGCACACTCCTTCCGCTTTTCTGGCCGGCGCCGGAACGGACACCTGGACGTTATGGCTGAACATCATGGCCACCGGCGCCGCCATGGCATTGCTGGTGCTGCTGAGCGTGTTCACCCTGGCGCTGTACCTGTACCGCGACCGGGAGGCATCGGCGGCGCTGCATTTCACGCTGGCCAATCTGTTCGCCACGGTGTACATCACCGGCGACCTGGTGTCCCGGATCGACGCCCTGGTCGGCAACGTGGACGGTGTCATGCCACCCTACCGGCTGGCTCTGGGCGCGGTGGTCATGGGGCTCGCCGCGCTACTCTGCTTCCACCGGGTGTTGAGCCGCCGCCGCGAGCCGCGCTGGCGGCTGGCGGGCATCTACGCCGTGGGCGCCCTGCTGGCGGGATTGATCTGGGTGGACCACCCGGCGCTGATCATCGCCAGCGACCAGGCCACGATTCGCGGCACCCAGGTGTTCGCCGACTACGGCGCCGCCGGGGCGCCGTTTTTCGCGCTCTGCATGGTACTGGTGACGCTGATCAACTGGCGAATGCTGAGCCGGGCAAGACGGGCCGGCGGCTCCCTGGCCTGGTGGCTGACGGTGATCGGCTTTGCGCTGGTGTTCCTGACCGGGGTGCACGATACGCTGCGCGAGCTGGGCCTGGAGTTGCTGCCGCTGAGCACCCTGACACCGGGTTTCGTGGTATTCCAACTGGCGGCGCTGGCGGCCATGGTGATTCACTATTCCCGCACGCTCAGCGAACGCACCGAAACCGACCATCAACTGCGGCGGCTGGCGGACAAAGCCACCCGCGATCCGCTGTCCGGGCTGTTCAACCGGGCGTTCCTGGAAAACCATCTGGACAACCTGGGCAACAATGCCCGCGGCGGCTTGCTGTTCATCGACCTGGATCACTTCAAGGTGGTCAACGACCGCTTCGGGCACGCCCGGGGCGACGCGCTGCTGCGCGCCGTGGCGCAGCGCATCGACGACACCATGCGCGACGGCGATATCGCCTGCCGCTGGGGCGGCGACGAATTCGTGGTCTATCTGGCGGACGCCAACCCGGACGCGGCGGACTCTATTGCCCGGCGGCTGCTGGACGCCTTCCAGCGGATCGCACCGGGGGAACAGGATTTGCCACGTATCGGCGCCAGCATGGGCTTCGCCGAGCTCACCGACAGCGACTGGCGGCGCACCCTGCGGCGCGCCGATCAGGCGCTGTACCAGGCCAAGGACCAGGGCCGGGGCGGCGTCGCCATCGCCTCCTGACGTCAGCTGTGCTGCCGGCGCCAGCCCCGCCAGAGCAGCCCCACACCACCAGTCCGCACCCGCCGCAGGTGGTGTCCCCGGTGCCGCACGGGCGCTCGCATTTGGGGCCTTGCATGACGGACCGCAAGGCGTCGCCTCCTTTACTTCTTCATGCCGAAGCAGTGTTCATCACCGGGGAAGTCACCGCCACGCACCTCGCGCTCGTAGTCGGCGAACACCGTTTTTATCTGCGCGCTGAGATCCACATAGCGCTTGGCGAACTTGGGCGTGTAGTCGGAGAACAACCCGAGAATATCCTCGGTGACCAGCACCTGCCCGTCGCAGGCCCGGGAGGCGCCGATGCCAATGGTGGGAATGGCTACCGCCTCGGTGATGGCGCGGGCGGCGCTTTCGAACACGCCCTCCACCAGCAACGAGAACGCACCGGCCGCCTGGAAGGCGCGGGCCTCCTCCAGAAGGCGCCCGGTGGCGGCGTCGTCACGGCCCTGGGCGCGGAAACCACCCTGGGCGTTGGCGTGCTGGGGACGCAGGCCGATGTGCGGCATCACCGGAATACCCCGCTCGACCAGAAAGGTCACGGTGTCCACCAGTTCCAGGCCGCCCTCCATTTTCACCGCCTGGGCGCCACTTTCCACCAGCACCCGGGCGGCGTTGCGGTAGGCCTGCTGCCGGCTCTCCTGGTAACTGCCGAACGGCATGTCCACGACCACGCAGGCGGAAGCCGCGCCGCGGGTCACGGCGGCGCCGTGCTGGATCATCATGTCCAGGGTCACCGGCAGAGTGGAATCGAACCCGTAGGCGACCATACCAGTGGAATCGCCGACGATGATCAGGTCCACATAGGGGTCCATCAGTGCCGCCATGGGTTTGGTGTAGGCGGTCAGCGAAACGATGCTTCCCGGGCCCTTCATGGCGCGGATCTTGGTGGTGGTGATCTTTGTGTTGGACGTATGGGTGCTCATGCAGGCTCCTCCCGGCCGGTTACCGATCCCCGCTTTTAAAGGGTTCGCCGGCGCCGTGCAAGTCCCGGAGGCCGGTTCCAGCGGGCCGTTCTAAACGGGCGCCAGGGTCAGGCGGAGGTCGTCGCCGACACGGCGCAGGTCGCGCCATTGCAGGCGGACCTGCTGGTCCATGCGCTCGAACGGCAGGTCCAGCAGACCGCGGGCATCGGCGCCCAGCAGGGTGGGCGCCAGATAGACGATCAGCTCGTCGAACAGCGCCTCGCGGACGAAGGCGCCGGCCAGGGTGGCGCCGCATTCCACCAGCACTTCGTTGCATTCGCGGCGGGTCAGCTCGGCGATCACCGCGTGCAGGTCGAGGCCGCGCTGCTCCGCGCGGGCGGTCGCGGCGGGCTCGGCGGAATCGCTGGCGGCGCGGGCGCGGGGCAGCGCCAGCAGCTCGGCGCCGGCGTGTTCCAGCGCCCGGCGGCGGTCGTCCGGGGCGGCGCCCGGCTGGTCGGCGTGGGCGATCAGGCAGGGGCCGTCGGCGGTGACCACCGGGCTGTCCACCGGGGTGCGCAAGGCCGGGTCCAGGATCACCCGCAGCGGCGCGCGGACCGGGCCGTCGGCGTACTCGCCATGGCGCCATTGCTCCGGGCGCACGGTGTAGGAGGGCCGGTCCGCCAGCACCGTGCCGATGCCGGTGACGATGGCGCTGCTGCGCGCGCGCAGCCGCTGCACGTCCTCGCGCGCCTCGGGACCGGTGATCCACTGGGATTCGCCGCTGGCCATGGCGGTGCGGCCGTCCAGGCTGGCGGCGGCCTTGATGCGGATCAGCGGCCGCCCCTGGCTCATGCGCAGCACGAAGCCCGGATTCAGGGCGCGGGCGTCCGCCTCCTGGAGACCGGTGTCGACCTGAATACCGGCGTCGCGGAGCCGTTGCAGGCCGCTGCCGGCCACCTGGGGGTTGGGGTCCTGCATGGCCGCCACCACCCGTGCCACCCCGGCGTCGATCAGGGCATCCGCGCAGGGGCCGGTGCGGCCGGTGTGCGAGCAAGGCTCCAGGGTGACGTAGGCGGTGGCGCCGCGGGCGTGCTCACCGGCGGTGGCCAGGGCGTTGCGCTCCGCGTGGGGCTCGCCGGCGCGGGCGTGGAAGCCCTCGGCGATGATCAGGCCGTCATGGGCCAGCACGCAGCCGACGCGCGGGTTGGGGTCGGTGGTGTAGAGCGCGCGCCGGGCCAGCTCCAGGGCCCGGGCCATGCACTGATGATCGAAATCGCTGAACCGCCCGGCGCTCATTGCTGCGGGGTATCGTCGTCTTGCGGTTCGCCGCCGCCGGCGCGGCCGCGCAGGCGGTCCACCTCGGCGGCGAATTCGGAAATGTCCTGGAAGCTGCGGTAGACCGAGGCGAAGCGCACATAGGCCACATCGTCCAGCTGCTGCAGCGCCTCCATCACGAAGCCACCCACCTGCCGGGCCGGCACTTCCCGCTCGCCGGTGGCGCGCAGACGGTGACAGAGCCGGCTGATCGCCGCTTCCAGGTCCTCGACGCTCACCGGCCGCTTCTCCAGGGCGCGCAGCATGCCGGCGCGCAGCTTCTGCTCGTTGAACGGCTCGCGGGTGCCGTCGGACTTGATCACCCGGGGCATCACCAGCTCGGCGGTCTCGAAGGTGGTGAAACGCTCGTTACAGCTCAGGCACTCCCGGCGCCGGCGCACCTGCCCGCCGTCCGCGACCAGACGCGAGTCGATCACCTTGGTGTCTTGGGCAGCGCAGAACGGACAAAACATGAGAGGACCAGTTGATAGTTGATAATTGACAGTTGATAGCTAAAAGATCAACAACCCGGGTTATCTGCGGCGCTTGGTGGTTCGGATAATCGCCGTCAGGATTTTCAGGAGCTCTTCGGTATCGGCCATCATAGACTGACCGTGCACGGAATCTAAATACCCGGACTCCGTCAGTAAATCCAGCCAATACGCCGTTTCACTGGCTTCTTTAAGAGCGATCGATAGCTTGTGAACGAAATCAGCCCGGCTCTCCGCCTGCTCCGCCTCGCGGATCAAAGCCCCAATCGCCGTACCACTGCGCAGCAACTGCCTGCTCAGCACATACTCCCGATCCCGCTCCTGGAGGAACCGGCAGAGTTTCACCACCCGCAACGCAAAAGCGCGGGATTTCTCCCGCGCTACAAATTTTCCCGTCATCCCTGACGCCTCGCTTTGTTTTCGCTGTCAACTATCCACTGTCAACTATCAACTCATCGCTTATTGCTCATAAACCGGCAAACGCTTACAGATCTCGCTGACTTTGCCGCGCACTTCGTCGATCACCGCCTCGTCGCCCATGTTGTCGAGGATGTCGCAGATCCAGCCGGCCAGTTCGGTGGCGTCGGCTTCATTGAAGCCGCGGCGGGTGATGGCCGGGGAGCCGATGCGCAGGCCAGAGGTGACGAAGGGCGAGCGCGGGTCGTTGGGCACGGCGTTCTTGTTGACGGTGATGTGGGCGCGGCCCAGAGCGGCGTCCGCGTCCTTGCCGGTGATGTCCTGCTTGACCAGGCTGAGCAGGAACAGGTGGTTTTCGGTGCCGTTGGAGACCACGTCGAAGCCCCGCTCGATGAACACCTTGGCCATCGCCTGGGCGTTCTTCACCACCTGCTGCTGGTAGGTCTTGAAGGACGGCTCCATGGCTTCCTTGAAGCAGATCGCCTTGGCGGCGATGACGTGCTCCAGGGGGCCGCCCTGGCCGCCGGGGAAGACGGCGGAGTTGATCTTCTTCTGCAGGTCGTCGTTGGCCTTGCCCATGATCAGGCCACCGCGCGGGCCACCCAGGGTCTTGTGGGTGGTGGTGGTGGTGATGTCGGCGATGCCCACCGGGCTGGGGTAGACGCCGGCAGCGACCAGGCCGGCCACGTGGGCCATGTCCACCAGCAGAATGGCGCCCACTTCGTCGGCGATGTCACGGAAGCGCTGCCAGTCGACGATCTGCGAGTAAGCGGAGAAGCCGGCCACGATCATCTTCGGCTGGTGCTCGCGGGCCAGCTTCTCCACCTGGTCGTAGTCGATCA